>JAICQE010000154.1 GCA_025938035.1 Vicinamibacteria bacterium
ACGTAACGTTCGGCAAGCAGCTCGAGGTGCATCTCGAACTCGCGCCGCGTGTCATCGGCGAGGCGACGGCGCGCCCAGGCAAAGCCGAGACGCGAGCACCACGAGACGATGCGGGTCCACATCAGGGCTGCTCCGCGCCACGCAGCAGCCGTGCGATCACGCCCGCCACCCGTTGCCACTGCTGCGTGTGCCGCGCCAGCTGACGGCGGCAGGCGGCGGTAAGGCCGCGGAGGGTGACAAGGGGCCGATTGCCTTCCCTGGAACGTTGTCCACGAGTTTTCGTGCTACACTCATTTTGGTGGCTGAGAACCAGAACATCACGCTGAGCCTCCCGAGGGCCCTGCTGAAGCGGGTCAAGCGGGTCGCGGCGGACCGCGACACCTCGGTCTCGGCGCTTATGGCGGAGGCGCTCGATCGACTCGCGGACGAGGACCGGCGGTATTCTGCCGCCCGCAAGCGCGCGTTGACGGCGTTGAAGTCCGTCCGCTCGCTCGGGACCCGGGGACGGCGGGCGTGGTCGCGCGACGAGCTGCATGAACGCTGAGCGGCAACGGGAGTTCGTGGACGCCAACGTGCTCGTGTACGCGTTCGACGCGTCGGCGGCACGCAAGCAACAGATTGCCGCCAACCTGCTCGAGCGGCTCTGGGACACCGGTGGTGGCTGCCTCAGCGTCCAGGTGCTTCAGGAGTTCTTCGTCACGGTCACGAAAAAGGTCGGCAAGCCGCTGCCGCTGGAGGAGGCCATTGCGCGCCTTCGCGAATTCTCCGCCTGGCGGGTCTTTGCGCCCACGGCCGGCGACGTGCTCGACGCGGTCGGCCTGCACGATGCGGCGAAGATCGCGTTCTGGGATGCCATGATCGTTGTCGCCGCCGCCGAATCAGGATGCGACGTGCTGTGGACCGAGGACTTGACCGACGGCCAGGTCCTGCGAGGCGTTCGCGTACGCAACCCCTTCACAGACGATGCGCGGGTTCGCTGAGCTGAGCGCGTTTCGACTACCGCCACGGCCGCCCTGGACGGAACGGGCACAACGACAACACGCAGCCTCCGCGCAGATGGACTGCGCAGCGCAGCAGGAACCGGCATTCTGAAGCCGGGCGAGGTGATGTCGTTGACGGCGACCACAGCTCGGCTACGGACGCCGGGCAACGAACCGCAACTCGGCGTCCGCCACAGACGCCGCGGTCAGCGGTGATCCTCGTTCGTAGGAGTACACGAACGAGCCGTGGAGACCGCCGAACTGATCCCGGTGCGCGTCCCATCTGACGATCGCGATACGCACGGTGGCACCCGATGTGCTGCGCGCGCCGGCGAGCTGGATCCGGGATCCCGACACTGTGCCGCTCACTTCGATGTCGCCGAGGGTGCTGCGCATGAGGCCGTGAACCGTCCCCGCCGTCTCGGTCAGCGACAGCGTGAAGGACTCAGCCCAGCCGACGCGGTCCGGCTGGCAATGCTGGCCGACGCTGACCGAGCAGCCGGTGACCAGATACCGGCCGCCCCACTCGCCCGAGAACCCCTCGCGTTCCAGCGGACGCCGCGCCGCCGACACGATCTCGCCACGCACGCGCAGGTGATACGGCACACCCGATGCGACGAACTCGAAGGTGCCGGTGAGCCCGGCGCTCCCGTCGTAGCGCAGCTCCATGGTGCGCACCTGCCAATCGATCGGGTCCAACCCGGCGCCGGGGCTCGTCCCCGACAGCTGGATCGCCCCGGCGTCAATCATCCGCCCTGACAGGGGGACGACGACCGCTCGCGTGAGCGAGCCGGGCGCGGCCGTGAAGAGGCCGGCGATTTCACCACCGCGCTGCTCGAGCCGAAGTGTCACGTCCTCGATGGTGCCAAGTACGCCGGGGCAGAAACTCTCGGTGGATCCGCACTCAAGGACACGGTAGCGCACGGACCAGATCCCCGTGGTGTCCGCGAATGCCGTCGCAGGCGCCGGTGACACGGGCGCATCCGCCTGCCCGCAGGCAGATGCCGTCGTGAGCAGCAGCGCGGCGGAAACAGCGGCGAGCAGTCTCATGACTCGTGCAGCGAGCTCAGAAGTTCCTGAAGCGCGGATTGACGACGTTGTTGTAGATCGAGCCGAAGCGGTAGGTGACGCCGAAGCCCATGAAGTACTGAAATCCGGTCGCCAGCTGGCGCTGCCGGAGCAGCACCTCCTCCTCTGACGCGTCCCCCAGGCGCAGGTTGATCTGGTCGCGGATCCGCGAGTAATCGCCGTAGACGTTGAACGAGAACCCCTTGAAGAGCCGCACGTCCGCGTCGCCGTAGATATTGAAACGGCTCCGGGCGAGATCGTCGAAATGCTGCGCGAAGGTGGACTGCAGGCCCACCGACCCCCACGGCTGCCGTAGCCCGAGGCTCGCGCCGAACGTGTGTTCGAAGCCGCTGTCGGTCAGCCGCTCGAAGATCGTGACCTCCGTGAAATCGTAGTGCGCGAAGCCCACCAGGTAACTCACCGTGAGCGAACGGCGGGTCGACTCGGCATACGGGAAGAAGTCGTACTCCATGCCTCCCATGAGCCGGGCGTTGTGGTCGTAATTGGAGAAGGTCGATCCGCTCACGGCCGTGCGCACCGCCGCCGACCACTTGGGCCCGAGGCTCTTCACGGCGAGCGCGCTCGTGTTCCAGCTGCTGGTCAGGCTCCGGACCGTCTCTTCCTCGGACACTTCGAAGGTGCTGCGGCTGCGGTTCCAGTTGCCGTTGATGCTGAACTTCCAGTCGGCGGTTACCCGGCTGGCAGTGGTGTTGAAGCGCACGCTGTTGCTGCTCGAGGCCGCTTCACCGCTGAAGTTGCCGTTGGTGTTCAGGCTGAAGACCCAGGCATCCCAGGGGTCGCGCTGTGCGGTCGCCTCGGCCGGCTTCGCCGGCGCCTCATGCGTGACGTCGATCTCCGCCTGGCCGGTCGCGATGGCGGCGTGAGTTGCGAGCCCCAGTTTCAGCCAGCGAAGCAACGCGCGCCGCTGGTCGTCGTCCGAGGCCGTCTGCGCCGTGGTGAAGGTGACGGTCTCGTCGTGCCCGGCGAACCGCCCCTGTCCGATGAATTCGATCTTCCAGTTGCGCCCGCCACCACCCGTGGAGTCGGTCGTCACGAGGGCGTGGACGTCGGCCGACTGGGAGTCGCGCACGTGATCCACGAACGTGAGCTCCTTCCGGATGAAGTCGGTGTCACACTCGTACTGACAGTCCAGAAAGACCTTCAAGGGGCCCTTGAGGGCGATCACCTCCGGCGTCCGTGGCGCCGGCTTCTGTGGCGCAGGCGGAGGGCCCTGTGGAGGGCCCTGAAAGAGGATCGCCACCAGTAGACACATGGTCGGGGTCAGCATCGGTCGTTAGACGAGGCGGCTGGCACTGGTGGCGGATTATTTCATGAGCGATGGGGAGAGGGCACGTCTCTCACCAGGGCTGCGAGTAGCGTGTCCGGTTCAAGTCGGTGAAACGCGTCACCTCGATCAGCCTGCGTGGCTGCTCCTTGACGACCCGTAGCATCGGCACACGCTGCCGCCCCTTCATCATGGCGGCGGCCCGCGTCTCCATCTGGGTGCGCTGCTCGGGGGTGAGCGACGTGATGTCGTTGTCGCCGAGCAGGCCCTCCATCGCCTCTTCGACACTCTGCGGCGTCACACGCAGCACGTTGTCGGTGTAGCCCCACGTGATCAGGTTGTCGTCGGTCTCGGGTTCCATGATGTAGGAGACCAGATTGCCCTTCGCCTGCGCGGTGCTGACGTAGAACCACCCGGCCGGGATCTGGATCGTCTCCGTCTTCTTCTCCACCCCGGTCACGGCTTTGAGATAGTGCCCCTGGAAGTACTCGTTGCGGCGCACGCCCAGCGCCTCGTAGACCTCGACCTCCATCTTCACCGGTTCGGTGAAGCGGTGCACCTGCAGCCCGTGATCGAGCAGCAGCGGCACCACCTTGGCGATCGACGCGGGGATCACGTAGCCGCGCGCGCGGGGGACGGTCCGTTTGACGTCGTACTTCAGCCACACGGGCACCTGCTCCAGCGAGTAGGTCTGCGGCGGGCCCTGCTGCCCGCGGCCGCCGCGCCCCTGCGCACCTCCCGCGGCACCAGCGCCTCCGGCGCCCTGCGCCGCCGGAGCCTGCCCGCGGCCGCCCCGTCCGCGGCCGCCGCCCTCCGGCATCCACACGGGTTCGGTTCCGCGCGACACGAGTGTGTATTCCACCGGGAACGGTTCCGCCTGCGCGGGGTTCATGCCGGCGCGGATGGCGCGCGCGCGCGACGCATTGGTGAGCGCCCGGATCTCGGCGCGTTTCTCGGCCGCATGCCGCAGAACGGCGGTCATCCCGATCTCCTGCCCCCGCACCTGGTGGCGGTAGCGCTCCTCCTGCGGGATCGGTTCGGCCTTACCGTTGCGCACCCGGTGCGAACTCGACGGCGTTTCGAACAGCAGGCCGATCGAATTCACCATGCCGGTGTAGACGTGATGCTTGCGGGGTTCGACTGACGTGGATCCCCAGCCGCGTACGCCGTCCCGCGTCTGCGGCCCGGAATAGTCGAAGCCGTCATACCCTTCGGCGCGCAGCGCCTCGCGGATCCGCGGGATGATCTGCGCATACGGATACGCACGCAACTGCGCGTCCGCCGCCGGGTTCAATGTCCCCTGCCAGGTCAGCGTGTAGGGCGCCGACCCGCCGTGGTGGGTGTCGATGTGAATGTCAGGGGTCCACTCGTTCAACACGCGCGTCACCAGCGCGTAGATCTCCTGCGACTCGAGCTTGATGTAGTCGCGGTTCATGTCGAACCCTTCTTCGTTCGTCCGCCGCCGCACTTCCCCACCATCGGGATTGATCAACGGCACGAACAACACGATCACGTCGTCCAGCAGCTTCTGCAGGCTGCCGGAGACCAGCTCACGCGCGACGAGCTGGGACGCTTCCTTGCCGGCCGTCTCGTTGCCGTGCACCGCATTCGCGATCAGCACGATCGTCTTGCCCGAACGGATCGCGTCCTGCGGCGTCGCGACCGGGTCCCTCGCGACCGTGACCAGCGTGAACTCGCGGTCGAGCAGCGTGCGTGTGAGCGGGCGGATCGTCACGAGATCGCTCGAGGCATCGAGGTCGTACCAGAACTTCATCAGGGGCTCGAACGGCGTCGGCCCTTTCTTGAAGTCCTGTTCTTCCTGCCAGGTGCGGGGTTGTTGCGCCTGCTGGGCGATCCCGACGGGCGAGGCGGTGAATGCGAGGAGTGTGAGGAGGCCGGCGGCAAGCGGTCTGAGCATCCGCAGATTATCGTCGCGCGGGCGCTGCGGATCAATGGAGCGAAACCGCGCCTCTATAATCCACCAAGAATCAAGGTCGTCGGGCGGACGTTCGTTCGTTCACCGCTGCTGCGGCACTGAGCGGAGCCATGCCAGTCGGAGGCTCCGTTTCGCGCCGTGGAAAAACCGCGCCTCCGGCGAGCGTCCTTACGACACGCTCGAGGCTTGGATGATCCGAACGACGTGCGAGGATCAGGGTCGGCTCACAGCCAATGCGTACGCCGGTGGCGAAACACCGCCTCGAGCGATGGGAACGCCTCCGGCGCCGTTTTACAGCTCCGCGTGTCACGGCGCTCAAAGTCGCCTCCGGCCGGCATGGCTCCGCTCAGTGCTGTGGTGAGTCGCTCTGGGTGTGCGCCGCCGGTTACTGAACCTGATGTATGGATGATTTGGCGAGAAGGCGCTGTTGTTCTTTCTGTCGATGTACCGGCCGTTGAGAACCAAAACGGCTAACGCTTGTTCTCGCCAGTCCGCTGCTCGTGTTCGATCGCCGCGACCGCACTGGCGAGGAACCGCGAACCAATAACTTCCATCGGCGTCGTCGGCGTGGGATCGGCACCCGAGTCGGCGACCGCGTAACTGAACCCATAGAAGACGACATCGCCTGCGGCATTCTCCCAGTTCTCGGACCAGGCCAACGCATGACCGCGCTCGTCCTGACCCCGTCTCCACCTCGCGGTAATCGCGTACGAGAGCGACGGATTGAGCAGGTCACGATCACGCGGCCGCCACTTCATGGCGCCCCCCCGCCTCCGAAACGTGCGTTGGCTCGGCGGCGGCGAAGAAACACGGGGCTCGGACGCTGGCCGAAACCTAAGGTGCAGTTTCGCTTAAGCGGACAGATCACATGTCAAACAGTTAGCGGACATATCGCTTGCTCTCAACGCCGCAAGGCTCGGAGCCCATCCTCGAGCGAAATTCGAGCCATAATCGGCGCCCAGATGACGCTCACGTCAGATCCGGCGACTCCGACGACCTCACCATCTGCCACCCGCGCGATCGATCGCCTCTTTCAGGGGCGCGCGCTGATCACGATCCTCTTGTTCGTCGGCGTCGCACTGCGCTGCCTGGCGTACTTCGGGGGCACCTCGCTGTGGCTGGACGAGGTGCTCCTCGCGAGAAACATCCTCGAGCTGCCACTCGGCGCACTGCTCACCGAGCCACTGCAACTGGACCAGGTCGCACCGCGCGGCTTCCTGGCCGTCGAAAAGATCAGCGTGCTGGCATTCGGCGGCACCGAGCTGGCGCTGAGGCTGTTCCCGTTTCTGTGCGGCATCGGCAGTCTGGTCCTGTTCTGGCGGCTGGCCTCGAGGGTGCTCGATCGCGTCGGAGCGACGATCGCGCTGGCGCTCTGCGCCGTTGGCGTGCCGTTCATCAAGTTCGGCGCCGAGGTCAAGCAGTACGAAGTGGACGTGGCCGCCGCGATTCTGCTGGCGCTTGTCGCCGTCAAGATCCGCGAGTGCCCGACATCACGCGCGCGGCTGGTGGCCGCTGGTGCGCTCGGTTTCCTCGTCGTGTGGTTCTCACAGGCGGCCGTTGTCGTGATGGCCGGGATGGGGCTCGCGACCGGGGTGGACTGGCTCCTGTCCCGCGACGCGGACGCGCGCCGGATGCTCCTGATCACGGTTCCACTCTGGGCCGTCGCGTCGATCGTCGGTCTGCTGGCCGGGCTTCACAGCATGACTCCGGCGACGCGGGAATTCATGCACGACTTCTGGGCGGCGGGATTTTTTCCGTGGCCGCTCACGTCCGCCGCTCAACTCCGGTGGTACTGGGACCAGTTCGTCTCGGTCTTCTCCGATCCGACGATCCTGCGATACCAGTGGCCGGCCGTCTTCGCACTCGCGGCGCTCTTCGGATTCGTCGCGCTCTGGCGCCGCAACCGTTCGCACGCCCTCATCGTCGACGCCCCGCTGGTCGTCGCACTTGTCGTGGCGACGCTTCACCAGTATCCATTCCGCGGACGCCTCGCGATGTACCTCGTGCCCAGCCTGCTGCTCGCGCTGGGCGCCGCGGCTGGGTCAATTCGCGACCTCGCCGCCCGTCTGCATCCAGCCCTCGGATGGGGATTCCTGGCGGCGTTTCTCGCGGTCCCTGTGCTCACCATCGTGAGAAATCCACCGCCGTACGAGATCGAACACTGGCGCACCGTGCTGCAATATCTCGCGACTCATCGTCAGCCCGGAGATGCGATCTACGTCTTTCCGTTGTCGAGGGTGGGCATGCAGTTTTATGGTCCGGCGTTCGGTCTGCAACTGGACGACTGGATCACGGTGCCCTGCGACCGCGAAGACACGCGTGCGTACCTGCGTGACGTGGATCGCTTCAGAGGCACCCCTCGGCTCTGGATCATCAGCTCCGGGGCGCGTCCCTTCCGCACGGCGCGGCCGGCGATGCGCCAGTACCTCGAAACCATCGGCCGCCTGACCGACTCGCTGGTTCTCCCGTCGCTTTCCATGGTCAACGTGACGCTCGAACGTTATGACCTGAGCGATTCGGCACGCCTCGGCGCGGCGAATGCGGAGACGTTCCCGGTGTTACCGATGCCAAGAGACCCGCGCCCGGGGTGCCGTCCCTGGTCGGAACCGCATCCAAGTACGGACGCCGGCCTTCGTCGGTAACAGCGGATCGATCGTTCCCTTTGACGAACGATTCACTGCCCGCTATCCTCCCGCGCATGCGTCGGCGAGATCCCGTCCGCTCGATCCCGGCCTGGTGTCCGCAGATCTACCCGGCGTGCCACGTGGATCACACGCGCCGCCGCGGCGCCCTTCACCGTTCGACGCGAGCGCGGCGATGATCCTGCGAATCGTTCTCTATGTCGGGATCGTGCTGCTCGGCGCCGGAGCGATCGTCACCGCTGTCGGATACACGCTGCCGGTCGCGCACGTGGCGACATCCGACGCAGTCGTGAACGCCGGGCCGGACATCGTGTTCGCGCGGATCAGCGATCCCGCGCAGTATCGCCAGTGGCGGCCCGATCTGGATTCGGTCGAACTCCTCGGCACGGATCCGCTCCGCTGGCGGGAACAGAGCGGCGGCGACACGATCACCTACGAGGCCATCGAACGCCGCGCACCGCGGCGGTTCGTGACACGCATCGCCGACGAGGACCTGCCGTTCGGGGGCACGTGGACCTGGGAGCTGGAGCCGGAGGGTGCCGGCACCCGCGTCACCATCACCGAGCGCGGCGAAGTCTACAATCCGATCTTCCGGTTCATGAGCCGCTTCGTGTTTTCCCGGACCGCGACGATGGAGAAGGTGTTGCGGCAGCTGCAGAACGCCCTGTCGCGCTAATGTCCCGACTGCCAGTGCACCGTACCGGCACGACATAAAGCGCCGGCGGCGGGTCCTGTCCGCGAACAGCCCCACCGGGTGCTCGGCCGAAAAGCGCTGTCGACGGAAGACGGCCTCCGCGCCCGGCGGGGCGGCCCCGTTCGCGGCCACCCGCCCGAGCGCTTTACATCGTGCCGGTACCGTCCACTAGGCGACGGCGGACGACTTCGCAAGCCTGCGCACGTCCGCGACCATCGCCTCGAGCAGGTAGGGCTTCAGGCGGATGTCCGCGCACCCGGCGCCGAGGATGGCTTCAGCGTCCTGCTTCCGGGTCGAGCCGGTGACAACCAGCGTCGGGATATGACGCGTGCGGTCGTCGGCGTGGAGCCGCTTGCACAACTCGGCGCCGTTCGCACCGCCGCGCAACAGGAAGTCCGTGATCACGACGTCCGGCTGCCATTCGGTGGCGAGCGTGAAGGCCTCGTCCGCGTTCGAGACAGCTCGGACTTCGATGTGCTCCGTCTGGAGAAACAGCACGTACATCTCGCGCGTGTCGGCATCATCCTCGACGACGAGCACACGCAGGGAGCGGAGGACGGACATGGCGTCTCCAGGCACGCAAACGCACGAATCGCGGCGGCGCGCAGATGGTTTTGCGGTTGTGCAGGAATGCTCGCGAACGAGCACAGCCAGTATAGAGGCAGCGGCTGAGACTCACAATCTCAGCCGTACAGCGCGCCGGTGTCTGTGCTACGTAACGCTACGCCGTTCGAGTGTCGCTAGTGGTCGACGCTGGGTAGGTTGGACCGGCCGGCGACCTCCTGCGATATACAGGGTGCATGAAGTCCGCACCTGACCCCGATCTCCGCCGCGAGCGCTGGAAGCTGACAGCTCGTCTGGTTCGAGCGCTCGAAGTACCGATGCTGATCCTCAGCGGCATCTGGCTGCTGTTGCTCGTCATCGAGTTCACGCAAGGCCTTTCGCGGTGGCTGCAAATCGCCACCGACCTGATCTGGATCGCCTTCGTGGCGCAATTCGGGCTCGAGTTTCTGGTCGCGCCGGCCAAACGCGTCTATCTTCGACGCCACTGGGTCACGGCCGTCTCGCTGGTGCTGCCGGCCTTCCGGCTGGTGCGCCTGGTACGGGTCGCCCGGGTGGCCCGACTGGCCCGTGCGACGCGCGGCATCCGACTGGCGCGGCTGCTCGGCGCCCTCAATCGCGGCATGCGCACGCTGGGTCTGGGGTTCAGACGTCGTGGCATCGGCTACCTGATCCTGCTGACCCTGCTGGTGGCCGCGACGGGCGCCGCGGGCATGTATCGCTTCGAACTGGATGCGCCTGGCGGTCCGGGGTTCTCCGACTACGGCAGCGCTCTCTGGTGGACGGCGATGCTGCTGACAACGATGGGCTCCGACTACTGGCCACACACGGTGGAAGGACGTTTCTTATGTCTTGTGCTCGCCCTGTATGCGTTCGCCGTGTTCGGCTACGTCACCGCCGCGATTGCGGCGTACTTCGTTGGCAAGGACAAGAGCCTTCGAGTGGCGTGAAGGGTGATGCCATCCGTCGTCGCCGGCGTCACGCGCTAGAGCGTCAGCCGCTCTCCGAATACCGGTGAGTTGGGGTCAGAGCTTGAATTTTGCGGTGGCGACGAATGCAAAAGTCAAGCTCTGACCCCTCTGCCCCGCCCTCACCACCACGGGCGAGCGTGGGTTTTTCGGCCCTCGTGCGTCAATAGACTAGAGCGGCGAATGCGACCGGCCAACAGCGCGGACGAGCGGATCCTTGCGATCTATCGCGACACGATCGACATGCTGTACCGCCATGTGTCGCGGGGGTGCGGCGGTGATCGGGCGCTCGCCGAAGACATCACGCAGGAGACCTGGCTGCGCGCCGTCCGCGAGTGGCGGCGCAAGGGGCCACCCGACCGGCCGATCGCCTGGCTGACGACCGTCGCGCGGAACCTGCTCATCAGTTATTACCGCCGCAAACGGCCGGCGGCGCTGGACGCATTGCTGGCCGAACCAGAGGCCGTGCGGACAGACGAGGGCGGCGAAAGCGCTGCGGCCGTCACAGACGCGCTGGGACGGATGCCCGCACCGCAGTCGGCGCTGATCGAAACGTTTCACTTCGAGGATCGCTCGATGTCGGAGATCGCGAAGGTCGCGGGCGTGTCGGAACGCGCCGTCGAAGGGCGTCTCCGCCGCGCGCGTCAGCGGCTGCGGCGCGAGCTCGAATCGCTCCTGCCGCTCAGAGGAGGACGAAGATGACAGGCCATCAGGATCTCCACGAACCCACGCCGGCATTCCGTGCGCATCTCGAGTGGCAGAT
>JAICQE010000151.1 GCA_025938035.1 Vicinamibacteria bacterium
ACCGCCGTCTGGTCCGACGTCGAGGTGGTGGACGGTTCGCTGGCGACCGCCGTCTCCAAGCTGCGCAAGGCGCTCGGCGACGACGAGCGTCCGGTAATCGCGACGATCCCGCGCATCGGGTATCGCCTTGCCGTCCCGGTGATCTGCACCACCGTGGGCGCGCCGCCGGTTCCCGCGCTGGAGTTCTCGCCCGGCGATCCAGTGCCGCGACGCGAACAGTGGGTGCTCGTCGAACGGCTCGAACGTTCGGGCTCGAGCGACGTGTGGATCGCCGAGCACAGCAAGACGCGCGAGCGGCGCGTGTTCAAGTTTGCCGCCGATGCGGTTCACCTCCAGGGCCTGAAGCGTGAGATCACCGTCTCGCGGCTGCTGCGCGACGCGCTCGGCGAGCGTCCGGATTTCGTGCGAACGCTCGAATGGAATCTCGAAGCGCCGCCCTTCTTTCTCGAAAGCGAATACGCCGGCCCGAACCTTGCGCAGTGGGCAGACGAGCAGCGCGGCCTCGCGAACGTTCCGCGGGCGGTTCGACTGCAGATTCTCGTCGACGTCGCCAGGGCGGTCGCCGCGGCGCACGACCTCGGCGTCCTGCACAAGGATCTGAAGCCCGGAAATATCCTGATGGCCCCGACGCGCCCCGCCACTGTCAAGGTCGCGGATTTCGGTAGTGCCGCCCTGTCCGATCCGTCGCGGCTGCAGGCGCTCGGCATCACCAACCTCGGGTTCACGACGTCCGCGGACAAGGACCGGTCGCTGACCGGCACGTTGTTGTACATGGCTCCGGAGGTGCTGGCCGGCCAGTCGCCGGGTGCCTCCGCCGACGTCTACGCGCTCGGCGTGTTGCTCTACCAGATGCTCGTTGGCGACTTCCGCACGCCGCTCGCGGCGGGATGGGAGGCCGGCATCGACGATCCGATCCTGTGCCGCGACATCGCCGACGCGGCCAACGGGGATCCCGCGAAGCGATTGCGCAGCGCGGCGGCGTTCGCGGAGCGTCTGTCGACAGTTGACGCCCGCCGCACGGAGTACGACACGCTCGAAGCGGCGCGCCGGCGCGCGGAACAGGCGGAGCGGTCGCTTGCCGTCTCGCGTGCCCGCCGGCCGTGGATGGCTGCGGCCGTCGTGGCGCTGGCCGTCGGACTCACGGTAAGCCTCGCCCTGTATCAGCGTGCCGCGCGTGAACGCGACGAGGCCCGCCGCCAGACGCAGATTGCCGGCGCGATCAGCCAGTTCCTCGGCGACGACCTGATCGGCCGGAGCAATCCGTTTCAAAGCGGCGCCGCCGCGGAGTCGATCACCGACGCCGTCAAGCAGGCCTCGCCGTCGATCGATCGAAAGTTCAACGACGAGCCGCTCGTCGCAGCGCGTCTGCATCACACCATCGCGCGGGCGCTCGACAACCGCACGGAGTACGCCGCGGCGCGCGACGAATACGATCGCGCCGCCGCCCTGTATCGCGTCGCGGAAGGCGAGCCGTCGCCCGGCGCCGTCGTCGTGCAGCTGCAGCGCGTGACGCTCGAGGCGCGCAGCTACGAGAAGGGTTCGCTCGAGCTCGCCAAGTCGATTCTCGCCGCCCAGGAGCAGATCATCGCGAAGCTGCCCGCAGCCGACGCCGAGCGCGACGTCTGGCTGGCGTCCGCGCGGGGAATGGTGGCGCTCATCGACAATCGCGCCAAGGCTGCCGCCGAGGAGTTCGAGCGCGCGCTGACGCAGGTCCGCTCGCTGCCGGCCTTCGACGAGATGAGCCGCCTGACGTTCCAGCAGCGGCTCGCATTCGCCTACATCCGGCTCGGCGACGGCGCGCGTGCCGAGGCGATGTTCAAGGAGCTCATCGACGGCTTCACGCGGGTTGCCGGCGCCGAAAGCCCGAACGTGCTGCGCGTGCGTCTGAACCTGGCACAGGCGTACATGATTCAGGCCAAGCACGCCGAGGCCATCGACGAGACGACGGCGATCTACCCGGAATTCCAGAAGCGCCTCGGCCCCGATCACGAGCTGACGATGCAGGTGCTGACGACGCGGGCGCAGTCCGAGGCGAGCCTCGGGCGGTGGGACGATGCGGTGCGTGATGACCTGGCGATCTACGACCTCGCGGTGAAGAAGCAGGGCCCGCAGTCGTTCTTCGCCGTGGCGACGCTCTCCGACGCTTCGCTGGCAATGTGCCGCGCCGGGCGGACCGAGGAAGGCGTGACGCGCGCCCGCCTGGCGTACACCGTGTCGGCCCAGGCCTTCGGGCCGCGCGCCGGGTTGACCGGCGGCACGGCATCGACGCTTGCGGCCTGTCTGATCGACAAAGGCGAGCTCGACGAGTCGTCTCGGTTACTGAAAGACATCGATATCCCGGCGGTGGCGCAACTCGCGGGCGACCCCGACTGGGGCGCCGGCGTCACGCTGCTCGAAGCGAAGATCGCGTATCGGCGCGGCGATTATGCCGCGGCCCGGAAGCACGTCGCGACGGTGAAGCCGGTCTTCACCCGCGCCAACGCCGAGAAGTACCAGCGGGCGCAGCTCGACACGCTCGAACGCGAGCTGGCTGCGACGCAGTGATAGTCTCCCCAGCCGCGGCTTTGTACCCCTTCTTGAGATTTCTTTAGAACTCCGTCAGGACATCGTCAGTCGCCGCAATGCAGCCTCGCATCTGGCGTCGTGTGCGCGGATTCCAAGCCGCGCGCGCGTGCCGGCCGTGCGTGTTCCGGACTCGCACGGCCCTTTTCGGAAACCCCGGACGTGCCGGCCCGACAGGGGCCGCCGCATGCCCTCAGGAGACCAGAAATGCGAAGACTGCTTCCAATTGCCACCAGTCGTCTGTTTGCCGTCCTCTTGGTCGGTGCCGCGCTGTCGGCGCCCGCCGCCGCACAGTCGCCAGCGAAGTACGTGTTGACCGACCTCGGTACGCTCGGCGGGATGCATTCAGCGGCCAACGACATCAACAATCTCGGTCAGGTGACCGGCACATCCGACACAGCCAGCGGCAGCCGCGCCTATCGCACTGCGCCCAACCGCGTGATCAAGCCCGCGGACAACCTCGGGACGCTGGGTGGAACGTTCAGTACGGGTGAGCGGATCAACGACGGCGGGCAGGTCGCGGGAAGTTCCTCGAACGGCACGAACACGCACGCATTCCGGTCGAGCGCCAATAACCTTGTCATCGCGCTGACCGATCTGGGGACGTTCGATGGGGCGTTCAGCAGTTTCGGCAGTGGTATCGATTCGCTCGGTCGGGTCACCGGCTCGGCGCACGTCGCCAACACCGCCGCGTGCTTCTTCATCTTCTCGAATTCGGCCTTCCGCACGACCGCCGGCGGCACGATGGCTACCGCCGACAACCTCGGAACCCTGGTTCCCAGCAACTGCCGATCGGCTCAGGGTTGGGCCATCAACGACCTGGGCGTTGTCGTCGGTGACAGTGCGACGCAGTTGTCAACCGGTATTCCGAACCACGCGTTCCGCGCCTCACCGGGCTCCGCGATGGTGGACATCCACCCCGCAGGCGCGTACGACAGCAGCATCGCCGTTGACGTCAACAGTGCGGGTCAGATCGTCGGTACGGTCAGCGTCGGTCCGGCATTCAATCCCACCGCGCAGCACTGCTACCGCACGACGCCGGGACAAAGCATCCAGCTGCCGGCGGACAGCCTGGGCAACCTGGGCGCAGCGTTCTGCAACGCCCGCGGCGTCAACGCGGATGGCGACGTCGTCGGGACTTCGTCTACCGGGTCGGCGCCACACGCGTTCATTTACACCGACGGGACGATCTACGATCTCAACAACCTGATCGGAGCGACGACGGTGGTGCTCACGCAGGCGACCGGCATCAACGATTCCGGACAGATCTCTGCGCAGGGCTGGACAAACGGATTGTTCGGCGGCGCGTTGCATTCGTTCCGGCTCGATCCGTTCGACCTGGCCACCGGCAACTTCCTCGAGTTGCTGTCCGATACGGACCTGGAGCTCACCTCGGGGCAGTCCAACAGCCTGATCGACAAGTTCATGAATGCCCTCGCGTCGATCGAGCAGGGGGCGAACAAGCAGGCGATCAACCAGCTCAGCGCGCTCGTCAACTCCGTCGACTCGTGGTTGAAGAGCGGCAAAGTCAGCAGCGAAACCGCCAGCACGCTGATCACGGCAGCCAACGCGATCATCGCGGCGCTGTAGGAGCGATTTCGGCGCCGTACGCTTTATCATCGGTAGGGACGCGGACTGATGTTCGCGTCCCTGCCGGCGCGTGATGGCCTCGATACCGCGTTTAATGATCGCTGGTGTTCTCGCCGCAGGAACGCTCGCCTGCGGGACCTTCGATCGGCCTCGTTCCGTCGAGGCCGGCTTCTGGCTCGAACGCCTCACCTACGATTTGATCGGATTGGGCGGTCCGATGACGGCTCGCGAGCTGTCCCTCGTCGAGTCGGCCGCACTCGATGAGATCCGGCGCGCCTTCACCGGCGTCGCCGTGCGCTTCTCGCCTCGCCGCGACGCGCGTTACGCCGTTACCGTCGTCCAGCACGTGTATGACTTGCGCGTGCGCCGGACGAGCGAGGTGTTCGGCAACGCCCGCGCGATGCGCGGTTTTGGAGGGCGCGGCTCGGTCAATTTCTACGCCGTGGCCAGTGCCGCAGCCGCGTACGCTCCGGAGAACGCAACCCGCCAGGACGTCATCCGCGCAATTGGCCGCGGCGTCGGGCGGGTGGCGATTCACGAGTTCACGCACCTGTTCCTGCCGCGCGCGCCGATTGATGCGAGCGCCGATCCGCTCAGCTATGAATACGGGCACGCGGGCCGCCGCGAGCAGTATTACGGCGAGCTTCGCTGGGGGTTTGCGAAACCGATGCTCCTTCGAGAGCTCGGTCCTGATCCCTGATCCCTGATCCCTGATCCCTGATCCCTGATCCCTGCCCCGAGGGTATAGTCCCCGTGATGGAAGCAGGTGAACATCGTCCGCCTCGTCTTCCTCCCGGTCCCCGAGGCGTTCCCCTCCTTGGCATGCTGCCGGCGCTGCGGCGGGATCCGCTGCGCGCGTTCATGGACGCGGCCGTGCGCTTCGGCGACGTCGCTTTTTTCAAGATCGGATCGCGCCGCGGGTTCCTGATCACGAATCCGTCGGATATCCGACATGTGCTCCAGGACAACGCCCGTAATTATCAGAAGAGTCCGCTTTACCAGAAATTGCGGACGTCTCTTGGCGACGGGCTTCTGACCAGCGAGGGCGCATTCTGGTTGCGCCAGAGGCGCATCGCACAGCCTGCGTTTCATCGCTCGCGCATTGAAGTGTTGGCCGGCGTCATGGCGGACGCTGCGGCCGAAACGGCTGCGCACTGGGAGACGCTTGCCGCTCAGCGCTCCCCCGAGGGTCATCCGGTCGAGATCGGCAACGAGATGATGCGCCTCACCAGGACGGTCGTCCTGCGGGCGCTGCTCGGCGGCGACCTTGGCCCGTACGCCGCCACGATCGACGCCGCGTGGGCGACGATCAATCAGCAGATTGCCGACAGTTTCTGGTCGTTCGGGATTGCCGACAGGTTTCCGACGCCGAAGAAGCGGCGTTTTCACGCCGCGCGCGCGGTGCTGCACGGCGCCGTCGATCATCTCATCCAGGAACGGCGGCGGAAGTCGTCCGGCAGCGCGGACCTGCTGTCGATGCTGATCGAGGCTCGCGACGAGGAAACCGGCGAGTCGATGACCGATCTGCAGATCCGCGTCGAAGTGACGACGTTCCTCCTCGCCGGGCAGGAAACGACTGCGCTGGCGCTGACGTGGCTCTGGTATCTGCTGTCGCAGCACGAACCGGCGCGGCAACGGTTGGTGGACGAGCTCGATAGCGTACTGCATGGGCGGAGGCCCGTGTTCGCGGACCTTGCGAATCTCCCCTACACGCGCATGGTGATCGACGAGACGATGCGCCTGTATCCGCCGGCGTGGGGATTCTCGCGCCAGGCGCTGGCTGACGATCGCCTAGGTGGCTATGAACTGCCGCGCGGGTGGCTCGCGTTCATGATTCCTTACGTTCTGCACCGGCTGCCTGCGTACTGGGAAGACGCGGACCAGTTCGACCCCGAACGGTTCTCGCCTGAGCGCAGTGCCGACCGCTCGAAGTTCGTGTACATCCCGTTCGGTGCGGGACCACGGCAATGCATCGGCAATCACTTTGCGATGATCGAGATGCTCCTGGTCGTCGCGACGCTGGCGCAGCGGTTCTCGCTGCGACTCGTGCCCGGCCACCGCGTTGAACCGCACGCCATGATCACGCTTCGGCCGCGGTACGGCATGCCGATGTATATCGAACGTCGCCGGCGATCGTCGTGAGCGTCAGATGTTGGTGTGTCTTTCGAGATCAGAGATTCGCTTTTCGTGGTCCCCGGCCACCAGCTGCATGAACGCATCGATGCGCGCTAGCGGCTCGAGCGCTTTGGCAATTTCGTCAAGCTTGCGCCCGTGGTCCTCTAATGTGTTTCCGTGCTGAACCTGAACCTCAGCGATGCGTTTGATATCACTCTCGTTCTTCTCTCCGAGGATCCGAAGCTTGTGAACCTCGCCGCGCAGTCCCCCAACCTCCTCGCGCAGTCCCCCAACCTCGCCGCGCAGTCCCCCAACCTCGCCGCGCAGTCCCCCAACCTCGTCGCGCAGTCCCCCAACCTCGTCGCGTAACTCGGTCAGCCCTTTCTCTACCGACGTCAGCCTTCGCTCCACGCTGTCGAGACGTTCGACTACTTCCGCCATCCGCAGTCCTCCGACTCCGCATCGTGCGAGCAGCGTACCGCGCGGCTTTCCTCGGTGATCGTCATGCGGACCGCTTGGGGCGTGCAGTTTCTGCGCGATTCCGGGCTTCCAGTTGTTGCAGTTTCTTCACCCTCTGCTTCAGGGAAAGCTGGTTAGTAACGGGACGGCACCCGGCGGCTCGCAGCCGGCGATTGAGCTCGGCCTGTTCCCGGTTTCTCGTGATTGGATGGAACGGCTTGCGTTCGCGCCACGTGTCCCTCCCTGATCGCGCGACGACGATGCCATCGTCGATTCGAATCAGTCAACGAACCTATTTCTTCGGAGCCAAGATAGACTCGAAGACGATGGGCAGACCGTCGGTGGGAATTTCAGTCCAGTCTTCAGCGGGCGATGTGTATCGGGTCGTCGTGACGCAGGGACGCGACGAGACGAGGCACGAGGTCACCGTGACGCCGGAGGACGTGAAGCGCTACGCTCCCGGTTCCACGCCGGAGCGGCTGCTGGAAGCCTCGTTCGAGTTCCTGCTCGAGCGCGAGCCCGCCTCGTCCATCCTGCCCCGGTTCGCGCTGCCGGTGATCGAGCGCTATTTCCCGGAGTATCCGCGCGTGATTGCCCGGATGCTCTGATCCCCGATCCCTGCTCAATCCACCACCACAACCACACCATCCTTCGGGAGCGGCTTCGACGGCTGCAGCTGCTTGATCACCTCGGCCACTGCTGCCGCGTCGCGCCCGGCCAGCACCAGCACGTGGCTCTTCCTGTTGTGCGGCACCACGGCCGCAAAGCCCCGCCGGGTCGTGAGCGTTGAGAAATCCGGAATGCGGCCGGCAAATTCGCGCGCCTCGTCGAAGGTGAGGACGAACGCCGCATTGAGTTCCTCGATCCGCTGCCAGTTCTCCCTGGAGTCCGTTCCGCCTGTCGGAGCGATGAGGCCGCGGAATGATGCCGCGGCCGGCCGCAGTGCGTCGCTGGCGATGAGCGCCACGGCGGAGAACCGGAAGCCGAGGCTGTCGGCGTCGTCGCCCAGGATCGTCCGCGCGGCGCGGACGTAGTCGTCCACGAACCCCTCGGTGATCGCCCTTCCAGCTGCCAGCGCGCTTCGAATCGGCTCGGTTGCGGCTCGTCCCAGTCGCGGAATGTACGGATGCCGGTAGCCGAGTCCATCATCCGGTTCTTCGCCGCGCGCACGCTCGAGCGCGATGTCCGTGACGGCCGTGGCGATCGCCTCGTTGAGCAGTGTGTACATCGAGGGCGACCCTGGATCTGCCGAAGCGGCGAACTGGCGCATCACCGCAAGGTGAGTAGCCGTGGGTGCCGCGTCGTAGAGCGCGTGGGTCAACTCGTGGATGGCGACGCCGGCGATCATCTTCGTTGCCTCGCTCGCCGCCGTGGTGCCTGAACCCGTTGGCACCAACTTCAGGAAGAAGTGATTGCCGATGAGCGTTCCGTTGGCATCGTCATTCGAAATATCCGGACTCGGGACGACGTGCACGTAGGCGTCGGTGAGGGCGTCAGCGCCGAGAAAGGACGCCACTTGACCGAACAGGGTGCGGACCGCCGGCGGGAACTCGCGATCGATCGCGCGCACCGCCGACACGCGGGCCCGTCCGACGCGCCGCCACCACGGCGCCAGGCGTGTCTGGAAGTGACGCAGAGCCCGTGCGAGCGCGACCGCGTCCTCGCGCGGCACCAGGCGCGACACTCGAGTTTCGAATGCGTTGACCGATTTTGCATCGAGCGCCGCGGCGAGAATCGCCGTCCGTTTTCGAAGTGGTGGAAAGAATGCCGGATAGTTCGCGAGCAGCGGTGCGTTCGGCGGCGCCGGCTCCCGGGACTGCGCGGCGCGTACGATTGACTGCCAGCGATCGAGCTGCGCCTGATCCTCCGGCGACCACTTCAACTCGTCCTTCCAGAGCCGGTCGTACTTCTCCCTCGTGCACGACGCCTGCTGCGCGAGGCAGATCACGTTATAGGCGGCGTTGAAGTACTCGCCGGAGTCGGCATGGAACGTGAGCGCGGCGACGAGGACAGCTGCCGAAGGACTCATAGGGGATCAGGGATCAGGGATCAGGGAACAGGGAACAGGGCGACGATAACACGCACGTCACATCCGGTGGACGCAATCGTCTGGTGCGGCGGACAGCACCTGTTCGCAGCATTGCTGACCGGACGCGCGTTGCGCCAATCTGATTGCCGGTACAACCTTTGAAGAACTGTCGTGCCGGTACGACAGGCCCATCCATTCCGGGCGCGTCCTGTGCCTCGAAACCATTCAAGGGGGAACCAATGCAACTCGGATCAAGAGGGATCGTTCTGCTTGCGTTTGTCGTGTGTGCCGCCGGCGCGTCCGCTGCGCACGCGCAGGATTCGTCGTGGCGGCTCGGCGCGTCGCTGACGCGCCTGGACTACGACTTATCTGGCACCGGCCACGCGCCAGCTCTCGCGGTGCGCGCCGAGCGCGATTTGTGGTCGAACGTCAGCCTCGAAGTGGGCGGGACCTATGCGAAACCGAGCCAGCAGTTCGGCGGGTCAACGCTGTTCATGCCCGAAGTGCAGGTGCACTACAACTGGAATGCTGGACGGGTGTCCCCATACGCCGGTGGTGGCATTGGCACCGCGCTGAGAACCGCGCCGTTCTTCAGCGATTGGGATCCGACGCTGTCTGTCGCTGGCGGCGCGGCTGTGAGGCTGACCGATCGTCTCAGCCTGACCGGTGAGCTGCGCGTCAGAAACCATGAGTGGCAGTTCGCCGGCACGACGACGGAGCTGGGCGCCGGCCTCGCCTGGCGGCTGCCGTCAACGTTCTGACGCGGATGCGAACCCGCGGCTTCCTGTCTACCCGCGGCCGCGCCGTGACTTCGGTTTCGTTTCCTGCTGCTGCGCCGTGTCGATCGCGGCGCGCAGCATTTTCGTTTCCCTGGTCAGGCCACGCAGGCGGCGCAGCATTTCCGCGGTTCGCTTGCGGCTCGTGGAGACGACCGCGGTCGGTTTGGGTGGCATGCGGTCCGATGACAAAGTAGCGCCCATCAGACCCTGCCGCCATCGGGGATATCCCTTACTGGACCCCGTTCGCCAGACTCCGTTCCGGCGTTATTCTTTGCGACTGGAGCCGACCGTCCCCCGCCGGGCACCGTCGCGCTCGTCACGTCGAAAGGAGCACCCATGGCTCGCTACTCGTTTCCATCGATCGCGCTGGTGTTCGCTGGTGTGCTGCTGGCCGTGGCTCCGGACGGCCGAGCCGAGATATCCGGCTCCGCGGGGCGCGCACCGAACTATGTGGGAATGCTCGATCTGGGCAATGGCGACCGCTGCGAGGTGTCCATTCAAATCGAGCGCGTGAGTTTTCTTCTGACGAGCGTGGCCAACAAATACCGGCTTGTTCGCATGCTCGTGAACTGTGGGAAACAGACCGGGTTGACGCTGTCGTCGGCCGCCGACCGTCTGGAGATGACCATCGAGAAGCGCACGGTGCCGGCCGTTCTCAGTCTCCAGAAATCGGATAGCGCCTTGTGGGACTCGCTCGACCTGAACATGCGGCAGACGCTCGCATATCCGCCGGCGATCAAGCCCAATGAACCGGTCTATGTGTTCGGATTCTTTCCGGCCGATCAGGTCACCGCGATGCCGGCAAGCTTTACGTTGACCATTGCGAGCCTCGAACGCAGCGTCACGCTCCGGGTACTCGTTACGCGCGCATAACTGAAGCCGCCGCCGGGCCGATGAACAAGCTGCTGGATCTTCTCCTCGGTTATCTGAAAGGCCGGGCGTACTGGGCAGCTATCGAGCCGTTCGTCATCGTCGCTGTCGGCTGGGGATCCGCCCAGCTGCTCGTGTATCAATGGCTCACCGCATCCAGCTCGTTCAAGCCGTCGATTGAGCTGTTTCTCCAGAGCTATCTCTCGACCCGCATCACCATCGTCGCGCTCGGCATCGCGGCCATGATCCTGGCGATGAGGCCGTTCGGACGCACGGACGGGGCGCCAGGCCCTGTCGGCCGCCTGGCTCAATACTGGCAGCAGAACCGGACCTCGGTCGTACGCCGCGCGTTCGCCATCATCGTGATCGTTGCCTCGGTCGCCGTCGGCTTCCGGGTGTACTCCCCGAATCGCGTCAGCCACATCACCGTCCGGTTCATGGCACTCGACGGCGATGTCACGGCGGAGGCGCTCGCCTATCTGGTGTACGAGCTCAACCGGCGTCAGCGTCACTGGTACTTCAATGTCGACTTCCGCCCGTTCACGCCGGAGATGTTGACGTCCGCCGAGGCCGAGGGCTGCGCTGCCAATGAACGGCCGCAGCTCTGTCACGCGTTGGCGCTTTCCGGTGGCGAGCCGTTCATCGGCATCACCTCGGCGCCGCTGGGTGGCGCGTACTTCGCGGAACACCGGGGTGCCGTCTCGGTGATATCGACCGTCGATCGCGATGCGTATGCGCCGCTGTCGACCTACGAGTACCTTGCCTACTGCCTGATCCTGCAGGCGATTGCGATTCAC
>JAICQE010000033.1 GCA_025938035.1 Vicinamibacteria bacterium
CAACGAGCTGACCGACCTGCGGCAGCAGCTCAGTGACGTTCAGAGCGACGCCTTCATCGGCTGGGGCGACAGCCCGGCCATGCGTCAGGTCGCCCTCATCATCGACCAGGTCGCGGACAGCGACGTCACCGTGCTGATTCGCGGCGAAAGCGGTGTCGGGAAAGAGCTGGTCGCGCGGGCCATTCATCAGCGCTCGAACCGGAAGACGCGTCCGTTCGTGAAGGTCAATTGCGCCGCGCTGCCGGCGGAGCTGCTCGAAAGCGAGCTGTTCGGCCACGAGAAAGGCGCATTCACCGGCGCGGCCACCACGCGCATCGGCAAGTTCGAGCAGGCGCACACCGGCACGATCCTCCTCGACGAAATCGGCGAGATGAAGCCGCCGCTGCAGGCCAAGCTGCTGCACGTGCTGCAGGACGCGGAGTTCACCAAGCTGGGCAGCAACAAGAAGATCAACGTGGATGTGCGTGTCCTCGCGGCGACGAACCGCGACCTCGAGCAGATGATGCTGCGCGGTGACTTCCGCGAGGATCTGTACTACCGGCTGAAGGTGATCGAGGCGATGGTGCCGCCGCTGCGCGAGCGGCGCGACGAAATCCCCAGCCTCACCGATTTCTTCATCGTCAAGTACTCGCATCGCTACAACCGTCCCGTGCGCCCGCTGTCGGACGCGTTGCGCGAGCGGTTCCTCGCCTACGAGTGGCCCGGCAATATCCGCGAGCTCGAAAACATGATCAAGCGGTTCGTCATCCTGCAGGACGAGCAGATGGTCATCCGCGAGTTCGAGAAGCCGCGGCTCAGCCCGAACCCCGCCGGCGTAACGGCGCCGCAGAGCGAGTACTCGCCCGCGTATCACGCTCCGGCGCCCGCGGCGCCACCGCCGGCAGCGGCAGCAGCCGCTCCGGACGACGAGGACGAGGACGACGCTGCCGAAGCGGGCGGGCAGGATGGACGGCGGCTGGCTGAGGTCGCGCGCGAAGCGGCGCTGGCGGCGGAGCGAGCGGTCATCTCCGATACGCTGAAGCAGGTCCACTGGAACCGCCGGAAGGCTGCGGTCCTCCTTGGCGTGAGCTACAAAACCCTGCTCAACAAGATCAAGGAGACGGGGATCGAACGGCCGTAGCGCGCCTACAGCCGAGACGCGTCAACCGCCCAAAAAGAGCAACGGCGTTCCCTCGGGGACGCCGTTTTCCATTTTCGGGATACCGGCGTCCATCCACGCCGCAGCGAATTCCTTCCTGTTCCAAAGGTTTTCCGGCGCTGGTACCTCGATTGCTCGTCCGGATGCCCATGCGGCGCAGTCGAGCATCGGGGATGGGAGCGCGATGAGCCAGAAGCATCAGGTGATGGTCGTCGACGACGACCTGGCGATGTGCGGGTTCCTCCAGGACTTCCTGGTGTCCCGCGGATACGGAGCGCTGACGATCAGCAACAGCGACGAAGCGGTCAAGCGCTTCCACGCGGAGCGGCCGTCGGCGGTGCTGCTCGACGTCATCATGCCCGGCATGGACGGGCTGGCGGCGCTCGCCGCGCTGAAGAAGATCGATCGCGAGATCCCGGTCATCGTGATGTCGGGACAGGGAGGGACGCAGACCGTCGTGCAGGCGATGAAGCTGGGCGCGAGCGATTTCGTCTGCAAGCCGTTCGAGGACCACGAGCTCGAAGTGCTCATTGCGTCGGCCATCCGGCAGCGCCAACTGAGCCAGGAGGTGGCATCGCTGCGTGCGCGCCTCAGCCAGCAGTCGAAATACTCGACCCTCTTCGGCAACAGCGACGCGATGACCGAAGTGCGAGATTTGATCGAGCGCGTGTCGGACACGGACGTCACGGTGCTGATTCGCGGCGAGAGCGGCACGGGCAAGGAGCTGGTCGCCCATGCCCTGCACGACCGATCGCTGCGCAAGGACAAGGCGTTCGTGAAGGTGAACTGCGCGGCGCTGCCGACGGAGCTGCTCGAATCCGAGCTGTTTGGATTCGAGAAGGGCGCCTTCACCGGCGCGATCCAGCAGAAGCCCGGCAAGTTCGAGTTCGCCAACCACGGCACGATGTTCCTCGACGAGATCGGAGATATCAGCTATCCGCTGCAGGCCAAGCTGCTGCAGGTGCTGCAGGACGGCGGATTCTCCCGGCTCGGAGGCAAAGCGGACGTCCAGGTGGACGTGCGGCTGATCGCCGCCACCAACCGCGACCTCGAGACCGCCGTCGCGTCGGGACAGTTCCGTGAGGACCTGTATTTCCGGCTGAACGTCGTGACCATCAACCTGCCTCCGCTGCGCGACCGGCGCGAAGAGATTCCGATCCTGACGCAGCATTTCCTGGACAAATACTCGGCGCAGTACAACAAACCGCTGACTGCGATCAGCGGCGAGCTGTCGAATCAGTTCCTGAATTACGACTGGCCAGGGAACGTGCGCCAGCTGGAAAACCTGATCAAACGAATGGTGGTGCTCGGCACGGAAGCGGGCATCTCGCGCGAGCTGCTGCAGCCCGTCGTGAACTTGTCTCCCCGTCCGCTGTCACCGCCTCCCGTTGCGGTGCCGGCGCCCCCGGTTCTGCCGCCGACGCCAGCTCGCGTGAATTCGTGCGCCGAGCCCGTCGCCGCGGCGGCGGGCGCCGTCAGCGTGTCATTGAAGGACATCGCGCGTTCGGCCGCGCGCGAGGCGGAGCGCGAACTGATCCTGCGTATGCTGACGCGCACCCGGTGGAATCGGAAAGAGGCCGCGGAGAACCTCGGCATCAGCTACAAGGCGCTGCTGTACAAGATTAAAGAGAACGGCCTGGACACGGCCTCCTGACGCCTGCCATGAGCGACTCGCTCTTCGACGAGGATTCGCGGCTGCTCAAGCCGCACGCCTTCGAATTCGTGCTCGACGGCGAACTGCGGCGGGCCGTCCGGTCGCAGAACTACCTCACGCTGGTGACGGTGGAGACCAGCCGCGAATACGATGGCATGACGGTCGCGGCCGATCAGGGCACCGTCGGCGAGGTTGCCCAGATCATCCGCAACGAGGTGCGCGACACCGACGTGCTGGGCGTCACCAACCACGGGCTGCTCTCGCTCGTACTGCTCGACGCCGATTACGCGAACTCGACGCGCGTCATCGACCGGCTGATGGAGCGGATGAATCACTACGACTTCCCCGCACCGCTGCGCCTGTCGGTGGGAGCCGCGTGCTACCCGACCGACGCGGTCGATGCGCAGTCGCTGCAACGGCAGGCCGTCTCGCATCCGGTCATCAGCTGGCGGGGGGGGCATCCTTGAGCTAACCGTTCGAATCGCTCGACACCTTCGCGTTCGGCATTTCATCGGTACTTTTCGGAACTGCTCTTCACACACGGCCGTGCGCAAGCGTACCAACCCCGCGCGCGCGCTCGTTTTCGTGCATTTCCCCGCGTTTCAGGACCGCCGTGGCATCGGCACATACCGCATGCCAGCGAATGGTGTGAACGGTTATTGCACTTCAGGCGCGACGTAAGTGAACCGTATCAGCAGGTGATACGGCGGCGTCGCCGGCGTTTACGGCACACGCGCAAGGGATGCGTGAGTCACGGGGGCGAAGCCCGTGAGGAGTGAAAACAGGAACTATGCGTTCGACCATTCTCGCCACGCTCGCCGTGATCACGGCACTGTCGCCAGCCGTGTCGGCGCAGACGCGCTTCACGTTCGTGCCCTCGCTGTCGATTGCAGGCGTCTACGACGACAACCTCTTCGCGACAGAGGAAGGCAGCGCCGGGAAGATGCTGCAGGTCCGCCCGACGGTCGAAGGGAACTACGAGTCGCCGCGGCTCAAGTTTCTCAGCCTGTATTCGCAGGACATGCTGCGCTCGAACTTCTCGACGCTGAACACCGTCGATGCACGGCGGCACGCGTACCTCGACACCGAGTTCCGCAGCTCGCCGCTGACGACATTCGGCGTCGTCGGGCGCTACGACAGGTCCGAAACACCCGGGGAAATCGAGCTCGACACGGGAATCCTCGGCGCACGGCGGACGGCGCAGCGCTGGCAGCTCTCGCCGACGCTGGTGCGGCGCTTGAATCCGCGCTCGGTGATCACCGCGGGCTACGACTTCACGCGCGAGAACGAGCTCGACACGCCGAGCGGCACGCTGCATCAGGGGCGGGTCGCGCTGTCGCGTGAGTTCACGCCGCGATCGGCGATTGTCGGGACCTACCTCGCCAGGTATTTCGTCGACCCGCTCGGGGAGTCCTCGTCACACTCGGTGCTCGCCGGCTGGACGCGCGAGATGGCGCCGCACACTCACCTGTCGCTGTATGCGGGACCGCGGGTCAGCTCGTATCAGAGCGGCGTCAAGCCGGAGCTGTCGGCGTCGCTCAGGCGCGACACGAACCGCTTCGACGTCAGGGCCGACTACTGGCACGGCGAAACGATCATCCTCGGCATCGAAGGACCGGTCGCGGTGGACAGCGGCTCGCTGCGGATCACCTGGCCCTTCCGCAGCCGCTGGGAGTTCGGCACCCACCTCGGCGCGACCGACATCGACACCCTCGATTTCCGTGAGGCGCGTGTGTACCGAAGCGCCCTGCTTGCCTCCTGGACGTCCCGCGGGATGTATAGCGTCTCCGCTTCGTATGGCGTGGATTACCAACAGGGCGATATCCGCCGCCGTCTGGACGACAACGTATTGCGGCACGTGTTTCGCGTGAGCTTTACCGTCGCGCCGCGGCTCTTCCGTTCGATTCTGCCGCCGGATGAGGCGGCGCGAGTGAAAGGGGTTATTCGATGATCGCGCGGGTCCTGACAACGTTCACAGCTGCATTCGTCCTCGCGTCGGCCGCGTTCGCGCAGCAGACCACGGCACCGCGCGAAGCGGTCGGCACCGCCGGCACCACACCGCCCGCACAGACGCCGCCGGCGGCGACGAAGGCCGTGCCCGCCCCGCCGGCAGCGGCACCGGCCGCAGCGCCGGCCGCAGGCGCACGCGCGATCGAAGCGGCGCGCGTCGATCCGCGTGACTACAAGATTGGGCCCGAGGACATCCTCGACATCCACGTCTGGAAGAACGAGGAGCTCAGTCGCGAGCGGATCCCGGTCCGGCCCGACGGCAAGATCTCGCACCCGCTCGTCCACGACATCACCGTCGCCGGCCTGACCGCGGGTCAGGTCAGGGTCGAAGTGGCGCAGCGCCTGGCGCAGTTCATCGATCCGGCACCGGAAGTGTCGGTCGTCGTTCGCGAGATTCACAGTCCGAAGGTCTCGGTGTCGGGCAACGTCCGCATGGCCGGCTACTTCGAGTTGAAGACACCCGACGTCACCGTGCTCGACATGATTGCCAAGGCACAGGGGCTGAACGAGTTCGCCGACAAGGGCAACATCAAGGTGATCCGCCGCGGCCAGAACGGCGCGATCGACTTCAAGTACAACGACGCCATCAACGGCAAGAATGGCGCGAACTTCGTCGTCCAGCCCGGCGACGTCATCGTCGTCAACTGAGGAGCCCATGGCCCGCGAGTTCATGTCCCCCGCATCCGACGAATCCATCGCCCTGCGGACGATCGCCATCCTTCGCCGGCGCGCGCTCATCGCCGCGGTCGCCTTCACGACCGTCATCGCCGCCGCCGTCGCGTTCGCCGTCTACCTGCCCGACCTGTATACGGCGAGCGCGATCGTGACCATCGAGCGCCCGCTGCCGGATGGCGTGATCCGCACCAACGTCGGCAACGAACTGGAAAGCCGTCTGTATCAAATCCGGCAGGAGGTCCTCAGCCGCGAGCGGCTGACGAGCCTGATCAAGCGGTTCGATCTGTATCCCGAGCTGCGGCGGACAGCCGGATTCGAGGACGTGCTGAACCAGGCGCGCGAGGACATCGACTGGGAGGCGAACGGGCCGGAGCAGGTCTCCGGCCGGACAAAGACCGTCGCATTCACGCTGACCTATACGGGCAACGACCAGCGCAATGTCGCGAACGTGACCAACGCGATCGCACAGTTCTTCGTCGAGCACAACTCCGCGATCCGCGCCGGCGAGGCGCGTCGCGCCGTGCAGCTGGTCGAAGAGCAGATGAAAGCGGCGAAGCAGCAGGTGGACATCCAGGAGGCGCGGCTGCGCGATTTCACGCTGCGGAACCAGGCGCAGCTGCCGCAGGCCGCCGGCGTCGCCATGGCGGCGTATCAGTCCCTCGCCGATGAACTGCGCCGCAACCGCGACGATCAGCGCCGCAACATGGACGCGAGGGAGAAGCTGCTGGAAGGGCTGGAGGACGCCTCCGCGGTTGCCGCAGCGGCCAAAGGCGTGCTGGCCTCGGACCCGGCCGGTGTCCCGGTATCAAAGGAGCTGGCGGAGGCGAGGGAGCGTCTGGGGCAGGCGCGGAAAGATCTCATCGAAGCCGAGCGCAAGGGGTTCACCGCAAACCACCCCGAGATCATCAGCGCCAGCAGCCGCATCGCCGCCATCGAAAAGGAAGTGCAGGACCAGCAGGCACGTGATCTCGCCGCCTACAAGGCCAGACAGGCCACCGACGCACAACGGCAGGCGGTCTCGAACACGCCACAGAACCTCGCCGCGCTGCCGCGCAGCAGGCGTGGCATCAAGGATTTCGACGACGAGCTGACGCGGCTGCGGAGCGAAGAAAAGGATCTGCAGCAGCGGATCGCCGTGCTGCAGCAGCGGTTCGATTCGACCCCGGGTGTCCAGGAGGGCTACCTCCAGGCGCAGCGCGAGTACTCGTCGGCGAAGGAGAACTACGACGTGCTGGCCCGCAGGTTCGACGAGGCGCGGCTGGCCGAGTCGGTGGAAACGGGCCACCAGGGCGAGAACTTCCGCATTCTCGATGCGGCGGTTGCGCCCGAAGGTCCGTCCGCGCCGAACCGGCTTCGCCTGGTGCTGATGGGACTGCTCCTGGCCCTTGCCGCCATGGCGGGCGCGGTGGTGCTCGCCGAACAGTTCGACACGTCGTTCCACAACGTCGACGAAGTGCGCGAGTTCACCGGGGTGCCGGTGCTCGCGACGATTCCGCAAATCGGCGCCGCGCCGCGCCGCGGCTGGGCGCGCGCCACGCTCGGCACGGCGTCCGCGGTTGCGGCGGTCGTACTCGTCGCCACGCTCTCCGCCTATCTCGCTCACGGAAACGACACGCTGGTGCGGCTGCTCCAGCGCGCGGGTTAAGGGGTCACATCGTGAAAAGGACGCTCACACCATCGCTCAATTCCCGGCTGGTCAGCTTCACCAGCCCCGGCTCGTTCGCCGCCGAGCAGTACCAGGGGCTGCGGATCACGATCGAGCGGCTCACAAAAACGCGAGGGTCGCAGGTGCTGGCGATCACCAGCCCGGCGGCGGGCGAAGGCAAGACGCTGACCGCCGTGAACCTCGCCGGCGCGCTGGCGCGCGAATCGGACGGCCGCGTGCTGCTGATCGACGCCGACCTGCGCCGGCCCTCGATTGCTGCGACGCTGGGATTGGAAACGTCGCCCGGGCTGACCGACGTGCTGTCGAGCGACCGGCTCGAGCTCGCCGCGGTTGCGCAGCCGGTGCAGACGTTCCCGCTGTGGGCGGTGACGTCCGGCACGCCCGGCTCCGCCATCCACCGTCTCCTCCGCTCGCCGCGGTTCGACGGCCTGATCCAGCGCGCGCGGCAGGACTTCGACGTGGTCATCGTGGACACGCCGCCCCTCCTGCCGGTGTTCGACTCGGCGGTCCTGTCGCGAATCGTCGATCAGATGCTCGTCGTCGTCGCCGCCAACCAGACGCCGCGGAAGCTGCTTGGCGAAGCGCTCAACCTCGTGGACCCGGCAAAGGTGATGGGCATCGTGTTCAACCGCGACGACCGGCCGCTGTTCGGGTACTACGACGAGTACTACCGGGAATATTTTCCCGACACCTCTGGCGCGGTAAGCCAGGCATAGGAGCCCAACGAACCCTTGGGAACACTGGGATGCAATCCAGCCTTCTGATTCTCGGCGCCGGCCCGATAGCGGAGCGACTCATCGAGGAAATCGAGTCGCTCGACTCGCTGCACTTCACGGTCCTGGGCGTGGTCGACACCGAGCGGCCGGATCAGCACTCGCCGCTCGCCGATCGGTGGCTGGGCACGTGCGACGAGCTCGATCAGATCGTCGCGCGCGTGCGTCCGTCGCGGATCGTCGTGGCCATCGAGAACCGGCGCGATCGCCTCCCGCTGCAGGCGCTGCTCGATTCACGCGTGAGCGGCATCGACGTGGAGGACGCCATCGAGCTCTATGAGCGGATCACCGGGAAGATGGCCATCGAGGCACTGCGGCCCAGCACGCTGATCCTGTCGAAGGGTTTCCGCAATCACGGAGCCGCGGAGGTGGTGGCCCGCCTCGTCAGCGTCCTCGGAGCCGTCGTCGGGCTGGTGATCTGCGCCCCGTTGCTCGCCGTGATCGCCCTGCTCGTGAAAATCGATTCCCCCGGACCCGTGCTCTTCGTGCAGCCGCGCGCCGGCCGCCACGGGTGCCCGTTCGGCCTCCTCAAGTTCCGCACGATGCATCCGACGATGGAGGCGCCGTCGGAGTGGGTCATGGACAACATCCACCGCATCACGCGGGTTGGCCGGTACCTTCGCCGTTTCCGCCTCGACGAGCTGCCGCAGCTGGTCAACGTGGTCCGCGGCGAGATGAACCTGATCGGCCCGCGTCCGCATCCGGTGTCCAATCACGCGACGTTCATGGAGCACATCGCGTACTACGGGCTGCGTTCGACGGTCCGGCCCGGCGTCACCGGCTGGGCGCAGGTGCGATACGGGTACGCGAACAACCTCGAGGAAGAAACCGAGAAGATGCGGTACGACCTGTACTACATCAAGAACCGGTCGCTGTGGCTCGACCTGCGGATCATGTTCGCCACGATCGGCATCGTGCTGTTCGGCCAGGGCGCGGCGCAGGTTCGCCATCCGGCGCCGATGGGGCGCGATCTGTCGTGGCCCGCGGCGCAGCGGCTCCGCGCCAAGGACCTCGTGCCGGTGCTGGCCGATCAGGCGGCGCCGCGTTCCACCACAGGACGCCAGTGAACACCTCCCCTGCGGCTCACACGGCTGCCTGGTGGCGGCCGCAGCCGGGTCCCCCTGCGGAGTCCGGCTTCAGCCGGATGACTCCAGGCCCGGCCAACTCCACGGCCAACACGGTTGCCTTTCGCGCGCTGGTCGCCTTCACGGCGATTCTCCTGCTGTCGCCGCAGGCGTGGTTCCCCGTGCTCGGCCAGCTGCGCATCGCGTTCGTCGCCGCAGCCGTCGCCATCGGCGCCCATCTCATGGATCGACTGGTGCGGCGCGATTCGGCACCGCCGTTCAATGCGGAGATTGGCATCGCGTTGCTGCTCGTCGCGTGGGCCACCATCACCGTGCCCGTCTCGTATTGGGCCGGCGGCAGTGTGGAGGTGCTGACGAGCCAGTACATCAAGGCCGTGCTGTTCTTCTGGCTGGTGGCCACGCTGGCGACGACGAAGCGGCGGATCACGGCCATCGCGTGGACGCTGGTGCTCTGCGCCATTCCGCTGGCGGGCACCGGCGTGAGCAACTACCTCTCCGGCGAGGTCCTCTCGACCGGCGTGCCCGGATTGAAGCGCATCTACGGCTATATGGGCGGCTCGGGACTGGCGGCCAATCCCAACGATCTCGCGCTGATGCTCAACCTGATCATCCCGATCGCGGCGGCGCTGATGATCAGCACCAGACACCTGGCAGGACGCGGTGTTGCCGCCATCGCGATGCTTATCAGCATCGCCGGCGTGATCGTGACGTTTTCACGAGCCGGATTCCTGACACTCGCGGCAACCGGCGTCATGCTGCTGGCGGTGCTGGCGCGGCGCCATTCGAACGGCGCGGGCGCGCTGCTGGTTGCAGTCGCACTCGTTGTTCCGGTGGTTGTGCCGGACAGCTACTTCGATCGCCTGAGCACCATCACCGATATCGAGGCGGACCGCACCGGCTCGGCGCAGGGCCGCTGGCAGGACGTAATCGTCTCCGCGGGCATCGTGGCCCAGAACCCGATCGTCGGCGCCGGAATCGGCAACGACATGCTGGCGCTGAACAGGTACCGCGGCCGCGACACCTACCGGTCCGTCCACAACGCCTATCTGCAGTACGCCGTCGATCTCGGCCTTCCGGGGCTGCTGCTCTTCGCCTGGCTCCACATCATGTGCTTCCGGACGGCGCGGCGGCTGGAGCGGCTGGCCCGCCATCATGAAGCCGTGAAGTCGATCGGCCCGCTGGCCGCGGGCATCCAGGTGTCGCTGGTCACGTTCTTCGTCGCGGCGATGTTCCACCCGATCGCCTATCAGTTCTATTTCTTCACCATCGGCGGTCTCGCGGTCGCGCTCAAGCACACCGCGCGCGCCGCCGCAATCGTCGACGAGCCGGTGCGGGCAGCGCGGCACCGCCTCGAGCCCGCCTTCGCTGAAGCTCCGGCGGGCAGGCCCGTCCCCCTGTCGTGACTCGCACGCGGCTCCTCAAGGTCGTCCCGACGCTGATGTGCGGCGGCACCGAGAACCAGTTCATGGCGCTCGGCCGGCTGCTCGACCGATCGCGGTTCGACGTCGCCTTCGCGTGCCTGCGGCGCTGGGGACCGTTCGTGGACGAGCTCGGACAGCTGGGCATTCCGCTGCGGGAATACCAGATCGCCACGTTCCGCAGCGTGCACGCGCTGGCGCAGCAGGCACGGCTGGCCCGCCAGATCGCGCGCAGCCGCATCGACATCGTCCACGCCTACAACTTCTATGGAAACGTCTTCGCGGTTCCGCCGGCGCGGCTCATGGCGCCGGTCGTAATCGCGTCGATTCGCGACCGGTCTCCGTACCTGACGCCGATGCAGAAGCGCGTGCAGCGCTATGCCTGCCAGTTCGCGGATCGCATCCTGGTTAACGCCGACGCAGTGCGCGACTGGCTCGTCAAGGAGGAGGGCTACGACCCCTCGAACATCGTGGTGATCCGGAACGGCGTGGACATGACGCGCTTCGCCGGTCAGCCGGCCGGCGAGCGCATCCGGCACGAGCTGGGGCTGCCGGCGAGCGCCCGGCGGGTCGTCGTCGTCTCCCGCCTGGCGCGCCTCAAGGGCATCGAGGTGTTCCTCGAGGCCGCCGCGGCGCTGAAGCCGCGTTATCCGGACGTGCAGTTTCTGATCGTCGGCGAAACGAGCCCGCCGGATCCGGCATATCTGCTCTGCCTCGAACAGCTGTCGCAGCAGCTCGGCGTGGCGGATCGGGTGACGTTTACGGGCCGGCGCTCGGATATTCCCGCCGTGCTTGGTGCCGCCGACGTCGCGGTGATGCCGTCGCTCAACGAGGCCCTTTCCAACGTCGTGCTCGAATCCATGGCGGCGGCGGCGCCGGTCGTGGCGACCTGCGTCGGCGGGACGCCGGAAGCGCTGACCGATGGCGCCACCGGACTGCTGGTGACGCCCGGCCACGCAGGAGCGATTGCCGGTGCTGTCGCGCGGCTCCTGGACGACCGCGAGCGGGCGGCCCGGCTGGGCCGCGCCGCACGGGCACGCATCGCCGAGCGGTTCTCGGTCGATCGCATGGTGTCTGCGACAGAAGACCTCTATGCGGATCTGCTCGCGCGCAAGCAGCAGCGCCGGTCGATGGCGGCATGACAGGGCTGGCTGCGGATCTCGACGCTCGCGCCGATCGTCGCCAGGTCACGGCGGAGATCGTGACCGACTACGAGACGTTCGTACGGCTCGAGCCGGAGTGGAACGACGCCGTGAGCCGTGCCCACGTGCCGCACCCGTTCCTGCTCCACGAGTGGTTCCGCACATGGTGGGACTGCTTCGGCGCCGGCCGCCGGCTGCACGTCGTGGTCGTGCGTGACGGTGCGGACGTCGTCGCAATCGCACCGCTGATGACCGAGCAGGTCCACATGTACGGCCTCACCGTGCGGAAGCTCGATCTGCTCCACAACGATCACACGCCGCGCGTTGACTGCATCGCCGCCGGATCTCCGCTGGAGAGCTATGGGGCGATCTGGGATGCCCTGCGCGATGCGAACGACCAGTGGGACGTCCTTCAGCTCAGCCGGCTGCCGGACGACTCGCCGACGCGCATCGCTTTCGCTGCCCTTGCGGACCGCGACGGATACGGCACGGGCATCTGGCGAGGCGACAGCTCTCCGTACCTGACGCTGTCGGGCACATGGGACGCCTATCACGCGTCGCTGTCCGCGAAATTCCGTTCAAACCTTCGCAACCGCCTGTCGCGCCTGCGCGCATTCGGAGAGCCGCGGCTCGAAGTGCTCGACGCCGCGGAGCAGATCGCCGGCGCGAGCGAGGAGGCGCTCCGCCTCGAGGCGTCCGGCTGGAAGGACAAAGCGGGGACGTCGATCACCTCGGATGCTGCGGTGCACCGGTTCTATTCGCTGCTGGCGCAACGCGCCGCGGAACGCGGCTGGCTGCGCCTGATGTTCCTGACCGTCGGCGGGCGCCGGATCGCGACGTCCTACGGGTCGTGCTTCGACGGGCGCCTCTTTCTCTTCAAGACCGGCTACGACCCGGACTACGCCGCGTGCGCGCCCTTCAAGCTGCTCACGTACTTCGCCGTCGAGCGCGCGTTCGCGGAGGGACTTCGCGAGATCGATTTTCTCGGCGACCGAGAACCGTGGAAGCTGGAATGGACATCGACCAGCCGCGTCCACGAGTGGCTGTACGTGTTTCCACACACCATCCGAGCGCGGCTTTTGCATTCCCTGAAGTTTCAGGTGGTACCGGAGCTGAAACGATGGCGAGCGTAATCGGCACTTTCGTTCCCACGTATCAGGGACTCTCCGCAACAGACTTCGTGCGGACGCGCGCCAGCGCCGCCGGCTGCTTCCCGTTCAACGCGCCGCATCACCTTTCGTTCTATCGCGCGCGCAACGCGATCTATCACCTCTTTCGGGCGCTGCTCGAGACCAACCCCGGACTGACCGTGCTGGCGCCCGATTACAACAGCGGCAACGAAATCCTGGCCATGCGCGCGGCCGGCGCCGCGCTGCGGTACTACCCGATACGCGGGGACATGACGCTCGATCCGGACGAGATCGAATGGAGCTGCCGCCGGCACAACCCTGATCTGCTGTACGTGATCCATTACGCCGGCTGGCCGCAGCCGATGGCTGACATCGTGGACCTGTGCCGCCGCCGCGGCATGCTGCTGGTTGAAGACTGCGCGCTCGCGCTTCTCAGCGAAACCAACGGCCGCCCGCTCGGCAGCTTCGGCGACTGGTCGGTGTTCTGCCTGTACAAGACGCTGCCGCTGCCCAACGGCGCATTGCTCGTGCAAAACGGCCCGCGGCTCGAATCGCTCGAACGGTTGGTGCTGCGTGACGCCGGTGCCGCGTCGGTGCTCGGACGAACCGCCGAACTGCTCGTGCAGCGCCTGCGCGGCCGTGCCAACGGTGTTGGCGCTGCGCTGCAGGTGGTGAAACGTGGCGTCGGCCGCGCCGCCGGCGTGCTGTCGGTTCGCCGGGCGAACGTCGGCGACATCGGCTTCAGCCTCGACGAAGTGGACCTCGCGATGTCGCCCGTCTCGCAGCGCCTGCTCGAGCGGTTCGACTACGGTGAGATCAGACGGCGGCGCGTCGAGAACTATCGCCGGCTGGCAGCGCGACTGGCCGGTTACGCGGTCCCGGTATTCCGCTCCGTTCCCGACGGTGTGTGTCCGCTGTTCTTCCCCGTTCTCGTTAGCGACAAGCACCAGACGGCGGAAAGGCTGCGCGCGCACGGCGTGGACGCGCTCGAGTTCTGGAACGACAGCAGCGAGCCAGGCGGCCACGAGATGGGACCCGACGCCCAGTTCCTCCGGCGCCACGTCTTGGAACTGCCAATCCATCAGGACCTCACGGTTCGTCACATCGATCACATCGCCCGGCAGATGTCCGGTCTCGGCCTCGGAGCGGCCGCGTGATGCCGTGCCGTGCCCTGTCGGTCACCAGCGTCCAGGACGCGGAGTCCTTTGCGGCGCTTCGACGCGAATGGTCCGAGCTGCTCCAGTCGAGCGCCAGCAGCAACCCCTTCCTGACCTGGGAGTGGTTGTACGCATGGTGGATGCACTTCGGGAACTCGAATGGCCTCCGGCTGCTCGTGGTTCGTGCCGGCACGGAACTGATCGCGATCGCGCCGCTCCGGATGGTCAGCGCGTCGTTGTACTGGTTCTCGCGTCTCGAGTTCCTGGGAACCGGAGAGGCAGGTTCGGACTACCTGGACGTGATCGCACGTCGCGGCTGTGAGGACAAGGCTGTCGAGGCACTCGCCGACTTCCTGACGTCGCGCCAGCTGACCCTCCGCCTGACGCATCTGCCGCCTGCGTCCATCTCCGCGCAACTGGCCAGGAGGCTCAGCGGCGCCGGCTGGGCGACATGCGTCGCGGATGACGGGACGTGCCCGCTCGTGGATCTCCAGGGCCATACGTTCGAGTCGTTCCTCGGTAGCGTTGGCGCTTCTCATCGCGCGAACATCCGCCGGCGCTTGCGTGCCCTCGACCGCGAGTTCGACGCGCGATTCGACCGGATCACACGGCATGAAGATCGGCAGGCCGGGCTCGCCGCGCTCGCCACGTTTCATAAGCGGCGCTATGCGGATCGCGGTGGTTCGACCGCCTTCGCATCAATGGCAGCGCGCGCCTTTCACGAAGACGCAACGCACCTGGCGCTCGAGGGCGGCTGGCTGCGGATGTACGCCCTGACATTGAACGGCGCCACTGCCGCGGTCATGTACGGCTTCCACATGGGAGGCCGCTTCTATTTCTATCAGCACGGCTACGACGAGACGTACTCCCCGCAGAGCATCGGCCTCGTGCTGATGGCGCTCACAATCAAGGCGGCCATCAACGAAGGTGCCAATGAGTTCGACATGCTCTGGGGCACCGAATCGTACAAGTCGCGGTGGGCCCGCCGTGCCAGCCTCCTGCAGCGTGTCGATCTCTATCCCGTCCATTTCGGCGGCTCGGTGCAGCGGCACGCGGTCGAGGCACGCCGCGGCGTCGCCGGCCTGGCGCGGCGCGTATTGGCCCTGGGGACCCCTGGAGCGACCCGTGCTAGCTAATCGAACGAACCGCTGGCGCACGCACGTGAAGAGCGCGCTGGCGTCAACCATCTCGCGCACCCACGAACTGGGTCTCGCCGAAGCACTGGCACGAGGACCCGAGCGTCCGCTCATCCTTGGCTATCACCGGGTCGTCGACGATTTCGACGGCACGGCGCGCGACGAGATGCCGAGCATGCTCACCAGCACCGCCATGTTCGAGCGCCACCTCGACCTCGTCGGAAGCCGCTTCCGGTTCACGACGCTCGACGAGATCGGCGAGCACCTCGCCGACGGACGGCCGTTTACCGAGCGCGTGGCGGCGGTCACGTTCGACGACGGGTATCGCGATAACTACGAGCAGGCGTTCCCGATCCTGAAGCGCAAGGGCATTCCCGCGGCGGTGTTCGTGGTCACTGATCTCGTCGGCCGGCAGCGGTGGCAGATCCATGACCAGCTGTTCCACCTCGTCACGAAAGCCTTTGCCGCGTGGGACGACCCCCGGCGCGAGCTGTCGGCGCTGCTGCGCCAGCTCGACCTCCCTGCCGGCCACCTGCGTCGCTCGCGCGCCGCGACCAGCTCGCCGATGATGACCGTCTCCGCCCTGTTGCCGGATCTGTCGATGGCAAACATCAGCCGTGTCCTGGCGGCACTGGAAGCCAGCACCGGAAACGGCTTCCACGACATCGCCCTGTCGCTGACGTGGCCGATGATCGTCGAGATGCATCGCGCGGGCATCACGATAGGCTCCCATACACGCCGCCATGTCTCGCTGCCCGCGGAATCGACAGACACCGTGGTCGCCGAGCTGGAAGGGTCGAAGCGCGCGATCGAGGAGCACATCGGCGCGCCGGTGACGCACTTCGCATATCCGGGAGGCCAGTTCACCCCGCGTGATGTCGATGTGCTCGAGCGGACGGGTTACCGCTTCGGGTACACGGCGTGCCCGCATCAGGATGCCCGGCATCCGACGCTGACCATCGAGCGGCTGCTGCTGTGGGAAGGCTCGTCCGTCGACGGCGATGGCCGGTTCTCGCCGGCCATCCTGCATTGCCAGGTCCACGACCTGTGGCCGCCGGCGCGCACGTGCGGCCGCGTGCACCACGTATGAGCACGGCACGACAAGACACTCCGAAAGACCACATTACGGGTCCCGCCTTTCTGCTCGTCGCCGGGCGGACCGTCGGCCTCATCGCCACGTTTGCGATCGGTCCGCTCCTGGCGCGGCTGCTGACGCTCGAGGAACTGGGCACCTATCGCACCTTCTTCCTTCTCTACGCGACCTGTTTCGGACTCGCGCAGCTCGGGCTGGCCGAGAGCCTGTACTACTTCGTCCCGCGACAACCGCAACGGGCGGGCCGCTATGGCGCGAACGCCGCGCTGACGCTGACGCTCGCCGGGCTTGCCTGTCTCGGACTGCTCTGGCTGGCGCGCACGCGAATCGCCGATCACTTCAGCAATCCCGATCTGCCCCGTTACCTGCTGCTGCTCGGCACGTTCCTCACGCTGATGCTGGTGACGACGGTGTTCGAGATTCTGATGGTGTCGAGGAAGCGGCATCTGAACGCCGCCCTGACCTACGCGCTCTCCGACGTCACCCGCACCGCGTTCTTCGTCGTCCCGGCGCTGCTCTTCGTCAGCCTCGATGCGGTGTTCACGGGCGCGGTGGCGTTTGCCGCGCTGCGGCTGGCGGTGATGCTGCTCATCATGAGGCGCGCGTTCGGCGACGTGCGGCCCGACCTCGAGCTATGGCGAACTCAGCTCGCCTACGCGCTTCCGTTCGCACTCGCCGTCAGCGTCGAAGTGATTCTCGTCACCTATCACCAATACGTCGTCGGCGGCAGCTTCGACCGGGCGACATTCGCCATCTACTCCACGGCGTGCATGGCGATTCCGCTTGTCGACCTGATCATGACGTCCACCACGAGCGTGATGATGGTGAAGATGGCGGAAGACTCCGCCGACCGCCACCTGGCACGCTCGCTGTTTCACGACACCGTCGCGCGTCTGGCGTTCCTCCTGCTGCCTGTCGGTATCGGCTTATCGGTTCTTGCCCAGCCGTTCATCGTCGGACTGTTCACGGACAAATTCCAGGCTGGCGTTCCAATCTTCAGCGTGTGGGCGCTGACGGTTCTCCCCGCCATCGTCGCGGTGGATGCGGTGCTGCGCGCTTATGCGCAGACGCGGTGGCTGCTCGCGATGAACCTCGTCAGGCTCGTATTCGTAGTCGCGCTGATCGGCTGGTTCCTGGGCGCCTTCGGCCTCGTCGGCGCGGTGCTGGTGACGCTGCTGGCAACGGTCATCGCGAAAACGTTTGCGCTGGTGCGCGTGTCGAGACTGCTGCACGTCGGCCTTGGCGATGTGCTGCCGTGGCGAGCGCTCGCCCGGCTCACGCTCCGCGCGGCGGTCGCCGGCATTCCTGCGTGGGCCGCCGCGACAGCATTGGCCGCCGTGCCGATTGTTGCGTTTGCGGCTGGCGCAATTGTGTATGGCGCGACGTATCTCGTTCTCTGCTACGCGCCCGGCATCGCCGAGCCGGCCGCGATTCGACTGCCCATTACCCGACGTGGAGCGGACCTTGTCAGGTCCGCTCGCGCGAGCCTCGTCAGGCTCGCGCCACAGGGAGGCAAATAGCCATGTGTGGCATTGCCGGAATCGTCCGCTGGGACGGCGCGCCGGTGGCCGAGCACGACATCAGGGCCATGTGCTCGGCGATCGTGCACCGCGGACCGGACGACGAAGGCGTGTACCTCGGCGAGGGTGTGGCGCTCGGACAGCGGCGGCTGAGCATCATCGATCTCGAGGGCGGCCATCAGCCGCTCTCGAACGAAGACGGAACCGTGTGGATCGTCTTCAACGGCGAGATCTACAACTACCGTGAGCTGCGGCGCGACCTCGAGCAGCGCGGCCACGTCTTCCGCACCGACAGCGACACCGAAACCATCGTTCACCTGTACGAAGACCAGGGCGCACGGTGTGTCGATCGACTGCGCGGCATGTTCGCGTTCGCCATCTGGGACGAACGGCGGCGCCAACTGCTCCTGGCGCGCGACCGCATGGGCATCAAGCCGCTCTACTACGCGGAGCGCGGGAACGAGCTGATCTTCGCGTCCGAGCTGAAGCCGATCCTGCAGCTGGCCGATGTGCCTCGAGCCATCGACTGGGGCGCCGCACACCACCTGTTTACGTTCCTGTCGACGCCCTCGGCCTCCAGCATCGTCGAGGGCATTTCGAAACTGGAGCCGGCACGTACCGCCGTGGCGTCGCGCGCACACCCACGCCTGCGCATCGAGAAGTACTGGGATCTGCAGTTTCAGCCGAATGAAAAGGCCTCCGAAGGTGAGCTCGTCGAGCAATTGCGCGGGCTGCTGGAGGAATCGGTCGCGCTCCACCAGGTCAGCGACGTTCCGGTTGGCGCCTTCCTGAGCGGCGGGATCGACTCGAGCGCGGTGGTCGCGTTGACGGCGAAAGCCGGTTTGAAGACGTTCTCGATCGGCTTTGCCGAGTCGGCATTCGACGAACTCCAGCACGCGCGGCAGGTGGCGGCCGTCTTCAAGACTGATCATCACGATCTCGTGTTGCAGCCGGACGTGGTGCAGGTCGTCGAAGACCTCACCTGGTACCTCGACGAACCATTCGGCGACACATCGGCCATCCCCACCTTCATGGTGTCGAAGCTGGCCTCGGAGCACGTCAAGGTGGTCCTCTCCGGCGATGGCGGCGACGAGTTGTTCGCCGGATACGACAAGTACGTCGTGGAACAGCGCGAACGGCGCTTCGATCGCCTTCCTCGTCCGCTCCGCGCGGTGGCGGGCGCCATCGGCGGTCTCCTGCCGGAGGGGATGCGCGGGCGGCGATTCCTGCGGCACCTGGCTCTCGACGGCCCGCGCCGCTACCTCGACGCCTCGTCGATGTTCCGCACCGACGAGATCCGGCGGCTGTTTCGCCCGGAGGCCGTGGAGCGCCTGATGCGCCACGATCCGCTGTCGGAATCGCTCGCCGCGCTCGGGGGCTACGGAGACGAGTGGCTGGCAGCCATCCAGTACCGCGACGTCCACACCTACCTGCCGCTCGACATCCTGACGAAAGTCGATCGGGCGACGATGGCGCATTCCCTCGAGGCGCGGCCCCCGCTCCTCGATCACCGCCTCGCGGAATTCGCGGCCACTATTCCCGCCGCGTACCGGCTGCGCGGAGGCACCACGAAATATCTGTTCAAGCAGGCGATGCGAGGCATTCTGCCGGACGCGATCATCGATCGCCCGAAACACGGTTTCGCCGTGCCGATTGCCGCATGGCTGCGCGGCGGCCTGGCCGAGTTCTCGCGCGCGCTGCTGCTCTCGGACGTCTGCCGTCAGAGAGGGTTCTTCAACGCGGCTCACGTCGAACGTCTCTTGACACTGAACGCGCGCGGCCGGGATCTCGACCTCCAGCTCTGGACGATGATGTCGTTCGAGCTCTGGTGCCAGCGCTTCCTCGACCGAACGCCACGGCAGCAGCCGGTCCCCGTGCGCCCGGCCCGGCGGCTCGCGCCGGCCATCGTTCGCCTCGGAACAGCCCAGACGGCCTGAGATTCATCACAACTCAGTGTCCACCCCTCCCCTCGCGTCCGATCTCGCGCCGACGACCGCGGCTGTGCCTCCGGCGCTGCCGGAAGACACGCTCGTCGCGGTCCAGAACTTCGGCTCTGCGGCGCCGCGACGTTTTTTCGACGGCGCGTCCGATCGAGCCGCACTCGCGATCCTCAGGGAGCGCTTCCCGGAGTATTACGAAGCTGTTGCGCAGGCGCCGACGGGCATCGCACGACGGCATCAGGGGGAGTTCCAGCTGGCGCAGGCCTATGCGCTGACTGGTGACGAACGGCACGCCGTGCGATCGCTGTCGCCGATCGAGGAGTGGAGCACGGCCGCGACGCCGGACGCGGGCTTCCGGCTTCTTGCGTGGTGCTGGTCGCTCGTGCTGCTTCGGCATTCCGCCGCACTCACGACATCGCGGCTGTGCGGCGCGACCGAGGCCATCCGCCAGCAGGCCTTCAGCCTGAGTACGGACGACGCGCAGTCGTCAGCGCCGGCCACCACCGTCATCGTCAACGCGCTTGCCCTGTTCTATGTCGCCACGCTGTTTCCGGAATTCCGCGCGTCGCGCCGATGGCGTGACCTGGCGGTGCGGGTGCTGGTCGCAGAATGCGAACGCCAGGTCCACGCCGACGGTGTGCATTTCGAACAGTCGACGTCCTTTCAGTTCTATGCCGTGGACGTCTACCTCCACTTCCTGCTGCTCGCCGCGCGCAATCGCGTCGAGGTGCCGTCCGTGGTCGGCGAGCGGCTGCAGCGGATGCTCGACTTCGTCCTGGCGATCCGCGCACCGGACGGTACCGTGCCGTCGATTGGCGACTCCGACGGCGGCTCCCTCCTTCCGCTGATGTCGCGTCCTGCTCTCGATCCGCGGGGCCGGTTTGCCGTTGCCGCCGCGTTGTTCGGGCGGCCGGACTTCGCGTGGGCGGCCGGGAGCGCCACGCCGGAAATCGCGTGGTTGATGGGCGCAGGCGGGCTGCGGGCGTTCGACGCGGTGCGGCCGGCCGCACCCGCGGCCTCGGCATCGCGCGCGTTTCCGTCGGGCGGCTACGCGGTCATGCGTTCGGGCTGGGATCGCGGCGCGCATCACATGCTCGTGGATGTCGGCCCGCTCGGCTGCCCGGTGAGCGGAGCCCATGGCCACGCCGATCTCCTGAGCATCCAATGCTCGATTTTCGGAGATCAGGTCATTGTCGATCCCGGAACGCACTGCTACGGCGACTCGCGGTGGCGCGACTTCTTTCGCAGTACTGCCGCGCACAGCACGGTGGTCGTCGACGGCCTCAGCCAGGTGGAACCCTCCGGAGTTTTCGGGTGGAAGCGACGGCCGCGCGTCCGCCTGCGTGAATGGCATTCCACGGCGGACGTGGACTTTCTCGACGCGGAGCACGACGGCTACGCGACGCTCCGGCAGCCGGTCACGCATCGCCGCCGCGTGATCTTCATCAAGCCTTGCGATGCGGCTCGTGGAGCGGACGTTGTCACGTCCGCCGGGCGCCAAGGTGCCTACTGGATCATGGTTGACGACCTGAGCGGGAGCGGCCGCCACGACGTCGAACTCCGTTTCCAGCTCACCGGCGATCCGGTGGCGCTGGGACCTCATCCGTGGGCCCGGGTGCAAACCGCACACGGACACTGCCTCTGGATTTCCCCTTTTCCCTCCGCGCCTGCCCAGCCGGCGGTCAAATGTGGTGAGCCGGCACCCATTTGCGGGTGGATTGCACCCGAATTCACACGCCTCAGCCCGGCACCGATGTTGATCTACTCGTTCGCCGTGGCTCTGCCCTGGCGCATCGTGACGCTGCTGCTGCCCGATCGACAGGGACTTTCTACGCCACCGGGAGTCCGGCCCATCTACGACACGGGCGGCCTGCCGCATGGATTCGTGTTCGAACGGCCGCGGCGCGTCGTGCGCTTCGATGATCGAGCCGTCGTCGTCGAACGCGACTAACGCAGGGCCGGGCTCTGCCGGGAACGTGATGCGGATTCTGTGGGTGAAGATGGGCGGCCTGTGGCCGTCGACAACGGGCGGGCGCGTTCGCAGCCTGCACACGATCGCCGAGTTGTCGCGGCGCCATCAGGTGACGGTGATCACGACGCACGGCGTCGGCGACGATCCCGAGGGGCTGGCGCGGCATCTCTCGTACTGCGACCGCGTCATCTCGCTGCCGTATGTGGTGCCGAAGCGCGGCAGCGCCGCGTTTCCCGGCGCGCTGTTCCGGTCGTGGCTGTCGACGTATCCGGTCGATCTGTGGAAGTGGCAGGTCCCGGACGTGCGCGCGCAGGTGCAGGCGATCATGGACGCCGGCGTCGATCTGGTCGTCGCCGATTTTCTCTTCGCCTCGATGAACGTCCCGATGGACGGTTCGGCGCCCGTCGTCCTCTTTGAACACAACGTCGAGTACCAGATCTGGCAGCGGCTCGCCGCCTTGGAGCGGCGACCGTGGATTCGTCCGCTGCTCGAAGTGGAGTGGCGGAAGCTCCGCGCGCGCGAAGCGGATGCCTGCCGCCGCGCCAACCTTACGATCGCGGTTTCGGCCGACGACCGGCGCCGGCTCGAACGACTGGCTCCCGGGATCAACGCCGTATCCATCCCGACCGGCGTGGACACCGGCTACTTCACGCCACAGCCGGACGCCCAGCGTCCGGCGCACCTGGTGTTCAGCGGGTCGATGGACTGGCACCCGAACGAGGACGCAGTCCTCTATTTCATGCAGTCGATCCTCCCGGCAATCCGCGCGCAGATTCCGGAAACCACTTTTACGGTGGTCGGGCGCAATCCGACGGGGCGGCTGCGCGAGGCTGCCGATCGAGTCGGCGGCGTCACCGTCACGGGCACGGTCAACGACGTGCGTCCGTTCATCGCCGAGGGGGCAGTTTACGTGGTGCCGCTTCGCGCCGGCGGCGGCACGCGGCTGAAGATCTTCGAGGCACTCGCCATGGCGCGGCCGGTGGTATCGACCACCGTCGGCGCGGAAGGCCTCGGCATCGAGCCCGGTCTCCACTACACACGCGTCGACGATCCGCGCGGGTTCGCGGCGGCCGTCGTCTCGCTGCTCCGCGACCCGGCGCGCCGCGGGCAGCTGGGCAGCGCCGGCCGGCATCTCGTCGAGACGTGCTACTCGTGGCCGACGATTGGACGCGTGTTCGAACAACGGTGTGAAGAGGTGGTTGCCGCGCATGTCTACCCACGCAGGAACGCCGACCGTCGTGCTCATCTGTCACGAGGCGGAGCGCCTCGATCGCGAAGGACTCGCGTCGTGGCTGGCGAGCACAATGAGATTGGCTGGTCTGCTCGTCATCCGTGACGGCTCGCGGCGCCGCTGGCAGGCTGCACGGCGGGAGCTGAAGCGCGTCGGCCCGCTGGGACTCCTCGACGTCATCGCCTTTCGCGCCTACGCGCGTCTGGTGCACGCGGCGGACGACGCGCGCTGGGAACGCGCCGCCGTCGCGGAGCTTCGCCGCCGGTATCCCGCCAGTCTCGACACCGTGCCACGTCTCACCGTGCGGTCGCCGAACTCGAGCGAGGCACGAGCATTCCTCCAGCGTCTGCAGCCGGATCTGGTCGTCGCGCGCTGCAAGGTCCTGCTCCGGAAAGACGTCTTCGAGATCCCGCGCGCCGGGACGTTCGTGCTGCATCCGGGAATCTGCCCCGAATATCGCAACGCGCACGGCTGCTTCTGGGCCCTGGCGAACCGCGACCTGACCCGCGTCGGAATGACGCTGCTGCGCGTGGACGCGGGCATCGATACCGGACCGGTCTATCTGCACGGCACCTGCGAGTACGACGAAGACCGCGACTCGCACATCGTCATTCAGCAGCGGGCGGTGGTCGACAACCTCGACGCCGTCGGCGAGACGCTGATCGCGGTCGCGCGCGGCGAGCAGGTGCCGCCGGTGGACACGGCCGGCCGGCAATCGGCCGTCTGGGGCCAGCCGCGGCTCACGTCGTATCTGCAATGGAAGCTCGCGGCGCGGCGCCGCCCCTTTATGGCGCGCCATGAGGAGGCGAGGCATTGATGCGCGCCATCGCCCTGCTCTTCCACGACGTCTACGTCGACCACCCGGACGAAAGCGGGTTCACGTCGGAGGCGGCGAACCGCTACAAGCTGGCCCTCGGCGATTTCGATGCGCAGCTGTCCGGCGTGGACGGTGTCCGGTCCGACTCGCCGATCCTCGCCAGCGCCATCGCGCGGCTGGATGACGACACGGCTCCGGCCGGCGCGCCGCCTTTTCTCATCACCGTGGACGATGGCGGCGCTGCGTATCACGACTGGATCGCGGAGCGCCTCGAGCGGCGCGGATGGCGGGGCCATTGTTTCGTCTCGACGGACTGCATCGGACGCCGCGGGTTCCTGCGTCGCGAACAGATCCGCGAGCTGGCCGAGCGCGGTCACGTGATCGGCAGCCATTCGGCCTCCCATCCCGTCCGCTTCAACGCGCTGCCCTTCAGCGAGATGGTGTCCGAGTGGTCGCGAAGCCGCGCGGTTCTCGAGGATATCGTCGGCCGCGCCGTGGACATTGGATCGGTGCCGGGCGGCTACTTCTCGCCCGCCGTCGCGCGCGCGGCGCGTGACGCCGGCCTGCGCACGCTGTTCACGTCGGAGCCGGTGACGCGAGTGCACGAGGACGGCGACCTCCTGCTCGTCGGCCGCTTCACCATCCGGCGCGGCGATCCGCACCCTCGCGCACGGCGCCTGGTGTCTGCGCCGGCCTGGACACGGTCCGTCGAATGGGCCAGCTGGAACGCCAAGGGCCTCGTCAAACCGCTGCTCGGCCCTTCGTACATCCGTATCGCCGACTGGCTGCTGGCTGCGCGGCCGTCAGGCAGGACATCCTGACCATGGAATTCGCGAAACCACTTCTCGCCGCGTTCGTGGCGCTGCTGCTGATCGGCACACCCGAGCAGGGTGCCAAACCAGCGGGCACAACCGGCGCCGCGAACGGTCGCACCCAACCTGAACGCCCGCGCGGCCGCGTCGAGCTGCCGCCCGAATCACCGGGACGCGTCGTGCACGTGAAAGCCGGCGGCGACCTCCAGGCGGCGCTGGATGCCGCGGCGCCCGGCGATCGAATCACGCTCGATGCCGGCGCCACCTACAAGGGACCGTTCAGGCTGCTGCGCAAGACCGGCGACAGCTGGATCGTGATCACGTCGGCCGGCCAGCTCCCGCCGCGCGGCCGGCGCGTCACGCCGCAGGACGCCTCACGGATGCCGCGCCTCGTCGCCGAGGGCAACGCCGTGTTCGAGGCGATGCCCGGCGCGCACCACTACCGCCTCGTCGGTCTTCACATCTCTCCATCCGATGGGACCTACGTCAACACACTGGTGCAGCTGGGCGACAAGGAGCGGACGGCAGAAGAACAGCCGCACCACATCGTCATCGAGCGTTCGTACCTGCACGGCGATCGAAGCAAGGGCAGCCGGCGCGGCGTGGCGCTCAACTCGCGCCACTCCGCCGTCGTCGATTCGCACCTGGCCGACTTCAAGGAGGCGGGCGCGGATTCACAGGCGATTGCCGGCTGGAACGGCGCCGGTCCGTTCAGGATCGAGAACAACTACCTCGAAGGCGCCGGCGAGAACGTGATGTTCGGCGGCGCCGACCCCACCGTGCCGCAGCTCGTGCCGGCGGACATCGAAATCCTGCGGAACCACATGGCGAAGCCGCTGCGCTGGAAAGCCGGCGACGCGGCCTACGAGGGCACTCAGTGGTCGGTCAAGAACCTGTTCGAGCTGAAGAACGCGAGGCGCGTGCTCGTCGAAGGCAATGTGCTCGAGCGGGTCTGGACGCAGGCGCAGAACGGCTTCGCCGTCCTCTTCACCGTCCGCAACCAGGACGGCGGGGCGCCGTGGTCAGTCGTCGAAGACGTCACCTTCGTCAATAACGTCGTCCGGCACGCGGGCGGCGGCATCAACGTGCTTGGCAAGGACGACAACCATCCAAGCCAGCAGACGCAGCGCATCGAAATCCGCAACAACCTGTTTCTCGATATCGGTGAGCCCTGGGGTGCCGGCCGGTTGTTCCAGCTGCTCGACGGTACGAGCAACATCACCATCGCGAATAACACGGCGCTGCAGACCGGCAGCATCCTGTTTGGCGGCGACCACGCGCCGCACGCGGCGTTCACCTTCCAGAACAACATCGCGCCGCACAACGAGCACGGCATCGTCGGGTCTGGCACCGAACCCGGCAACCAGACGCTGGCCCGCTACTTCCCGCGCGGCGTCGTCAGGGGCAACGTCATCGTCGGCGGCACAGCGGGCAAGTACCCGCCCGAGAATGCGTTCCCGGGCTCGCTCGACGAAGCCGGGATTGCCCATCTGCGGCGCGGAGAACTGCGGGCTCGAACGGCCCAGGCCCCGCGCGATACCGGCGGCGCGGCGGGAGCGGACACGGCGCAAGCCGGAGCGAACATCGCACAACTGCTCCGCGCGATCGACGGCGTGGCCGCGATCGAATCGCCGCGGGCGAAAGAGGCGACGCGCACGCCGGACGCGACTGGCCTCGCCATAGGGCTGTTCTGGCTGTTCGTGGGTCTGCTGTTCTACGTCTACGCGGGATATCCACTCATGGCGCTTCTCCGTGCGCGGCTGCAGCCGAGGACGGTCGCGCGCGCTGTCGAACGGCGCTGCCATCCGGCCACGATTCGGTTCCCCGATCGCCGCGTGCATGCGTTCGCGCCAAAGGTTTCCATTGTCGTCGTCGCGTATAACGAGGCCGCGTCCATCGAAGCACGGATCGAGAACCTGCTCGCGCTCGATTACCCGTCACACCAGTTGGAACTCGTCGTCGGCTCGGACGGCTCGACAGACGACACCGTCGAGCTGGTGCGGCGGTACGAGCCGTTTGGGGTTCGCGTTCAGGCGTTCAACCGCCGCGGCGGCAAGCCCGCGGTCCTGAATGCGCTCGTTCCCCAGGCATCCGGCGAGATCGTGCTGTTTGCCGACGCCCGGCAGCGGTTCGAACCTGCCGCACTGCGCGCGCTCGTCGCCAACTTCGCGGACCCGGCGGTTGGCGCCGTCAGCGGCGAGCTGATCCTCGAGACCGCGGAAGGCACGGCACACGCCGGCCATGGTGCCGCGATGTACTGGCGCTACGAGAAGATGATCCGCTCCGCCGAAAGCCGCGCCGACTCCACTGTTGGCGCCACGGGAGCGATCTACGCCATCCGCCGTTCGCTGTTCGCGCCGATCCCCGATGACACGCTGCTCGACGACGTGCTGATCCCGCTGCGGATCGTGCGGCAGGGATATCGCGTCGTCTTCGAGCCTGCGGCGCGCGCCTTCGACCGTACGTCGGCGACGGCTGCGCAGGAGTTTGGACGCAAGGCGCGCACGATCGCCGGCACGTTCCAGCTGTTCTCGCGCGAGCGCTGGCTGTTCAACCCGCGGCGCAACAGGCTCTGGTTCGCGACGATGTCGCACAAGGGACTCCGGCTGCTGCTGCCTGTGCTGCATGCGGGGGCGCTCGCCGCCAACATCATGGCGGTCCCGGCCTGGCCCTATCAGTGGCTGCTCGGCGCGCACGCAACGTTCTATGCCGCCGCCGCTGCCGGTGCCCTTCAACGCCGCGGACCGCATCGATTGAGGCCGTTCACACTCTTCTTCACCGCGCCGTACACGCTGTGCCTGCTGTGCTGGGCGGACATCGTCGGGTTCTATCGCTTTGCGACAAAACGCCAGCCCGTGACGTGGGAGCGGCTGCCTGCGTCAATTCCGGGTGTGAGCGAGCCGCGTCCAACGCGCGGGCGCGTGGCTGCGTAATTCATGCGGGTTTCCGTGGCGCGAACCCTTCGGGTTCGCGAGGCGAGCCTGAAAGGCTCGCCCCACGAAATCCGCGCTACACGCATCAGTACGATGCGCGAGGACCGAGCCCATGGGGAGAAAGTTGTTCGTTCTGGCGGTCAGCGTCACGTTAGCGATTGGCGGGCCCGCGCTCCTGCCGGAAGCGGGTAAGGCAAGCGCGCAGGTCGGAGGCTGCTCCTGCTACGCGGCCTTTGACGCCATCGACTCCGATTTGCGGAACATCGGCCGCCGCTACAACCAGACAACGCTGGGGACGTCGGGTGGAGGCTGCGCGTCGGCGTGCAACGCCTGGCGGCGCGACTGGTTCTACAACACCGCGTGCGACAACCCGACGCGCATCAATCGCGGGACGCAGGCGTCGTGGGGCTTTGAGAACGCACAGGGCGAAACGTTCCTCGGGCCCGACACGTGGTGGTGCCCGATGCCTCCGCCTTAGAAGCAGGCCTCAGGAACCGGGCCTGAGGCCTCCGGCTCAACGCTGCGGTGTGGAGCCGGCCGCGCGTGGCTTCGCGCGACGGAAGACATTCGTCGGCGTCTGTGTAGTCGTGGTCGTCGTCGGTGTCGTCGTCGGTGTCGTCGTCGTGCTGGTCGTCGTTGACGTCCCTCCGAAACCGATCGCGTTGACGGCACCGTTGCTGTTGAACAGCACCGCATGCAGCCGCAGACCGGCGGCGGCCTGCGTCGCGCTGGTGTAGAAGACCGCCCCGTTCTTCAGGTACTTCACCACGTTGTTCTCGACCTGGATCGCCAGCGTGTCCGTTGCCGCGAATCCGATCTCGACGCGGTACGCGTTGCCTTCGCGGACCTCCGCGACACCGTTCTGCAGACGGATGGCGTAGTTGATGTCGCCGGGAGCGGTTCCCGGACCACCGTAACCCAACCCGACGTATCGCAGCGTGGCGGTCTCCGACGGGACGAACTGCGTCATGCCGTTCGCCGACAGCGAATTCGACGATACCGCGCTGGCGTCGGGACATCCGTCACAGCCGCCGGTCTTCACCAGGCTGGTCCCGGTCGCCGACACGTTGACGGTGAACGCCCACTGCACGGGCTCGGTCACGGACGGCGCGGTCGGAGTGGGGCTTGGCGCGGGCTCCGTCGGCGTCGGGGATGGCGTGGGTGTCGGCGACGGCGACGGTGCCGGCGCGGACGAACCGGTCATTCCCAGGAGGTGGGCCGGAATGCGCGCGATGAACACGTCGGCGCGACTGCCCCCCATGTTCGACGTCCAGAGGAAGTACTCGCCGGTGGGATCGATGTTTCCCTTGGGCCGCTTCGAATACGCATCGCTGCCGCCGCCCGACGCGTTCAGGTCGGTCATGTTCGGCGCCACGACGAGCACCTGCATCGATCCGTCAAGGCGGTAGCAGACGATCTCGTTCGTCCGCGACAGGCTCCAGCTTCCGGCGTTGCTGCTGCACGCCATCTGCTCACTGATGGCCACGCCAGGCTTCGAGTTGCTGTGCGCCAGGTGCCCGAGGCCCGGACCGTCCCACGACGGCATCGCATAGACCACGAGACCGGACGCCGGGTTCATGTTCGCACTGAACTGCCAGACGCGCACGGCGTACGGATTGCCGCCCCACTTGTCGTCCTCGCCGACGATGTAGCCGTAGCCCATGTCGGAGTGTCCGGCGGCGCCGTTCTGGTCGTAGAGCACCTGCTCCGCGCCGGTTTCGATATCGATGACGCGGTTGTCCTCGTTGTACTGGTTGTCGACGTTTTCCTTGATCACCAGCCAGCGGCCGCTCTTGTCGATCTGGCACTCGTCGTAGTCGCCGCGCGGCGTGTAGAAGCGGTGCTGGCGCGTATCCTCGCGATAGACGATGCAGCCGAGGTCCTGAAAAGTGTTGGAATCCTTCACCGTGGCCGAGTGCACGCGATCGTCGCCGCTCGAGTGCATCTGCCATAGATATTTCCCGCCGCCGAGAAGGCTGGTCACGTCGAAGACCGTTTCGGAGGTCCTGCTCAGGACGTCATACCGAACGAGCTGCGGCCCGGTGTTGCCCACGTAGAGGATCGACGGGCGCGTCTTGCTGAAGTACCACTGTTCGGCAGTCGAGTAGGCGAAGGAGCTGTTCGCGTCGAAGAGCGGCCCCGCGTTGCGCGTTTCGCCGGTCGTCTTGTTGTAGGTGAAGAGCGTCGGGCCGCTGCCGCCGCGGCTGCGATTGAGACCGACGACGATCAGCATCGTGTCGCTGCCGGCGTGGTTATTGATCTTGTTCCAGTAGGAATAGCCGTAATCGACGCAGTCGCCGCCGTTACAGTCACTGGCGTTGGTGACGCGGATGCCGAGAGTCCCGTAAGGCGCTGGAAAGGTGAAGATGCCCCGCTGCGGCAGCAA
>JAICQE010000050.1 GCA_025938035.1 Vicinamibacteria bacterium
CGCCGGGTTCCTCGCCTTCTACTTCGTCGCACTCCCCGCCTATCGCGTCCTCATGGTCTGGTTGTACGACCATACGGCGAGTCTGTTGCTGGCGATGCTTATGCACGCGGTCCTCTCGGCGAGCACGATCGTCCTGCAGCCGCTGTCAGCCCATGGGCAGTTCACGTGGAACGTCCTGCTCGGCGCAGCGCTCTGGGCCGTCGTCGCAGTGGTCGCGAGGGTGAGACGTGGTGAGCTGCCACGCGGCCGGTTCAACCGGCCGGCGGGCAGGTCTCATGACCGCCACGGCCACCCCGCTCGCTGGCGCGCGTCGCCTCTACGTTGTCGCAGGCTGCCGCTTTTCTGGCGATGCTCGCCAACGTCGTCGACATCGTGCTCGGCTTTGGCTGGGAGAGGGTGACGTACGGCGCGAGACCGGTTGCGGAATGGTTCGACGTTTTCCAGTGGAGCCGGCGAGGCGGTGCTGGCGCGGGCGAAGACTTCACGCCGGGGACGCTCGTCGGCTTGTTCCTGAGCGGCCTCGCGGCGATCGTGATCTCGATTGTGATGCGCCGGGGGCGCGTGTTTTCGCGGATCAACGCGTGGGCGAGATCGCCGGCTTCTCGTTCCTCACGCTGGATTTTGAGGCAGCGGGGTTGAAGCGACGAAGCGAGGAGCGGCTCGGTTCGCATCCGTAACGCCTGTCACGCGATTACGTTAGCGCATGGTGTCGTACACGATGCGCCCGTCCTTGAGCACCAGGTCCACTGACGCGAGAGCCTCGATATTCTCGAGGGGGTTCGCTGGCAGCAGAATCAGATCGGCCGCTTTGCCTGGTTCGACGGTTCCGAGTCGATCATCGATCCCCAACGCGCGCGCTGCATTGATGGTGGCCATCCTGAGAATAGCCAGATTCGGGAGCCCGGCCTCTTTGAGGCCATGCACTTCGTTCATCACCGAGTGGAAGAAGTTGCCAAACGCGAAGGGTGTGTCGGTGCCGAAGATCAGGCGGACGCCCGCCACGTGCAGCTTCCGCGTATTCGCAACGCTCTCGCGAAGCCACAGCTCCCAGCGCTCCATCGGGCGCTCCTGCCGCATTATCATGCGCGCCACACCCGGCACTTTGAGTAAGCGCAATGCAAGGTAGAGATCCCTCCGCACCGACGCATCCACGTTCTCGATCAATTGCTGATCCTGATACAACTGTTGGGGCGCGCGCAGCATGGTCATCACGCTGTACGCCGACCCGGAAAGCGTGGGGCAGACGTAGATGCCGCGTCGAGCGATCTCGGCGACGAGATCGTCGGATAAGGGGTGTGGCACGTTGACCAGATGCTCGATCCCATCCACGCCGCCTCGTACCGCAGCCCAATCGCCTTGGTGCCCGTACGAATGCGCCGTGACTCGCAGCCCCGCCTGGTGTGCGACTTCAACGATGCGACGCACCCAAGCCTCAGGCAGGTCGGGTCTGGCGTCGGCGAAACCGATGTCCCCATGGGTCGTGGCGATCTTGACGACATCAATGCCGTGCCCAATGTGCTCGCGCAGCTTCGGTTCGATCTCCTCGAACGTCCGCAACTCCACTGCCGACTCTGCGCGCTCCTCCGGCGACAGGCCCGAAGCGATGCCGCCGCTGACGTAACCATCAGGACCATTGACGTGCAGGCCCGCCGCGAGCACTCGCGGGCCCACGACGTCCCACCGCGCGAGGTCATCGCGGTAGCGAAGCGCGTAGTACCCATCGCCGAGGATGCGCATCGTCGTCACGCCGGCCTTGAGCTTCAGCTGGCCGCGCCGCACGATGTCTTCCCGCCCTTCGGGGTATCTGCGTGCTTGCGCCAGCCACTTCTGCATCAGCGCAGTCCGCTGCGTCAGCAGATCGGGCCCGGAATCGGACAGCATGTGGACGTGTGTGTCGATGAGTCCCGGGATCAAGGTATGGCCGCGTCCATCAATGACGCGAGCCGTGGCAGGAAGTGGTTGATCCGCCGCGACGATCGCGTCGATGCGACCGTCACGGACGATGACGGACCTGTCCGACGCGACCATGTCTGCGACTCCGTCCCAGACAGCGACGTGCTGCAGGACGAGGTACTCGGCCACCGGCTTGGCGACGATTCCATCCAGGGCGTGCGCATCGCCCGGGCGGAACTGGAGCATCAGCCATACGAACGCGAGGCCCGTCAGGGTGAGTCCGACGGTGACGATCGCCCCGAGCAGCTTCAACGTTCGACGTCGCATCACGAGATCACACTCAGCTCATCTACATTGATGGCCGGGCTCAGCGAGCTGGCTGGTTCAGAGACGCTAAACTGCTCTCCAATTCTCACTCCGAACGGCCGCCGACGCATTCCAACCGAGCGGTGCTCGGCATCATGACCTCGCACGCGGACGGTGACCGATAACATCAATGCGATATCGATGACATCTTGCGGCAGACATCCGCGGGTGGATGACGAACTGGCTAGATCGAATGCGGGCGCTTCAGACGGCCACCGGGTAGAACCCCATCCACACCGCACAAATGAGCCCTACGTCCGTCGGGAGGTTTTGCAGAGGCGGTGGCCCGCGGAGGCGTCAGGTAGCGAATAGACGCAGCCGTCACTCCTGTCGATCAAACACTGACCCGCTTGTTCGTCGAGATACCGAGGATCCTATACAGCGCGCACCAGCCGACCGCGCCCGTGACGAACGCAATAGTTCCGACCACCAGCGAAACAAAGCTGACGACGCCAGTCCTGGACAGGAGGCTCGCCTCCGTTGGCCACGTACTCCACGCCACGTATCCCAGCGCGAGGCCGACGACGACTCGAATCACCCGATCCCACGTGCCTTCATTAATCGTCATGGCCAGACTCCTCGTTAACAATGGCCTTAGCGCATAACGCTTCTTCTTTAGCAAGCAAATGCACCACCAGACAATCCAGAACTCGGGACCGGTGTTTTGTGGCGAACGCGAGAGTCTGCCCGAATCGTGTGCGGGAAAGTCGGCGCGAACTGCGGGAAAACGCGTATGAATCCGCCACTGCCTGCCGGGAATCCGGAAGATCAGAGCTCTGAGTCCGACCAATGGGCCGCTGGCGGTGGTTTACCACTTGCAAGATGTTCATTTTGACTGTTCCGCCACTCGACCGAGCAAGGAGGTCAACATGGAGGACTTCACGGCCGACTTCTCCGTGGCAGTGCAAGGCGTCAAGGGCTTCTGTCCGGCGGGTGAAGTCTACGCAAAGCGCAATATCTCCGAAAAGAAGATCCCCGTTCTCTCGTGCGAGGGTCCTTGTATCCGAGGAGAAATTGCCAGACTCGCTGCTAACTTGGTCGCGGCCGAAGTGCCGTCGTTTGCCCGAGCGTGCCACGCAGAGGCGTTTTTCGTGCCTCATTCCTCAATGGCGCGTTGGGTTAAGGATGCCGACCATTGCATCATGATCGATGGCTGTTTCTTGAAGTGCCATGGACGGGTACTCAAGACACTCGTCGGAGAAGAAAAGGTCATCCATATTGATGCGCTGCCGTTGTACAAGAAATACACCGATGTCTTTTCGATGGATGACGTTCCAGAAGAGGAACGCAAAGCGGTTGCGCGGCACGTAGCGGATCAGATCATTTCCAAGGCAGGTCCGGTCGGCTCCGGCGTCGTTGCGGCCTGAACTACCGGGCATTGGAGCTGGAAGAACGGGACGACCGAAGAACACGGGCTGATTGAGGACGTCCGATGTGAAGCGCTGGGGGGCACGATGGACACCCACCTCAAGATGAACGAAACGGTGAGGATGGTCTGGCTACGCAGCTTTTTGAAAGTTCTGTCTATTGGATTCCTCACAGCGTTCATTCCGTGGATTACACTCATTCTCCTGAACGCGCCGATTCTCGCACCCGGCGGTAGTCTTGCGCCGTTGCTCAGATTCCAGCCTTACAACGCCCCCTACGAGAGCATGATGACCGCGATCCACATTGTGTGGGCGGTGATGCTGTGGCGCGCCTCAGACGATCCTGCACGGCACTCCCTTTTCATCGACTTCACCATCTGGGCAAACGCCGCTCATGGTCTCGTGATGCTCATCGCGACACCCCTGCAGAAAGGACTGGTCATGACGCTCATCGAAGGTGTGCCGCTATTCGCGATAGCAGCGGTGCTGGCGTGGCTCCGACCGAAGCGATCAGCGGTTAGGCCGGCAATCTATCCCAAGACGGCGTAAGGGCCGTGCATGGGACCTACCCTAACGGGCAATTCTGAGGGGTGGACGATGGATAGCACGACACGCAGACTTTTGCTTGCGTTCGGCCTTCTGCTGGTAGTGGCGCTCAGCTTTTCGGCATTGATGGGCGGCATGATCGGTCCAGGCTTCATTGGTTCAGACCAGACCGGCCAGGGGCCGTTCGGGCCAGGCATGATGCGCGGTCATGGCTGGATGTGGGGACTCGGTATGGGATTCGGGAGTCTGGTCATGCTCGCCTTCTGGGGCGTTGTGATTGTCGGTGTGATTCTGCTGATTCGATCTGTAGGTGGAGCCCACGGGGCCCTGTGGCACGAAACGCCGCCCAATCTGCTCAAACGGCGTTATGCGGCGGGACACATCAGCCGCGAACAGTATGAACAGATGCGTAAGGACCTCGAATAGTCATTGCGGTAACCCAACGAAGAAACTCGAATCGTAAAGTCGCTCTTATCTTCTGCGCTAAGCAACGCGGTGAACACAGGAAGAACGAATTGAACTGCAGCGCGAACATCATCGCGTTGGAGGCGATATAGGCGAGAGACACCAGCCATACGAACCGCGCCGGGAGTGATCCGACGAGGACGGTCGAAATAGCGAAAGGAACGCGGTCACGTGTTAAGGACATCGCTTTCATCAGAATCCGCATCAGGCCAAATTCAGAATCGTACGCGCAGGCCGATGCCCCATTGGCCCGCCCGCAAGAACTTTCTCGTGCGTCGTGCCGGTGCGTCGGGAAATCGACCGAGGCGCGCCCACGTAACGTACGAATTCGCCGTGAGGGCTGCGCTGGACTTATCTGTCACTCGTGTTTGCGGCCGCTCATTCGCGCCTCCTCAACCGAACGATCGTCGCCAGCACACCGGCCAGTAGCGTGAGGCTCGCCCAGATCCAATAGCGCTGCTGTGCCGCCCCTTCGACCATCACAATCGTTGGGAACAGCGGAACGAACGCGTTCCCCCAGCCGTGGGCAACGAGACCCGCCATGATGCGTTTGCCAGCGGCCTGGCGTATCGCGGCGAAGAAGTAGGAATGGCCGATCAGAACGAGCGCGAATCCGAGGAACGGCACGAAGATCTGGCTGGTTCCCGGTATAAAGAACAGCGGCAGGTGCCACAAGGCCCAGACTACCCCGAGCACCATGTTGCCCAGCCACGGTCCCAGTCGTTCCTCAAGTGGGTCCAGGATGTATCCGCGCCAGCCCAGTTCTTCCTGTCCACCGCCGAGGAAGATCATCAGCAGCAGAAACGGTAGGAAGGCCCACACGGAAGGCAGGAGCATCTGCAGGTGCGGTACTCCCCATAGTTCCGGCAGTATCCACGCCAGCCAGGTGGTTCCGCCAAGCACCAGCGGGGGCGCAAGCCACGCCTGCCAGCCGAAACGAAGATCCAGCAGACCGCGCAGGTACTGGCGAACCGCGTCTTCGCCGCGCAATGTCCGCAGGCTGTAGAACGCTCCCGCCGCAGGCCCGAAGGCACCCAGACTGATCGACGGCACAGTCAACGCGCTCAGCAGGTTCTTTCCGAGTGGGATGATGCCCGCCCATGCAAGGAGCAGTGGCAGCCACATCAGCCACGACCAAGCGAACGTGACCACGAAGAAGCGGTACGGAAATCCTCGATCTTCCACAACTCCCCCTCGCCGCACTGGACGATTTCCGGAACGGGTTGACCTGGGCCTGCGGCCCGCGGCAACGAAGTCGACGTGCTGCGGATGACGCCGTCGCTTGTCAGCGCCCTAGCGCGGCTGCGATCGATACGCAGCTCATTCGGCGGACAGGCTGACAAGCTCGGGAACGCAGCGGTTCAGGAGACCGCTGTACACAACGCAATTCATCGCACCGCAGTGCGTACAGATGCATATCGGCTGGTACCTCGCTAAGCCTGAGCGCGTTCTGTGTCAGAACTGTGTCACATACCCCCCGAAACCCTGGGCAAACACCGTGATTTACGGGGAGACGCCGACGCACATCGTTGTTGCGGGCAGTCGTTGATGGGAACTGCGTTGGTGGGATTCAGTGTGCGTCAGCACGCGCGAGCGGAATCAATTTCCAAGCGTGCTCCTTGGAAAAAGGCAGCGGTTCAGAGAACCGCTGCATCACACCAGCCTGTCGGTCGTCGCAGTCCGCCTCGGTCGCGCGTGTGACGCAGCCGTGTCATCTGAGAGGTGCGATTCGGCTCAGGCGTGGAAGTTCGTTTACTCCAAGGGCTTCCGAGGATGCATGACGACGAAACAAACCGCTGTCTTCCGCCCTGTGTCCCAGAGCCGAATTCAGCCCCGCGGTGAATGCGGTTCACGATGCTGGCGGGGACAATTTCAGGGACAATTCTGGGGACATGCGGATGCTCGCAACTCGAACGCTGTCGTATACTTAGAAATCTCGCCGCGGTGAGGTGGCCGAGAGGCTGAAGGCGGCGGTTTGCTAAACCGTTGTAGGGCCTTTAAAGTCCTACCGAGGGTTCGAATCCCTCCCTCACCGCCAGACTTCGCTCGCATGGATCGTCAGCGAGCTTCGGCCAGGCAGCCAAAGCGCGAAGTCCCAAAAAGAAAAATCCAACTCGCAGGGCGCGAGGGCAGTCTATTTCGGCGTGATCAGCCCATTCATCGCGCATGCGCCGCGTTTGGCGACCCTCATCGGCGTCCTGATCGTGATGGGGCTCGGAGCAGTGCCCACCGCTCAGCAATCAGTGGAGTTTGAAGTCAGCTCCATCAAACCCAACGTGAGCGGCGCGCCGGGAGGGGACACGCGACGGCTGCCGGACGGCACCTACAGCGCCACGAACATTTCGATTCAGAACCTGCTTCCCATGGCATGGCCGACGGAAGACTTCGAGTACCGGAATCTGCCCGACTGGGCGAGGCGCAATCGCTACGATGTCACGGTGAAGCCGCCGCCCGGTGCGTCGGCGGCGCAGATTCAGGAAATGTGGCGCGCCCTGTTCAAGAGCCGGCTCAAGCTCGAGGCGCACAGCGAAATGCAGGAGCGGCCCATCTTCGCGCTGGTCCTTGCGCGCGCGGACGGCCGGCTCGGCCCGCAGCTCAAGCCGAGCCGGCACGACTGCGCGGCACTTGCCGCGGCCTCCGCCGCGGCGCCGGTCGTTTCTCGACCCACTCCGCCATCGGAGGACGAGGTCATGGCGACGTGCGGTTCACTGTTCCTGCAGGGCAGAGTGTTCATTGGCGGCACGTTGCTTTCAACGTTCGCGCGATCGTTGAGCAGCAGTGTCGGACGGATTGTCGAAGACCGGACCGGACTGAAGGGGTACTACGCGCTGACGCTGACCACTTCGGTCAGCGCGCGGCCCGGCACGGACGCGGCGCCGGCTCCGGGCGATGCGCCGTCGATATTCGTCGCACTGGAGGAGCAGCTCGGCCTGAAGCTGGAACCCGCGACGAAACCGCTGCAGACGGTCGTGATCGATCACATTGAGCCGCCCACGGAAAACTGAGCGCGCCAGACTCCCTATCTGGCTGGAAAACACGGAAGGTCGAGTTCGGCGTCGAGATGTGACGGCGCGACGTCCCGGTCAACGAGCACGCGGATCGGCGTTCAGCGAGGTCGCCTGTGATTAGCGCGCGGACATCTTCGCGGCGCGCTGCAGCTTCATCAGAAAGTGTCCAGGCGTGGCACGAGCGTTACTGTTGTAGTCGTTCAAACGCTTGAAGGCACCTCTTGCGGCGACTAGCGCGCCCGCCGCCAGAAGACCACCGGCAAAGTACGACGCGGCGAGGCTTACGACTCCCAAGGCGAGATCGGTCTTCATAGCGCTCTGCAGACGTTGAACAGCTAGCTCAGCTTCCCTCGCCCGGAGAGTCATCTCGTGGCGGAACTCTGCGAGCTTGCGTTGCTTATCAGCTTCGTCGCGTTCACTGCTGATGCTCGACAGCCCGCGGTCCAGCTGAATTCTGAAGGCCGCCAGTGACGCTGGTTCATCCCCACGCACGCGCATCAAATCGCCCTCCGAAATCGCGTCGAGAACGGGAAGCTGGAGCTGGAGGGCGAGCTCGGCCACCGCGTGCTCGCGGTCGACCGAGTCGCCACCATATGAGAGAAAGTCCTCGACGAATGTCGAATCAGTGAGCAACATGGCTTCCAGCGATGCGGCATTGATTACATCGCGTGTGACATCAGCGTAGACGTTCCCGGCGAACTGATTGATCGACTGTGCGACCCAGACGTTGAATTCTCCTTCCGACACTGGAGCATCACCGTCGTGGATGGTGAAGGTGAAATGTCGTGGATCGTCTGAGTGACTTTCGGGCGTGGTCGGCATCAACCGAAACGCCATGGCTTGATTCAGGCCGTCGAATTCGATTCCGATGGTGCGGGTTGGTGCGAGAGGTTCGTCGCTGCTGACCAAGGTGCCCCCGGCACGCCATAGGCCGTGGACCCTCGCTCGGCTGCGGAACCACTCACGTAAGCGTGCAGGAACCCGTTCCTCGAATGCGGTTGGTGAATAGAGCAACGGGAGCGGAGAACTCGGATCCGGAGTGTTACCGATTGGGGCGATCGTTAAGAATCCTGCCTTGACGAGAGGGCGGACGGCGGCGAGGAAATCCAGCACCCCGCCGAGCCGCGCCCGATCCAGCGGCCGGGCCGATGCGGCGCCTCCACTGACGAACTCCGCGAGGACCGCTCGGCCACCAGATGGGGGCTGCACGCTCAACAGAGGGTCGTCGATCACGGCGCGCTCGAAGTACAGCGCCATATGTCGCAGCGTCACCCGATCGACGGTCGGTCTGGTGGCGGTCGCGACGAATGCGTTCGGCCCTTTGTCTCGCCGTTTCCAGCCTTCACGTATATCGCTCAGGCTGCGGCGCCGCGGATGTCAAATTGTAGGGGAGACGAGCCGGAGCGCTCACGAGTGCTCGGCCGACGCAGTGCACGACATGCTGCGTTGGCGAGCGCGTTTCTCGAAGGCCCCGAAATAGAAATGCGCGGATATTCAAGGCGTACTGCGATCGGAGCGAGTTGGGTAGCCCAGCGGATGTTGTTGCGGTGAGCGGATATCTCCGCGCCGAGGACGCTGAACGAGTTCCAGCCTGCGTGGAGTCGTGAGCTAAGCGAAGGGCAGGGTCGCGACCTCACCATCTGCTGAGACAGATCGCGACGGGCCGTCAAAGGGCGGGCGGGTTCTGATCACGTGGACGCATCGAACACAAGAGTTGTGAGCGGGCTCGGCGAATGGCGACGGGCATTTCGGCGCGCGGGCGCGTGGTGCAACGATTGCACCGTGGCTTCGTACCAGGTGCAGGAAACGAAGGAGCCACGTCATGATCATCAGATGCATCGCCGCGGGAACGCTCGCGCTGTTCTCGACAGGCGTCCTTGCAGCGTCTCAGGCGCCGCAGAATCCCGGTCGGCCCGCGGCCCCGCGCCCAGCGACCTCGGGTCAGACGACGACCGTCCTCGTCGGGTGTCTCTATCGCGAGATTCAGGTGTCCGGCAACCCCAGTGATTACGACGACTACATCCTCGCAGATGCCACGACGCCTCAGACGGGTCAGTCCCGGCCTGGAGCCACCCCGGGCGCCACGGGCACATCGGGCATCGTACCGACGACGGGCAACATGTACGAGGTCGAGAATGTTCGCGACTTTCGGCTGGATGTGTACGTGGGCATGAGAGTCGAGCTCACGGGTACGATCGATCCTGAGGATTCGGCAGGTTCTGATCGGATCGACCTTCCGAATTTCGAGGCGAGAACCATCAGGGCCGTCTACGGGACCTGTCCGCCCACCCCGGCGCCACGTAAGTAAGGCCGTGAGCCGGGCGTTCATCCGGAAAAACACGGCAGGTCGAGTTCCGAGTCGATACGTGTCGGAACGATGTTCCGGTCAACAAGCACGCGGATCAGCCTTCCTTCTCCAAAACCTGACTCCTTCGCCACCTCGTACCGCAGGTCCAGATACCTCTTCACGCGCGGATAGGTCCGTTCGATCTCCGCCGCTTGATCCACAGGAAGTATCGCCACGGGAACGCGCTCGCGCTGCAGCCGCTGCACGATGAGGTTCTGCTCCTGAGGCGCCGCGCCGAGATTGGCGTGGAAGACGATGTTGCCGCCGGCAATTCTGCGGTCGGCGTAGAAGAACACTTCCGGCTGATAGCCGAGCACCAGCAGGCGGTCGGTTGGCGCCGTGCATCTGTTGACGTAGCGCGTGAGCGCGCGCAGGCCGGTGCTGCCGGCCGGCGCGAACTGCTCCAGTGGATCGCGGCGAAGATCGGCAATCGCGCCCTTCAGCCGCCTCGCAGCAGTGACCGGGGTGGAGAAGAGGTCGGTGGCCGTCAAGTGGTTCATCGACCCGGCGTAGACATCCACTGCCATCCAGATCGAGACCATGGCGACGGCTGCCGCCAACGCACGTGCCAGCGCGCCGGCGCCGGATCGCCGGATCACTCCGAGCCATGGCCCTCGCAGCATCCAGGCCCACAGGATTGCCGCCGGGACGATGACGTCGGGAAGCCTGGAGTCGAGATTGCCGCGGATGAGGAAGACGTTGAAGAGCAGGCCGAGCACAATGGCGGCGACCACCTTCGGCGTTTCATTGGTCAGGTCCGCCTGAAGGCGGACACTACGTGTTTTGCGCTGCACGACGCGTACGGCCAGAAGCACGGCAGCGAAGAACGGCGTCAGGAACAGCACGTCATATAGCCAGATCGCCGCGTTGTCCCGTCGCATGATGGGCGACTCCATGACGGGAATGTGCAGCCACCGGCGAACGACCGACCACGCCGGTTCGCGCAGGATGCGCCCTTCGCCGTCCACGTTGGTGACCCCGGCAACGGCTGGATCGGCGAGAAGGCGTCTGAGCATGGATGGTGAGCGATCGGTCAGCACGTATCGCCGCGCGTCGCCGCCATCGATCGCATGGGCAAATCGCAGTGCGTAGCGCTGCTCGAGCGTGGCGCGCTGGTCCGCGGTGATTTCCGGCGCCCACCCGACGGTCGCCAGCGGACCGGGAGGGCGAAAGTAAACGAGCGGCCGCTCGGCGGGTATCTCCGGCATTCCCAGCGACACGACATCGTCACCGCGAAGCAGATGCGTCAGCCGCCCGGTGCCGGGGCCGCTCGAGAGTGCGCCGCCCTGCGCCAGCAGAAAAATCACGAACGGCAGGCAGATCAGCGCAACGCCGCCGGCGTAGGCGCCGGCGTACATCGCGCACTGACGCCAGCGCGGCGCGAACTGAACGAGGAGTGCGATACCAAGCGCGACGCCGACCCACAGGCCGTGGTCGAATCGGAAGTAGAAGGACACTGCCGTTGCCAGGCACACCGCGGCAAGCCTGGACCACGACGGCGTCTCCACGAAGCGCCAGTACGCGAGCAGCGACACCACCGGGATGATCACCTTGGGATATGAGTAGAGGCGCGGAAGCATGGCGCCGGTGAAGATCGCGGCAAGCACGCCGAGGAGGAGGCTGCCCGACAGCCGGTATCCAGCGACAAAGACCAGCGCGGTGCCGATTGAGATCAGGCCGACGGAGACGAGCGCCTCTGCCAGCAGTTGATGGCCGAACAGCCAGAGGCCCGCGGCGGACAGATAGTATTGAAGCGGACGCGTCGCGTCGAAGAAATCGATCCCCGGAATCGCGCCGTGGACGATGTCGGCGGCGAGCGAGATGAATTCGAAATGGTCGTTGTGAAACTGAAGCTCGAGGAAGCGGATCAGGAATGAGCCGGCGACGATGACGAGCGAGATGGCCCAGACAATCGCACGATCGCTCTTTGTATCCAGAGCGCGAGGATAGCATGCGCGTCGCGCCCGCAGACCAGCCCCGATGACGTTCGACGCCGTGCTGATCGTGTCTTTCGGCGGCCCACAGGGACCCGGCGACATCCGTCCGTTCCTCGCGAACGTTCTGCGCGGCCGCCGCGTCGCGCCGGAGCGCGTGGAGGAGGTGGCTCGCCACTACGAGCTCTTCGATGGCGTGTCTCCGATCACGGAGCTGACCCGGAAGCAGGCCGACGGACTCGCATCGCGTCTTGCCGCCGCCGGATACGCGCTGCCGGTTTTTGTCGGCATGCGCAACTGGCATCCATTCCTTGCCGACACGCTGCGCGAGATGCGCGCCGCCGGCGTCCGGCGGGCCGTTGGCTTCATTGCCGCCGCCCAGCACTCGTATTCGAGCTGCGAACAGTATCGGGAGAACGTCGCGTCGGCGCGGGCGGAACTGCGCGAGAGCGGTGCCGACATCGACATCACCTTCACGGGCAGCTGGTTCGATCACCCGCTCTTCATTGCGGCCAACGCCGCTCACGTGCGGGATGCACGCCAGGCGCTGCCGGACCACCTTCGCGACGTGGCGCGGCTCGTGGCCACGGCGCACAGCATTCCGTTGCCCATGGCCGAGCGATCGCGCTATCGCGAGCAGCTGCAGGAGACGGCGCGACTGGTGGCGCGTGAAGCCGGCATGAGCGACTGGGCGCTCGTGTATCAGAGCCGCAGCGGGCGGCCGCAGGATCCGTGGCTCGAGCCGGACGTCTGCGATTACCTGAAGGCCGAACGTGAGAAGGGGCTGCAGGCAGCGGTGGTGGCGCCGATCGGATTCGTCTGCGATCACATCGAGGTGCTGTACGACCTCGATACCGAAGCGGCGCAGGCGTGCCGCGAAGTCGGCCTGCCGATGGTGCGGGCTGGAGCCGTCAACGACGATCCGCGGTTCCTCGACATGATGGCGGACGTCGTGCTGACAACGGTTCGCCGCTACGAGCGCGGACGGCCGCTGCCGATCTCACGCGGGCCGCTTTAGCTCCCAGGTGCGGAGCACCTTGCGGCAGGTGCAGTACCGTCCGAGGTGGCACGCCGCGATCGTCGTCGCGTCGAATGCGAACGGCTCGACCTCCGGCGCGCGGGCGCCGTGGCCGAGCGTGATGTGCGGCGTAAACGCGCCGAAACTGGATTCCAGCCGGAAGCTGCTCACCCAGAGCACGTCGCCGACGCGGCCGCCCTCCTCGTAGAAGGCCTGTTTCCCGCCGTGTGGCCGCTCCAGGCCGCGCAGTGCGTCCATGAGCTGCTGGTGAAGATCGAGGAGTTCGGGCGTCCGCTCGGCGGTCAGCCACAACGTGTGGCCGCTCTGGCCGCCGCCCGTGATTCTGATTCGCACAGGTGCCCGCTTCTCGAGGACGTCTTCGATGCGCGAGAAGACGATGTCGAGCTCCTCGTGTCGTACGAATTGCTGTGTCAGCGTGATATGCGGCAGGTGTTCACCGTCCAGCCGAAGACCCTGCGATCCTTCGGCGGGCAGCGCCGCGCTGTAGGCGATCGCCCGCGACATGATGTCCGGTGGCGGAAGGATCGCCACGTCGAGGGCCACGATCTTCACCATTCCCGCATGCTAGCATCCGGCCATGGCTCGCCGGACGTTCCTCGTGTTCGCGGCTGTGATCGCGATCAACGCCTTCGAGCTGCATGCGCAGCCGGCCACGGCCTATCGCCTCACGTTTGCCGAACGCGAGCAGAAGATCATGCAGGTCGAGGCGACGTTCACTGACGTCCCTGCCGGTCCGCTGCAGTTGCGCATGAGCCGCAGCTCGCCCGGACGATATGCGCTGCACGAGTTCGCAAAAAGCGTGATCGACGTGCGCGCGACCGATGGCGCCGGCCGGCCGCTCTCGATTACGCGGCCGGAACCGCATCGATGGGACGTTGACGGACATTCGGGAGAAGTCCGCGTCTCCTATCGGGTCTCCGGCGATCGTGTCGACGGGACCTATCTCGCCATCAGCGGCGCCCACGCGCATATCAACATGCCGGCCGCGATCATGTGGGCACGGGGCTTCGATCAGCGCCCGATCACTATCCGCTTCGAGCCGCCGGCCGGTGCGTCGTGGCGCATTGCCACGCAGCTGCTCCCGGGGCGCGACTCGCTGACCTTCACAGCGCCAAACCTCCAATACCTGATGGACAGTCCCGCTGAGCTCAGCGCCTTCGCGCTGCGGACCTTTACGGTCGCGGACGAGGGGCGGACGCCGGTCTTCAGAGTGGCCGTGCATCATGGCGGAACGGACGCCGAGGTGGACCGCTACGTGCGCGACGTGGAGGCCATCGTCCGCGAGACGCGATACGTGTTCGGCGAATTCCCCGCGTTCGAGAACAACACCTACACGTTCATCGCTGACCACCTGCCCGGAAACCGCGTGGACGGGATGGAACATCGCAACAGCACGGTGATGACCTCACCGCGCCCGCTGGCTGCCGGACGGCCGGATCATCTGGCAACGGCCGCGCACGAGTTCTGTCACGCCTGGAACGTCGAGCGCATCCGCCCCGCGTCGCTCGAGCCCTTCAACTTCGAGCAGGCCAATGTGTCGGGCGAGCTGTGGCTGGCGGAAGGATTCTGCAACTACTACGGCACGCTCGTTCTGCGCCGCAGCGGCTTCATGAGCGAGAGCGACTACGCCCGCGAGCTTGCGTCCGCGCTTGCGGCGGTGATCGCCGTGCCACGGCCGCGTTCCGCTGTCGAAATGAGCCGGCTCGCGCCGCTCGTCGACGGCGCGGCGGTCGTCGCCGACACAGCCATCCTCGACGGCTACATCTCGTATTACACGTGGGGTGACGCCGTTGGCCTCGCGCTCGACCTGACACTTCGCGATCGCACCGATGGACGCGTGACGCTGGATGATTACATGCGCGCCTTGTGGGCCCGGTTTGGACGGTCGGCCGCGACCCGGCCCGGTTACGTCCTCTCACCGTATACCCTCGCGGACGTGCGACAAACGCTGGCCGAGGTAGTGGGCGATGACGCGTTTGCGGCCGATTTCTTCGAGCGATTCATCGAGGGGCGCGATGTCGCGGACTACGCGCGGCTGCTGTCGCGCGCCGGGTTCCTGTTGCGCCAGCGCCAGAGCTCGCCCAACACAGCGGCCGCAGCGCTCGAGGTCATCCCTGCTGAGCAGGCGGGCCAGCCGTTGACGGACGCACAGCGGAGCTTTCGCGACGCATGGCTGAGCTCGCGCGCGCGGAATACGTTTTGAAACCCTTCCGATCGCGTCCGTCGCTGACGGAGCATGAACCATGAACTTTGCCGGTCTGCTCAAGGCATTCGACACGATCGTCGTGCTGCGCGAAGCCGCGAGGCGCTTCAAAGCGCCAAGCACGCCCGAGTCGCCGCACGAAACGGCTCTCGCCGGCACCAGTACTCCGCCGGCGGCGTTGACCGGACAGATCGAAGCGCGTCTGACGGGTGTGGTCGTCGCGGCCCTCAAGGAGGCCTTCGATCGCGATCACGCGCGCCTCGAGTTGGAGCGTGCGCAGCTCGACGAGCAGCGGCGCCGGGCCGAGGAGGCGCTGCGCGCCGAACTTCGCCGCCAGGCCGCCGACAGGGAGGTTGCGCGGCTGCGGCTGATTGCCGGCACCGCGCTCGGCGGCTGGATCGCGGCGGTGGCGACGATGGTGGTGCGGCTCGACACGGCGTCGGCGGTCTCGCGGGGTGTGAGCGCGTTCGCGTGGCTGTTGCTGCTTGCTGCCCTCGGAACGGCGTTCATGGCGCAGGGACAGGTCAGCGCGTCGGTGCCCGGTAACTCGGCGCCCGTCGAAGCGGGCCGTCAGGGGACAGCCGCGTTGTGGCTGTTGATCGCGGGACTGGCGTGTGCCGCGATCGCCTTGCTGTTCTGAGCGCGTTGGGTCCGCCTGAAGGCGGACACTACGACGAGGGCCGCCTGCAGGCGGACACGACGAAAGGTCGCACCGAGAGGACGGGTCTATGAATCGATTGCTCGCCGGCGCTGCAGCGGGGGCCGCTGCCACGGTGCCGATGACGATGTTCTGGGAAGTGATGCACCGGCGTCTCGACGGCGAGCCGCCGCGACCGCTGCCGCCGCGCGAGGTTGCGGAAGCGCTGGCGGTGAAAGCCGGGGTGAACCGGCAATTGGACGAAGTGCAGATCGAGCGGCTGGCGATGGCGCTTCATTTCGGGTACGGCACGCTGACCGGGGCGCTGTTCGGGTTCGTTGCCCCGCGCACGGCGGCGCGAGGCGTTGCCGCGGGGATGCTGTTTGGCCTCGGCGTGTGGACGGCGAGTTACCTCGGATGGCTTCCGGCCACCGGCGTCAGGCATTCGCCGCGCTGGGATCAACCCGCGCGGACGAAGCTGATTGTCGCCTCGCATCTGGTCTGGGGCGCCTGCGCCGGGGCGCTGCTGTCTCGCCGGAAATAAACCGCTGACGCGGGCGCATACGGGTGTGGCGCCGCGACCTTTATCGGTCGCGGCTTGCCTTTGCCGCTCGCTGCTTCGCCCCCGAGCGGTTGCGAACGCCCGTCTTTCTTGCCGCCGATTTCGCGGCGCGCTTCGATTTTCGATCGGCTGCGGGCTGCGTGCCCCCCGCTCTTGCCGTGCCCCCGGATGTCGTCTTCCGCTGCGTCTTCGCCGTTCCGCCGCTTTGCCGCGCGGGCACGTGACCGTTTCCTCTGAACTGCTCGCTGTCAGCGCGATCGGTCAAATGCCGCGCCGCATCGAGTTGCCGCTGCAATGATCCGATCATGCGGCCGAGGGACTCCGCTGATCGAATGAGCAGCGAATCGTTCGTCGCGCTTTCACGGCGCGCGGGACGTGTCTTGCTTTGCCTCGCCATTCCACGCTCCTCCTCGCGGGCCGCCCCACCTTCGCCACGCTGCCGCGGGACAGGCCCTCCCTCCGGATTTCAGCAAGCCGCGAGCCAAGGTTCGCTGTTGTGTTTGGGTAAAATGCGCGAGGTGGCTGTGAAGATCGTCCTTGCGCTGCTCTTTCTCCACGTTGCGGCGCCATCCGTCTCGACCGCGCAGACGGCGTCCAGCGCCCGCCCGGCGGAGCCTATCCGCTACACGATTCGGTTCCCGGCCCCGCACACCCATTACATGGACGTGACGGCCGCAGTGCCGACCGGTGGCAAGCCCGACATCGAGTTGATGATGGCGGTGTGGACGCCGGGCTCTTACCTGGTCCGTGAGTATCAGCGCAACGTCGAACGTGTCACCGCCACGGGCGCCGGGCGATCGCTCGCTGTGGCGAAGTCGGATAAGAACCGGTGGCGCATCGCGACCGGCGGCGCGGCGACGGTCACGGTTACCTACGGCGTGTACGCGCACGAATTGTCGGTGCGCACGAACTGGGTGGAGGAGCGTTACGCCCTGATCAACGGCGCGCCGACGTTCATGACCCTCGCCGATGGCGTCGTCCGCCCGCACGAAGTGACGCTCGACCTCCCTGCGGCGTGGCGCGGCTCGATGACCGGGCTCCGTGCCCTGGCCGGTGCGCACCGATATATCGCTCCGGACTTCGACACCCTCGTCGATTCGCCGATAGTGGCCGGCAATCCACAGGTCTACGAGTTTTCGGTGGACGGCAAGCCGCATTACCTCGTGAACGAGGGCGACACGTCCGGGTTCGACGCCGCGCGCGCGGTCAAGGACCTCGAAGCGATCGTGCGCGAGCACCGGCGATTCTGGGGCGCACTTCCCTACGACAAGTACGTGGTGCTCAACGTCATCGTGCCCAATCGCGGGGGCGGGCTCGAGCACAAGAACTCGACGGTGCTTCTTGCCGGCAGGACGACCACGCAGTCCCGCACCGCCTACACGACATGGCTGACGACGCTGACCCACGAAATCTTTCACACCTGGAACGGCAAGCGGCTGCGGCCGGTGGAGCTCGGACCCTTCGACTATGAAAAGGAGGCGCTGACCAGGAGCCTCTGGGTGGTCGAGGGCATCACCGACTACTACGGCGACCTCCTGGCCCTGCGCGCCGGCGTGCTGACGCGCGCCGAGTTTCTCAGCAACCTGTCGTCGGTGATCGCCGACCTGCAGAGCACGCCAGGCCGCCTGCTGCAGTCCGTGGAGCTCGCCTCCTACGACGCCTGGATTCGCTACTACCGGCCGGACGAGAACTCGCCGAACGTGAGCATCAGCTACTACGTGAAGGGTCAGGTGCTTGGCTTTCTGCTCGACGCGCGCATCCGGCAGCTGACCAACGGCGCACGCAGTCTGGACGACGTCATGCGGGCGGCGTACGCGAGGTATTCCGGCGCCCGGGGATTCACTCCGGAGCAGTTCCGTCAGGTGGGCGAGCAGGTTGCCGGCACATCGCTCGCGGACTTCTGGAGCGCCTGGATCAGCGGCACGGGTGAGTTGGATTACGGCCACGCGCTCCAGACGTTCGGACTTCGGTTCCGGGCGGCGGCTGGCAGCGGGCGTGCCTCTCTTGGTGTGACGACCCGCAACGACAACGGCCGGCTCGTTGTGACCGGGACCGGTCGAGAGCGCGCCGGCGCTGCGGACGGCCTCGCACCGGACGACGAGATCCTCGCGATCAACGAGCGGCGCGTGCGGGCTGATCAGCTCGCACGGCGTCTCGACGACTACGAGCCGGGCGATCGCATCACCGTGCTCATCGCGCGCCGGGATCAGCTCGAGCGCGTGCCGGTGACGCTGGTCGGCGAGCCTCCACACAAGTGGGAGATCGAAATCGATCCGGCCGCCAGCAGCACGCAGCGTTCGCGCCTGGACGCCTGGCTTCAACCCCCCCGCTCCTGACCGACGCACGCCCACGCTCTTGACATCCACCGCGTGACGCGAATATATTCGCGCAGCGCGAAAAAATTCGCCACAGAGAATCTGAAGGTCAGAAATCACCAATGGCGAAGCCCACCCACCTCACTCGCCGCGAAAGCCAGATCATGGAAATCCTTCACCGGCGTCGCCGAGCAACGGTGGAAGAGCTGCGCGCGGAACTGCCCGACGCGCCAAGCCCTTCGAGTGTCCGCAAGCTGCTCGAGATCATGATTGAGCGCCGCCTCCTGGCGCGCGAGTACGACGGCCCGCGGCACATGTATTTCCCGGCTGCCAAACCGGAGGAGGCGAGCCGCTCCGCGCTCCGGCAGCTGGTGAGCACGTTCTTCGAAGGTTCCTCCAGCTCGGCGATTGCCGCCCTGCTCGACGCCAGCGAGCGCCCGCTGTCTGAAGCCGAATACAAGCGTCTGCATTCTTTGCTGAAGCAGGCACGTAAGGATGGAAGTGCGCGATGATGCTCCTTGCGGTTCTCGTTAAGGCGACGGTCATCCTGGCAGCCGCTGTCCTCGCATACCTGCCGGCGGCTCGGCGCGCTTCTGCCGCCGCCCGCCATCTGCTCTGGACGCTGGTGATCGTCGGTCTGCTGGTGCTGCCGGTGCTCGTCGCCGCCATCCCGGGGTGGGCCCGCCTCGACGTGTCGGCGCCTGCGGCGGCGGTCGCCACCGCGCCCATCGCGCCACTCGCACGTTTCGCCACGGACGTGATGCCGGATGCGGCGACGCGCCCCCCGGGGGACGTCACCGGATCGTCATCTGCCCAACCGGTCACCTGGCTGAGCGTGGCGGCGTTCGTCTACGTGCTCGGGATCGCGGTGCTGCTGGTACGACTGGCGGCGCAGCGCTGGTCCATCGCGCGCTTGACCCGTTGCGCGGCCGTGGTGACTGACGAAACATGGACGGCACTCGTAGCGGACAGCGCACGGCGGCTCGGTGTTCGCCACGGCGTCACGGTGCGCCGCAGTCTCGACCAGACGATGCCGATGGCGGTCGGAACACGGCGCCCATCGATTCTGATTCCTGCGGAAGCCGACGAATGGTCCGACGATCGGCGGCGCGCGGTCGTGCTGCACGAGCTCGCTCACGTCGCGAGGCACGACTGCCTCGTTCAGATGCTGGCCGCGATTGCGACGGCGATCTATTGGGTGCATCCCGGCGTCTGGTGGGTGGCGCGCCGGCTGCGCGTCGAGCGCGAGCTCGCCTGCGACGATCGCGTCCTGTCGGCCGGCGCGCCGGCTCACGACTACGCTGGTCATCTGCTCGAGATCGCCTATGCGCTGAAGTCCGACGTGGCGCCGGCTCTGGCGGTCACGATGGCTTCGCCAAATCACCTCGAGGACCGCTTGCGCGCGCTGCTCGACGACGAGCGGCCCCGGAATGCCCCGCGGCTCCGCAGCCGCGTTGCGGCCGTCGCCGTCATGTCGATCGTCGTCGTCACGTTCGCTGGCGTCACGATCGACGGTTCGCGGCTGAAAGCGCTGGGCGAGGATGGTGGTCCGCTGCTCGCGATTCAGGATGCGCCGCGTCTGACGTTCGAGGTCGCGTCGGTGAAACCGAACAACTCAGGTGAGACCGGGGGCTTCATTCAGCGTATGCGTGGTGGGACCTTCAATGTCGGCAACCAGACGCTGCTGCAGTTGATTCGCTTCGCCTATGGGCTTCAGGGAGTCCAACTCGTTGGCGCTCCCGACTGGCTTCGGACAGAACGTTTCGACATCACCGCGAAGGCGCCCGCCGTGATTCCGCCGACGGCGCCGGGACAACCTGTACCCGAGGCGTTGATGCTGCGCTCGTTGCTCGAGGATCGATTCCGCCTGGCGATGCACCGGGAAACGCGCCAGCTGCCAATCTACGCCCTCGTCATCGCGCGGAGCGATGGGCGGCTGGGGCCGCACATTCGCCGTCCAGCGAACGATTACTGCGCTCAACGGGCGAAGGCGGCCGAGAAAGCGCCTCCTCCGCCGATGGGAACCGGTCCCGTGTGCGGTATCAGGGGAAACAATGAAGAGCTTGCGGCCGGCGCGTTTCCGATTGGTGGCTTTGCGCGCTTTCTGGCTGGAGAAGTGGACCGAGTCGTCATCGACCGCACCGGTCTGACCGGGGAGTGGGATTTCGAGCTGAAGTGGTCGCCACCGAATGCGCCATCCTCCGATCCTGACCGCCCGTCCATCTTTACTGCCCTGGAGGAGCAATTGGGGCTACGGCTCGAGTCGACGACCGGTCCCGTGGAGGTCATGGTGATCGATCGCGTCGAGCGGCCAACACCCAACTAACCCGGCAATGCACCGGCAGTGCTCGTCTGAGCGTATAAGTAAGGGCCGGCCGCGGCCGGCCCTGTGCTCGGATGAGAATCCCTTACGTTCTCCTGGCCGCCGCGCTGTTCCCGTGCGGTGCGGCGTATACGCAAACCGTTGAACCCGCCGGCGACGCGAAATTGTCGAAAACGGCGCGCGCGCACGTCGTTCAGGGCGCGATGTCCGAGGCGGATTGGCAGCAGGCTGAGTTGCTGCAGTCGTTCATTCAGCGCGAGCCAAGCGAGGGTCTACCGGCTACCTATCAGACCGAAGCCCGGGTCGTGACCGACGCGACGGCGCTGCACGTGATCGTCCATGCGGCCGATCCGGATCCTGGAAAGATCGTCGGCTATCTGACCAGGCGCGACGAAGACTCGCCCTCCGACTGGATCCACCTCTTCATCGACTCGTACCACGACCGCCGGACGGGTTATCAATTTGCCGTCAACGCCGCCGGCGTCAAGCGCGACGTCTACTGGTTCAACGACGACAACGACGATGCCAGCTGGGACGCCGTCTGGGATGTCGAGGTGCGGCGCACCCCAACCGGCTGGAGCGCCGAGTTTCATATTCCGTACTCGCAGCTGCGGTTCAGCGACGGCGCCAAGAACACGATCGGATTTGGTGTCGTCCGCCATATCCCGCGCCTCAACGAGACCTCGGGATGGCCGTTGATCGCGCGCAGTGTCAACGGTGTGATCTCGCAGCTTGGTCAGCTCGAGGGCGTCTCGCCGTCTGGTTCCTCAAAGCGACTCGAGCTGATGCCGTACACCGTGGCGACCGCCGTGACGGAGCCGGAACAGCGCGGCAATCCCTTGCACGACACGTTCAATCCGAACGTTTCCGCCGGAGTCGACCTGAAATATGCGATTACGCCGGCTCTCTCGTTGACCGCGACCGTGAACCCGGACTTCGGTCAGGTGGAGGCGGATCCTGCCGTGGTCAACCTGAGCGCGTTTGAGACCTTCTTTCAGGAGCGCCGGCCATTCTTCATCGAGGGTTCCGGCACGTACCGGTGGGACTGCCACGACAACTGCATCCTGTTTTATTCACGGCGCATCGGCCGCCAACCGCGCGGTGCACCCACCCTCGGCGATGACGAATACGCGGTGCAGCCGCTGCAGACCACGATCATCGGCGCGGGTAAACTCACCGGCCGGGTCGGCGCATTCTCGGTTGGCGGGCTGTTCGCAGCGACGCAGCAGGAGTTCGCGAACGTCGCATTCGGCGGCACGCGCCGCAACGAGGCCGTCGAGCCCGCGTCGTTCTACTCGGTGTCGCGAGCACGCCGTGAGTTCGGCGATCAGTCCTCGCTTGGTTTCATGCTGACGACCACACACCGGCGATTGAGCGAGCCGGTGTCTTTCCTTCCGGACAAGGCCCTGACCGGCGGCCTGGACTACGACTGGCGAATCGGCCGCCGCTTCAGCCTCAACGGCTACTGGGCCGGCAGCACCGTGCGCGGAAATCCGGCGGCGATTGCGGGGTTGCAGCGCAGCAACGTCCACTCCTTCCATCGCCCGGACGCGGAGCACGTGGAGTTCGAGGCGACGGCGGACGAGCTCAACGGCCACGCCGGCGCCGTCAACTTCGGCAAGATCAGCGGCGAGCGCACGCGGTTCAACTTCACCGCGCTCTACAAGTCACCCGGGTTCGACGTCAACGATCTCGGGTTTCTGCAGCGCGCCGACGTCATCAGCTCGGCAGCCTGGCTGCAGATGCGGTGGGAGAAACCGGGCCGCTTCGTGCGCACCCGCAACGTGAACTTCAATCAATGGACGTCCCACAACTTCGACGGCGATCGCCTCAGCCTCGGCTGGAACGTCAACTCCCACTGGTCGTTCGTCAACAACTGGAACACGGGATTCGGCGCCACCGCCAACCCGCGCAGCTTCGACGACCGGCGCACGCGTGGCGGGCCGGGCGGTTACGGAAACAACAGTTACAACGCCTGGCAGTATTTCAACACTGACGGTCGCAAGCCGGTGCGCTTCGGCTTCGAGTGGAACTACGGGTCGGACGGCCATGGCGAGAGCTGGGGCGCGGGTCCGAGCGTCACGGTCAAGCCGAGCGCCGCGTTGTCCACCGAGTTCGGAATCTGGCTGAACCGGAACATCGAGGACGCGCAATGGATCGGCGAGGTGGAGCGCGACAGTCGGACGCGCTACGTCTTCGGCCGTCTCTATCAGACGACCACGTCGATGACGACGCGCGTCAACTACACGCTGACGCCGAACCTGTCGCTGCAGGTCTATGCGCAGCCGTTCGTGTCCGCCGGCGACTACGAAAACTTCCGCGAGATGGTCAACGGCCGCGCGCTGCGATACGAGAACCGCTACGCGCCATTTGCGTACGAAGGCGACCCGGATTTCCGGTTCCTGTCGTTCCGGACGACGAACGTCATGCGCTGGGAGTTCAAGCCGGGATCGACGCTGTTCGTTGTTTGGCAGCAGGGGAGGGAACGATCACTCGCGGACGGCACGTTCAGCGTCGGCCGCGACTACGCCGACGTCTTTTCGACGCCGTCGACGAACACGCTCCTGGTCAAGCTCGCGTATTGGATTAATCCGTAACCGCTCACGACACACCGGGACACCGAGGTCACTGAGAGATGCAACGATTTCTCGCTGCCTCGATGCCTCGGTGTGTCGCCGTCACCGA
>JAICQE010000181.1 GCA_025938035.1 Vicinamibacteria bacterium
ACCCCACGCCGGAGCTGACGACGCTGCGCGAGCGCGTGAAGAACACGATCCCGTTCTTCGGCGACGACATGATTCGGACCGGCGGCATCGGCGAGTTCATTGCCGGGGGGAAGGCGTTTCAGGACGCGGCAAAGCTGCTGGCCCGATCCGGCTGGCGGGCGGAGGTGCACTCGCTCAGCCGCACCGACTTCCAGCAGGAGATCCAGGATTACGAGGCGGCGCACAAGGAGAGCTCGATCGCGAACCTCCGCTGGGTCGTCGCGCACGTGCCGTTCATCACGGAGGAATGGGTCAACCGCTTGAAGGCGATCGGCGGCGGCCTGTCGTTGACCAGCTGGCGCTATCTGGCGGGCACACCCGAGCAGAACGGTCCCCCTTTCAGGATGATCGTTAACAACGGGATACCGGCCGGCATGAGCTCCGACGGCATGCAGATCGCGCCGATGAACCCCTGGCTGCACATGTATTACGCGGTCACCGGAAAGAACGCCCGCGGGCAATTGATCAACGACGGGCAGCAGATCACGCGCCAGCAGGTGATGAAGCTGTACACCGCCAGCAACGGCTGGTTCCTGCGGGAGGAAAACCAGCTCGGTTCGATCGAGGTGGGCAAGCTCGGCGATCTCGTCGTGCTGAATCAGGACTACTTCACGGTACCCGAGGAGGCGATCAAGAAGACGAGCTCAGTGATGTCGGTGGTCGGCGGGAAGATCGTCCACGACACAGCCGCCATCAAGTAAATACGACCACGGAGGCACGAAGGCACGGAGGATAAAATTTCGGGACTCCGTGCCTCCGTGCCTTCGTGGCTCTACGACTCTCTACGGCAGCGCGAACACCGACAGCGAGTTGTACGTGCGATTGGTCTTGAGGCCGGCCTGCTGGATCAGTGAGCCGGTCACTGCCCCGACGCCGGTCAGCACCGCAACGTACTGTTTGCCGTTGACGGCATAGGTGATCGTGCTGTTCTGAATCGGCCCGTTCAGCTTCGTTTCCCACAGCACCTTGCCGCTGGCCGCGTCGAAGGCGCGGAACCCGTGATCGAGGTCGCCCCAGAAGACCAGATCGCCGGCGGTCGCGAGCACCGCGCCGTTTCCGGGCGCGTGCTGGCGATGGATGTATCGAATCTCGCCGGTCGATACGTTGACCTTCGCGACGCCGGCCCACGTGGCCGGATCGCTTCCCTCCCGCGCGATGGCGACACGCCGCTCGCGGACGGTCCCGTCGGCGCTCGCCGCGGTCATGTCGAGGCAGTTGTCGACGTACGGAATGTAAAGGGCGTTTTCGCCAGGATGGTAGGCCGTCGGCCAGTAGCTGCGCGTGTTGTACGAGCAGATGACATGGCGCTCGCCGGGCTGTCGCAACATCACGCTGTCGTTGGCGTGCACGCGCCCGGTCTTGACATCGATATCCTTGATCAGGAAATTCGGCGCATCGAAGGGGAACGGCGTCGCCCACAGGAACTGGCCGGTGGCGCGATCGTTGACGAAAATGCCGCCGCCTTCGCCGACCATGATGCTGACGTCGCGCTGCTCGCCGCGCTTGACGTCCGGATTGATCCACTTGACGAACTTCGGATTCGGGTTCACGGCGGTACGGACGAGCGTGCGCTCGTGCGTGTAATCCTGATCCCAGTCGTCGCCGGGAAGGTGCTGGAAGTACCACGCCAGCTTGCCCGTCTCCGGATTCAGCGCAACGGTGGAGTTGCTGTACAGATCCGCCGGCGCGGACGTCGGAATCGCGTCGAACTTGCCGTCATGCCGCGCGCGGCGCGTATTCGGCATCGGGTTCGCCACGCCCCAGAGCACCAGGCGGCGCTGCGGATCGTAGCCGCCGGGCAGGCCCCAGGTGGCCGCCATGCGGCCGGCCTCGGGCGAACCGGCCCACGAGGCGCCGCCGGGATCGCTGTCCGGGGCCGCCGTCCTGAACCGCCACAGCTCCTTGCCGGTCTTCGCGTCGTGCGCGGCGATGTAGCAGTTGGCGCCAACGGGACTGCACGCGCGGCCGCTCAGCACCTTGCCTTCGACGACGATCACGCCGGAGGTCATGCCGCCGTCGGTCTTGGTCTGCCAGCGGACTTCTCCGGTCTTCGCGTCGAGCGCCTGCACGAAGCCGTCCGGCGCCGTCCAATACACCATGTCGTCATACATGGCGATCGCCTTGATGCGCGCCTGTCCCGTCGGCCGCTTGTGCTCCCAGATCTGTTCACCCGTGGTCGCGTCGACGGCGCGAATCGCATTCGGCGGAACGACGACGTACATCACGCCGCGATACACGAGCGGGATGCTTTCCTGTTGCCCACCCGGGAACTCCAGCTTGAAGACCTCTTTCAGCTGCGCCACGTTCTGGCGGGTGATCTGCTTCAGGGGGCTGAATCGCTGCGCGTCGTAGGTGCGGCTGTACATCAGCCACTCATCCGGTGGCGGGTTGAGCAGCGTCTTGTCGGTGATGGGGACAAACGCAGGCCGCTCGGCGGTCACCGCAACAAAACCGACAAGGACCGCGGCGACGACGAATGAAAGAGTGCGCGTCACATTTTCCTCCAGCCGCAGAAGAACACGAAGTGTAGCCGCAAAGAACACAAAGGTCACGAAGGACCGGAGGTAGACGGAACAACCTGCAGGCCTCAGTTGGCGCCCGCGACAATAGCCTGCATCACCGCCGTCTCGAAGTCCTCCCGCATCTGCCCGCGCGATTCGAGGAACGCCGACTGCGTCATGTAGATGCCGACGATCCGTTCCTTCGGATCGATGAAGAAGTGCGTGTTGTAGGCGCCGCTCCACCCGAAGCTGCCCTGCGAGAGGAACGTGCTGCGCGCCGCCGGATCGCTGACAACGCGGACACCCAGCCCATAACCTTCACCCGCCGCGCGGCCGGGCAGCGTGTCGGGCGCGAAGGCGCTGGCCATCAGCTCCGCCGATCGCGTGCCGATCAGCCGCTTGCCGTCGTGCTGTCCGCCGTTCATCAGCATCAGCGCGAACTGCAGATAGTCTTCCGCCGTGCTGAACAGACCGCCGCCGCCGGAGAAGTAGGCGCCATTCACCCACGCCCCATCGGCCTGCTTCCGCAGCTGGCCGTCCACCGACTGGTACAGCGACGCCATCCGCGTATTGCCCGTCGCCGGATAGAAGAAGGTGTCCTTCATACCGAGCGGATCGAGGATGCGCTGCTTCGTGAAGCGATCGAACGGCATGCCCGACGCGACTTCGACGACACGCGCCAGCACGTCAAAGCCGTACTGCGGGTTGTAGGCCCATCGCGTCCCCGGCTGGAAATCGAGCGGCACGTTCTTCAGGCGCGGGATGACCACCGACAACGGCTCTCCCGGACCAATCGGCACCTGCGAGACCATCGCCGCGCTGGCACCGCTGCTCATCAGGCCCGATGTGTGCGTCAGCAGATCGCGGACCGTGATCGGGCGCGCCGCATCGACGATTCGCGCAGGCTGCGGTGCCGACGCGATCACTCCCGGGGCGATTACCCCCTCGGTGTTCGGCACCGTCACTTTCAGATTCTGCAGATCGGGGATGAACCGTCCGACCGGGTCGGTCAGCCTGAGCTTTCCTTCCTCCACCAGCATCAGCACCGCGACGCCGACAACCGGCTTGGTCATCGACATGATGCGGAAGATGGCGTCGCGCTGCATCGGCTTCTTCGACTCGAGGTCCATCAGACCCAGCGCCTCGAAGTGGGCCACCCGGCCGTTGCGCGCGATCAGCGTCACCGATCCGCTGAACGTCCTGGCGTCGATGAGCCGCTGCATCAGCTCGGTGACGCGCTTGAGCCGCTCCGCCGACAGGCCGACTTCCTCGGGCCTGGCGGTCGGCGTGGACGCATCAACGCCGATAACCATGATGAGCGCCACGAAGAGCCAAAGACTGCGCCTCACATCTGCCTCCAGTCATCCACAGAGGGGCAAATCTTATCCGACGCGCGGGGCATTGAGCTCGACGACGTTCCCGTCCGGATCGGTCACGTAGACCTGTTTCCACGGCGTGACGTTTTCCGGCCGCTCGACGCATGCGATGCCCGCCGCACGCAGATGCGCGACCGCCCGGTCGAAGTCCGCGACTCCGAACGCCAGATGCCCGTCGCGCAGGTCGATTTCGGTGGTCCCGCGCAATGTCCGCGGGCGCTCGTGAGCGATGAGGTGAAGCTGACGTCCGTCGGGCGTCTCGTACCAGGCACCACCGAACGGGAACGGCGGCCGCGCGATTTCCTTCAGCCCGAGCACCTCGCCATAAAAGCGCTTCGAGCGTTCGACATCGGTCACACAGACCGCGACGTGGTGGAGTGCGCTGACTTCGAGCATAAAGAACAAATCCCAAACCCCACTCCGCCGCGCGGCTTGGGATTTGGGATTTGGGTTTTGGGATTTGGGATGTCCTTTTACGGTACGGTCGGCGTCGAACGGCTGACCGATTCGGCCTGGCCGACCATCAGCTCGTGCGCGTAGTTCGCCTGCTGGCAGACGTACTCGAACAGTTCCGTGCCGGTTGAGGCGCGGATGTTCAAAGTGCCGCTGTACGGCTTCGTGTAGGCGCCCGGATCCTCGACGGTGAAGTCGTAGCGCATGTTCTGCGCGTCGGTGCGGGTGAACCGCTCGACGAAGTGCAGCTTCTCGGTGTGGGGCAGTCCGCGGCGATCCCACCAGAAGCTCTCGTTGAATCCGACCGAGTCGACGACCAGCGTGTCGCCTTCCCACCAGCCGATGGAATGGCCGTAGTAGCTGGGCGGGAGGTTCTTCGGATGCGAGCGGCCGTCCATGTAGATGGTGCGGAACGTGTGCGGGCCGCCGACATCGAAGATGTAGATACGCTTCAAGTCGGCGAACTCGACGAACTCGGTGCCGTACGGCGTGAGGAACTGACGGGTCATCCCCGACGCCTTGCAGCGTGCGTGCGGCTCGAGCTCGTGCTTTTCACGGTCGTCGAACAGCGCCTTCGCCCACGGCTGGAAGGGCACCTGATCGCGCGGCAGCGGCGTGTCCCGGATTCCGAGATTCGCCGTCCAGAGAAGCGGGGTCTTCGGATCGCCGCTGCCGAAGATCACGCGGCCTTCCGCGTTTCGCGGCGCCGGGGCAGCCGGAGCGCCGGCCCCGCGGCCGCGTCCGCCGCCGCCACCCTGACGGCCCTGGCCACCACCCTGGCGACCCTCACCCTGACCCGCCTGGGCTCCGCCCTGACCCGCCTGGGCTCCGCCCTGACCGGCCTGGGCTCCGCCCTGACCGGCCTGGGCTCCGCCCTGACCTTGACGCCCGCCAGCCTGTCCGCCCTGCGCGGCAGGTGCGCCCGCTGCCGGTGCGGCCGGCTGCTGTCCGAGTACCGATTCCACCAGCAGCGGCGACACGAAAAGCGCCGCGGCGGCAAACAGGGCATAGCACTGTCGCATTGCCTTCAACTCCGTGGGATTGTGCACAGACGAGGCCCTCGCGCGCGGATGGCGCGCGAGGGCACTGAGACTATCTTGCGAGACTACTTGCGCTGACCGTCGCCTTCGCTCGACGCGGCGTCGAGCGTCTGGCCCGGACGGGCGCCCGTGCTCGCCAGCGTGATCGTGCGCGCGTTCACGCGCTTGCTGCCGTTCTTGGCCAATGCGGCATCCGTGACGGTGACCCTCTCACCGAGCTTCACGGTGTCGCGCCGCCAGCCCGAGCGCTGCAGGCCGTGCGGGGGACCAAACTCGGCGCCCCAATTGGTGGTTTCGCCCGTCTTCTCGTCCTTCACGTTGAAGTAGATCCACACGTGAGGGTTGGTCCATTCGACTTTCGTTACACCGCCGGACAACGTCACGCGCTTCGTGCCGTCGAACTCCGCCGCGAATGAATGATGTGCCAACGCCTTGCCGCCCGTGAGGAGAAGAACTCCGGCGATCAGGCCACCAAGTAAATACGCTCTCATCTCGTTCCTCCGTTGATGGTCCCTTACGGCCTATTATCCTGACAAAAATGAGCTGGCAGTTCCGCTCCGCCGACCCAGCGGAGTTCCCAACCGGTTGACCAGGGCCGCGTGTAGGCTCCGGGGTCGTCCACTGTTACCTCGTACCGAAGGGTATCGAAGTCCGTCCGCGTAAACCGTTCGAGCAGCCGCAACTTGTCCGTATGCGGCACGCCCCCGTTGGTGAACCAGAAGTCCTCGTTGAACCCTCGCGTGTCGACTTCCAGCGTCTGGCCCGCCCACTTACCGACAGCCCGCCCGTAGTACAGCGGGTTGTCGTCGTCTCCCCCGACCTGCCCCTGATGGGAGCGCCCGTCCAGGTAAATGATACGGTAATTGTGGTTTCCGCCACCAATCAGCACGAAAATGCGCTGCCGGTCCGGATCCTCGACGAACTGGACTCCGTGGGGCTGCTGGAACTGGCGCGGCCCGCCCGGCGGCTTGCAGTTGACGAACTGGGGGTCGTCCTGCAGGAACCGCTGCTGACGCAGTCGGTATACCCCCAGCGCCCATGGCTGGAATGGGGCGACTTTCGCCGCATCCGCCGCAACATTCCGCAGCAGGCCGTCGGGTCTGATGTCCACTTTCGCCGTATTCTCGACAAGAACCGTTGCCGTCGGGTAGGCCCAGTAGCCTTCGGCGCCGCCCGGAACGATCCCGAGGCGCGGCTGGCCATTCGGACCCACCGGAGCCGGCCTCTTTGCCAGCGGCGCGACCGGCGCGGATGGCTTGACGTTCAGCACTTGCCTGCCTGTCTGGCTCATCGTCATCCGGCTGGACCAGACCTGACGCGAGCCGTTTCGGGCAGGAAACCCCGAGACGGTAATGGAGTCGCCCGGCTGCAGCGAGTCGCGGTTCCATCCGCTGTCCTGCAGGTCGATCGGACTTTCGAGTTCGACGGCCCAGTTCACCCATTCGCCCTTGGCGCCGCGCACGTTCAGAAAGACGTGCACGTGCGGGTTCCGCCAGTCCACGAGGGTGACAATGCCGGTGAGCGTCTGGGTCTTCGACTCGTCGAACTTCGCCGCCACCGAATGGTGTGCCACGAGCGTGGCACCGGCAAGAACGGCCAGGACGGAGGCGACCGCCAGACCGCGCAGGATCAACTTCATTGACGTTCCTCCACGCATGACCAGCTACTGACGCTGAATGCGGAAGGCGCCGCTGCCCCGCTGGCTCTTCCAGGTGCCGGTGATGAAGCGGTTGTGCATCGCCAGGTTCTCGATCTTCCCGTCGATCACGTACGTCACCGCGCCCTGCTTATCCTTGGCGTCGGCCTCGAAGTGGACCGTCCACTTGTCCGGATCGAGCGTCGCCGTCTTGATCGCGATGTTATCGGTCCCGGGATTGATCATGCCGGTGATCGCCTTCCCGTCCCAGTTGATTACGAACAACACGTCGTCGCCGTGCGTCTTATTGCCTGTCCAGCTGCCAATCCACGATCCCTTCAGTGGATGACCTTCCTGGGCCACGGCTGCTCCGCCTGCCAGCGCGACGAGCGAGAAGGCAAGTACAAAGATCAACGCTCGCATGTGTCTATATCTCTCCCTGTCTCCGAAGATGGCGACCCATCCTACACACAAATGTTAAGAGGTGGAAGGGGTGGGCGTTAGGTCCGCGTAAAGAAAACGTTAAGAAAAAACTAAGGTGCGATCGAAAGCCGGCGGCGGGCCGCCGAAATCGAGAGCAGCTGGTCGAACCGCCGGGTACGCGTTTCCTCCTTTTTTGCGCTGACAATCCACCAGATCGCAAGCCGCCGATAGCCTGGCGGCTGCGCCTGAAAGAACTCCCAGGCGGTGCGATTCGCCTTGAAGGCTGCTTCGCGAGTGCGGTCGAGCCGCGGCTTGTCGCGCACGGTGTGCAACGCGACGGTCCTTGCGGCGTCCCGGGCCTCGAATGCCTTCCGTCCGGCGGCGCACATGCGGCCGAGGGCGATGAGCTCCTGCGCGCGTCTGGTGTTGATCGCGCTCCAGAAGCTTCCCGGCCGCCGCGGTGTGAAGCGGTTCATGTAGCTGTCGGCGTCGACCGACTTGCGGATGCCGTCGATCCATCCGAAGCAGAGCGCCTCGTCAACCGATTCCTGCCACGTGATGCTGAGCCGACCGGTGTGCTTCTTCCAGTAGCCGACCCACAGTTCATCCGCCGTGCGGTGATGCTTCTGCAGCCAGGCGCGGAACTTCGCGGGCGTCTCGAAAAATGTCGGCTTCATCTGGAGCTCACGGAGGCGACGGAGGTAACGGATTCACACGGAGGAACGGAGACACGGAGACGGAGAAGAGACTAGCCACAAAACGGATAACGAGCCACGACTACGAACAGGGCCGGTCGATTGGCCGCCGAAGGCGC
>JAICQE010000202.1 GCA_025938035.1 Vicinamibacteria bacterium
ATTCAGTTTCCGCTCGACCAGCCGTTGCCAGTGGCGCTGGTCAAGCGGCTGATCAAGGCGAGAGCGGCGGAGGTTCGCGCGACCCGCTGAACGACTCGAACGACTCGAACGACTCGAACGACTCGAACGACTCGAACGATTAAGACGTCGACAGACTCTGAATACTGCGGCGGAACTCGAGCGGGTTGGCGATGTTGTGGAACGTTTCGCGCACGCCGCCGGTGCCGGTCAGCGTGATCGTGCCGAAGTTGAAGATGCGTCCGGTGAGGCTCTGGTCGACGGAGATCGCTTCCACCTGCCGAATCAGCAACTCGAGCGTGCGCCGCTGAATGAGACCGACCTTGATGATCACGCGCTTGCTCGTGACGCCGAACTCCGACGTGGTGCGTTCCAGCCAGGGCGGCACTGCCATCAACAGGCCCACCCCACCGATGATCGCCCCAACCATCGGCTGTAAGACGGTCAGCACGACCAGGCCGACGACGACCACCGCGATCGCCTTGAGAAACACGATCCAGTGCAGACGCGCACGCTGGACCACAGCCTCACCGGGCAACAGATTCGCTTCGATGTATCCCATTACTGCTTCCTGTGGAGATTGAGCGTCACGTGGTTGGTCCCTTCCTTCGAAACGAACGACTGCTGCAGAAATTCGCCGCTGAATCCGGCCGGCACCCATCCTTCAGTCGCGTAACGGAAGAGCGTGGCGAGATAGACGCCCTGCAGCGTCGAGAAGAACACCGTCAGCGCGATCGCACCGGCCACGAACAGCCCAATCCCCGCCGGGCGTCCGGCGAACAGGGCCACCGCGGCCGCAATCGCCATCAACGCCACCCACATGACGAGCGCGGCGAGACCGACGGTCACTGGGACCGCGATGCTCTCGCCCCACGTCTCCTTGAAGACGCTCACGGATCGAGTGAACGAATCGCGAATCGATCGCTCCTCCAGCACGAGCACCGGCACGATGAAGAACGTCGCCAGCGACCACGCGATGCCGAGCACCCTCGTGAGCAGTTGGCCGAGAAAACCGGCCTTGTCGTGGATCGCGCGGATGACAGTGCCGACCGTCGCGGCAACGAGCGCCCACGCGACGATCGACCCGATTCGCCGTCCGGCAGCCGACAACGCCGATCCCACAGTCGGATCACCACCGCGCATCCGCTCGGTCGCACCAGCGACTACGGCTGCCTGGAAGAAGATGCCGACCGTATAGACGACGACGAACAGCAGAAAGAGGGGGGCGTAGGTGTCGAAGCCGCCAGCCCGCACAACTGACGGCGTCAGACCGAAGCCGAAAGCGAAGCTCAGGGCCACGCTGATATTGATGACACCCGCGATTAACGGCAACACCATCAGCTCCTTGTCGTGCAGGAGAATCCGGTACGACTGCGTGACGATGTCGAAGCTTCGGCTGAGACGTTCCATCGCGCTCCCCAGACATCCGGCGGGTCCGCCAGAAGGCGGACACAACGACGGTGGGCGGTATTATGCCTGCGCCGCAAGCCGCAGACGACGGACGGCTCGATACCCGGCAACCGTCAGGCCCGTGAGCATGGCCAGCGACGCAATCGCGACTAGAAAGCCTCCGTCCACGCCTGTTTCGCGAATCAGCGCCGGTGGCGATGACGACAGCTGCCATTCGGGACGGCCCGTCATCCAGAGTCGCCCGAGCGACCAGATGTCGCCGCCAACATGAAGGACGAGCGAAGGCAGGATGGAGTTCGCCGCCCACGTCAGCCCGCCGTATACCGCCGCGACGGCGATGTAATACGGCAGCATCACCAGGACGCTGTCCGGATGATTCGGGAAGTGCAGCAGCCCGAACATCGTCCCGTTGACGAGAATCGCCAGCGGCAGGCCGTAGCGCTCTTCGATCGGCGTCTGCATGTAGCCGCGAAAGGCTGCTTCCTCCGTCACCCCCGCAACCACGGACGCCATCGTCAACAGCACGAGCATCGTAACGGCCGGCATGCCTGCGGGCGTAGGAATCTGCGCTGATTGCGGGAGCGGCACCAGCCGCGCCATGACGGTAATCAGGGCGAAGAGCGCGCCGAAGCCGACCAGACCAGCAACGAGCGCCACCGGCCAGAGATCGCCGGAGAGCGCGTTCGCCCGAAGGTCGTGACGACGTGTGGCCGCGTGTTCCGGCGATCCCCAGTCGCCGCGGATGAATGTCCAGTAGCCCCAGAGATACGCGGCCATCGGCAACGCAGCCCACGGCACGCTCACGCCGACGCGCAGGTTCAACGGCGCCAGCATGAACCCCCACGGCAGGCTGCCCGCGAAGAGGACCGCGACACCGACCATCACCGCAGTGACGATCGTCGTCACAGGGCCTGCAGCAGTGCGAGCGCAAGTGCGGCGCGATCATGTCCGGCCGGCGGCGCTACGGCGGTCAGGCCGAGGATCGCCTCAGATGATGGCAGGACGCCTCTTGCCGTGCTGCGTGGTCTGTTCGAAGACGTGCGCGAGCTGCAGAACGCTCCATTCGTCGCGATGGCGGCCGACGATCTGCAGCCCGACCGGGAGTCCGGCCTTCGTAAAGCCTGCGGGCACGGAGATCGCCGGGTTCGACATGAAGCTCACATACCAGCACGAGCGCATCCAGTCGATGTAGGTAGTCATCGCCGTGCCGGCGATGCTCGTCGGATACGGGATGCTGACGTCGAAGGGCACGACTTGCGTGACGGGAAGGATGAAGTAGTCGTACTTCTCGAACAACTGACGGCTCTGGTCGTACATCTGCGTCTGGCGCGCGATCGCGCGGCCGACATCTGCGGCCGTGAGACGCTCGGCCTGGGCGACCTCGAACTTGATCGTGTCCTTCACCCATTCCGGCCGCTCGCGAACCAGCGCGGAGTTCTGCGCGTAGCTCGATGTGTATCGCAGCGTGGCAAACGCGTCCGCCACGCCCGTGAAGTCTGGTTCCGCTTCCTCGACAGCACACCCGAGCGCCTCGAACACGCGCCGTGTTGAATCGACCACCGTACGGATCTCCGGTTCGAACGGAACCCCGCCGAGGCCCTTCCACCACGCCACGCGCACACCCTTGAAATCGCGGCCCAGCGGCGCACGGAAGCGGGCGCCGTCTTCCCCGTTCGTCAGCGGGCCACGCGAATCCGGGCCTGCGAGCGCGCTGAGAAACAGCGCCGCGTCCGCAACGGAGCGAGCCATCGGGCCCGACACCGACAGCGGCGACCAGCTATTGGTTTCGGTCGGGACTCGACCGGGCGACGGACGCAGACCCACGACGTTGCAGAACGCGGCAGGGTTCCGCAGCGAGCCGCCGACGTCCGTACCGTCGGCGATTGGGACCATCCCGCACGCCAGCGCGACCGCGGCACCGCCGCTGCTGCCACCACAGGTCCTGGTCAGGTCATACGGATTCAGGGTTGCCCCAAATACCTCGTTGAACGTCTGGGAGCCGGCGCCGAGCTCCGGCGTATTCGTCTTGCCGACGGTGATGGCGCCCGCCGCGCGCATGCGAGTCACGATCAGCGCGTCGCGGGTGGGAACGGTGTCGCGATAGAACCGCGAACCCCTGGTGGTCCTGATGCCGGCGGTATCGACGAGATCCTTGTGCGCGACCGGCAGGCCGTGCAGCGGACCGGGCGTGCCACCTTTCGCCACGAGGTCGTCCGCGCGCGCGGCGTCGGCCATCGCGCGATCGGCCACGAGGGTGACGATCGCGTTCACCTTCGGATTGACCCGTTCAATGCGAGCCAGGTGGGCGCTCATGACGTCGCGGGCGGACAGGTCCTTGCGGCGAACGCGCGCAGTCAACTCGATCGCGCTCAGGTCGCACAGCTCGTCGCGTCCGGCAGGGGACTGGCTCACACCGCTCCCCTGAGCGCTCGCTGCCGCCGGCAGGGCGTGCAGCGCGCCGGCGACTGCCGCAATGCCAATGCGCTGCCCGAACGTCCGGCGATCGATGCTGTCAGCCATTCACTGCCGCACTGAAGGCGTAGCTTCCGCCGCGAGGGGAAGTCTGAACCGACCACGACCACGTCACTCGACCCGTCGATAGACCCGCTCGTCGAGAGGGCTGCCGGAGACCGGCTGCACCTCGTCGCGGTACTGCTTCGTGTGAGCGGCCGCCGCATGGCGATCGAGCGCCTGCTGATCCGCCCACACTTCGACAACCGTGAAGTGGTTGGCGCGGGCGGTGTGCTGGGTGACGTCGAAGCGGAGACACCCCGGCTCGGCGCGGCTCGCCTCCGCCAGTTTTGTGAGCATCGAAGGGACGTCTACCTTCCCACCCCCGCCGATGTCGACGTGGCTGACGACGATGACGGCGTTGCGGCCGGCGGCGCCGCGCGGCGGCGCGACGCTCAAGGTCCTGTACGGTCGCTGGTCGTAGCCACTCGTGCGAATCGATTGCAATGAGTCGTTCAGCGCCAGGATGGACGCGTTCGACTGGTGGACGTCGAGGGCCGCCTGGTCGCGCCACGTTTCGACGACGGCAAAGTGGCCGGGCCGGCCGATCTGCTCGAACATCTCGGCCGCTACAAAGCCTGCCTCTCGCCCCGATGCCTCCCGATACGCGTGAAACGCCTTTGCCGCGTGCGCCGCGCTGGACGGCGTCACTTCGAAATACGCGACGGCGTAGCGGGTTGCGTCGGCTGCCTGAGCCATCCCGACGGCCGACACGGATATAACGACGGCCAACGCGCGCAGTAGTTGGCGAATCATCTGACTTCCATGAAACCGGCTGAATCCTAGCATGCGCCGGGCTATCCTCCGTCTGCGATGAGCGCATCCCGCACGGCGGAGGCGGTGATCGCAGGCGCCGGGATCGGCGGAGTTGCCGCCGCGTACCAGCTTGCGGTGCGCGCCGGCGTCTCCCGCGTGGTGATTGTCGATCCGCGGGAGCCGCTCTCGCTCACTACCAGCAGAGGCTTCGAAGGCTATCGTAACTTCTGGCCGGGGCCGGACGACACAATGATGCGCTTCATGGACCGCAGCATCGATCTGCTGGAGGCGCTCGACCACGAGAGCGGACACGCGTTCGCCCTGAACCGCCGCGGCTACGTATTTCTCACCGCCGACCCGGCGGAGGCGGAACGTCTCCGGGCAACGGCCACTCCCACCACGGAGTTTCTCGCGCACGGGCCGGGAATCCGCGCGCGCTATCCCTTCGTCACCGATCGCGTCGTCGCGATGCTGCACGCACGCCGCGCCGGATATATGAACGCACTCGCCCTTGGCCGCTGGCTGCTGGAGCGAGCGGTTCGGCACGGCGTCGATATCGTTCGAGACGAAGTGAGCGACGTGATCGTCGAACACGGTGGGTTTAATGGCGTGCGGCTCGCATCCGGCGGCCGCATCGACGCGCGGTCGTTCGTGCTGGCCGCAGGGCCGCGGCTGCCGGAGTGGGTCCAGAGGCTCGATCTCAACCTGCCGGTCGTCAACGAATTGCACGGCAAGATCTCATTCGAAGACGACTCCGGCGTCGTCCCGAGGGACGCGCCGATGATGATCTGGAACGACCCCGTGGAGATTGCCGGGCTCGGCACCTTTCCCGCGGGCGTTCATCTGCGCCCGCGCGGGGAGCGCTCGGTGCTCGGCATCTGGACCTACGACACGCGCATAGAGGAGGCGCGCGCTGATCCGGTCTTTCCGCCGCAGTACGCCGAAATCGTGCTTGCCGGCCTGGCGGTGATGATTCCCGGGCTCGCCGCCTACCGCGGCGCCAGAGCAACGGTCGACGGCGGCTACTACTGCAAGACGCCCGACAACCGGCCCCTCGTCGGGCCCACGACAATCGCCGGCGTCTTTCTGCTCGGCGCGCTGTCCGGCTTCGGCGTTATGGCCTCGCAGGCCGCGGCTGAACTCGTCGCCGGGCACGTCCTCGAACAGCCGCTCCCTGGTTATGCGGCGGCGTTTCTCCCGGGACGATTCGCCGATGCGGCGTATCGGCGAGGGCTCGCGGGCGCCGACGCGAGACACGGACAGCTATAGGGTGAACGGCGTTCCAGTGTCTGCCGGAACGCCTTGACGGCGTTCCTTAGCGAACGGCGATCGGCGCGACCGTTGAGCCCGTGCCGCCCTGAATCTTCAGCGGCTCGACGATCAGCGCGAACTCGTAGGCGCGGCGCGCGGCGAGCTCGTCGAGCCGGAGGTTCTCGAGCAGGTGGATGCCGTTGACGACGAGCAGAATCTGGTGTCCCGGACCTGCCAGCTGCTTGTCGGGATTCGGCGAGATCTCGACGGCGGTGTTGTCCGCTCCGACCAGCATCGGGTCCTGCCTCGCCAGCCACTCAGCGGCCGCGGTGCCAACGCCGGGACTGGCGCGCTGGTAGCGTGCGTTGTCCTTGCCCCACAGCGTCCCCCATCCGGTGTGGATCAGAATGGCATCGCCTGGCGCGATCGTCAGCTTCTGGCGCGCCAACGCGGCCTCGAGATCGGCCGGCGTGATTTCGTAGTTCTCCGCGAGCGCCGGAACGCCCTTCAGCGCCGCGACGTCCACGAGCACACCACGCGTCATCAGCGCCCCGACCTGTTCCACCCCCAGCTTCGAGAACCCTGTGCGCGTCGCCGCGTCCTCCAGCGTGACGCAGTTGTACATGCTGTTGCCGATCATCTGGTGGCTGAACGTGTCGAACTGCGTGCCCACCTGTCCGATCTCGGCGACGACCAGTTCCTCGTTCGAGCCGCGGCGGTTGATCCCGGGATCGTTCCTGGTGCGTTTGGTGAACAGATCGAACTGCCGGCCCGCAGGCATCGGCATCGATGGAGAGAGCACGCGCCCGAGCTCGAACACCTCACCGGTCTGGATCAGGCGGGCGGCCTTCAGCACCGTTGCCGGTTTCATGTGGTTGGCCGATCCGCGCTGGTCGCCGGCTCCCCATTTCGACGGACAGCGCTCGGTGTCCGCGGGCGGCTTCCACGCCTGCGCGGACGCAGAGCCGCTGTCGAACGCGATCAGGAGTGCCGCCAAAACGAAGATGCCGCGCATTGAAATCCTCCGCACACGCGAAAAAGGCCGACGTAAACGTCGGCCTCTCCCACCCGTCGCGTGCACGCGGACCCGACGGGGTCCG
>JAICQE010000037.1 GCA_025938035.1 Vicinamibacteria bacterium
CGTATACAGAGGAGAAAACACGATTATGCGTAAGAGCCTTGTTGCTGCATCCCTGCTCGCGCTGACCGTCGCCGTGGCGCCGGCGTGCGCGACAAAGAAATTCGTCCGCACCGAGGTTGGCGGGGTCAATCAGAAGGTCGACACGCTGACTGGCACGGTTGAAGAAACCCAGGAGCGCACGCGTCAGAACACCGAGCGCATCGGGGTCGTTGACCAGAAGGCAGAGGCCGCCGGCAAGGCTGCGGCGGGCGCCCAGAGCACCGCTGACGCCGCGAACAAGGCCGCTGCCGCCGCGAGCGAACGCGCGAACCAGGTCGGAACCCAGCTCGGCGGACGGATCGACGAGGTCGTGGCGTCCTCGCGCCGCCTGGTCTATGAAGTGACGCTCAGCGAAGATCAGGGCAACTTCAAGTTCGGAGGCACCGATCTTCCGGACACGGCGAAGGCCCGGCTCGACGAGATCGTCTCGCAGGCGAAGGCGGACCCGAAGGGTATCTACATCGAGATCGAGGGTCATACGGACAACGTTGGCAACCCGGCGTTCAACGAGAAGCTCGGAATGGAGCGCGCCGAAGTCGTGAAGCGGTACCTCTACGAGCAGCACCAGGTTCCGCTGCACAAGATCAACGTGATCAGCTACGGCGAATCCAAGCCGGTCGCGCCGAACAACACGCGTGACGGCCGCGCGCAGAACCGCCGCGTCGTCGTTCGCATCCTGTCGTAGTCAAAACTCCTGGCAAGGGGGTTTCAAGGGCACCCGCACCCGCGGGTGCCCTTTTTTTGTGCCCGGTTTGGGCTCAGCTGCGCCCGTTTGCCTCCACAATGCACATTCGAATTCAGCGCTGAATGGCTGTTTACGAATGGATGGTCGCCGCCTACTTCGCGGCGTTGATGCTGATGGCGTGGCTGCTCCCGCTGCGGACGACGCCGCGGCTTCAGGCCAGCGCGCTCGGTACTGCGGTCTTGCTCACAGTGTTCGCCGTAGCTCCGTTTGCGGCGCAGACGTTCCGCGAATGGGTGCCGATTGCGTATTTGATCGCCGGATACTGGATGCCGGCGCTCCTTGTTCCCCCGTCCGCAGGCGGGCGTTTCGAGGACTGGCTCCGCAGATCCGACGCCCGGTTTCGGCGGGTTCTGCCGGCAGTTCCGCAAACACTCAAGCCCGTCGCCGAACTCGGCTATCTCCTTTGTTATCCAATGGTGCCGCTGTCGTTCAGCGTTGTCTGGCTGGACGGTGGCAGTGCGGACGTGCAGCGGTACTGGCTGGCGGTCCTCCTGTCTGGCTACGCGTGTTACGTGACCTTGCCATGGCTCGTCAGCCGGCCCCCGCGGCTTCAGCCGGGTCAGGTTGCGCGCACCGGGGCGCTGGAGCAGCTCAATGCGCAGGTGCTGGGCCGCGTCAGCCATCGTCTCAACACGTTTCCAAGCGGGCACGTCGCTGTTGGTGCGGCAGCCGCGGCCAGCGTTGCGGTGGTTTCGGTTCCCGCTGGTGCCGCGCTCGCCGCCATCGTCGCGGCGATTAGCGTCGGAGCCGCCGCCGGCGGTTACCACTATGTGATCGATGTTGTTTCTGGGCTAGCAATCGCGGCCGCCGCGGTTGTCCTGGCAGGAATCCCGTAGGTTACATGTGCGTGCGTCGCGGCGGGGACGCGACGCACACACCCCCAGCACTGCCTGGCGACATGCCAGACAGGGCCAGGTGTGATCGGGGGAGCACGAACCAGACCACTCGCAATCCCAAGCAGCGCAATGACTTACATCAGCGGTCCCGACGGTTTCCTTACGGGGCCGGAAAGCTCTTTCGCGTACCGGCGAATCGACGCGCGTTCCGTCCACTAGACTTATCGCCGATGGAGCTCGCTGGACGGGTCGCCCTCATCACCGGCGGTCGCAGAATCGGCGCCGTCGTGGCGACCGAGCTGGCGCGCGGCGGCGCTGATATCGCGCTCGCCTACCGGCGTTCGCGCGCCGAGGCGGAAGAGACTGCGGATGGTGTCCGTGCGCTGGGCCGGCGCGTGCTTCTCCTCCAGGCGGATCTTTCGAGCCCTGGCTCATGCGAGCGCGTCGTCGACGACACCGTCGATGCCTTCGGCCGTCTCGACGTGCTGATCAACATGGCGTCGAAGTATGTCGCCAAGCCGGTAGACGAACTGACGCTCGAGGACTGGAATAGCCAGCTTGCCGTCGATCTCAGCGCCAGCTGGCTGTGCGCGCGCGCGGCGATTCCGCATATGCGCCGGTTGCGCGGCGGCCGCATCATCAATTTCGCCGACTGGGTCGCGCGAAGCGGACGGCCACGGTACACAGGCTACCTGACGTACTACGTGGCGAAGGCGGGGGTGATCGCGCTGACCGAAGCGCTGGCGCTCGAGCTGGCGCCCGATCAGATTCTGGTCAACGCGATCGCCCCCGGGCCGATTGTGGCGCCCGAGTCCGTGTCTGATGAGGAGTTTGCGAAGGTCGAGCACGCGACACCGCTCGGTCACTGGGGCGGCGAGAACGAGATAGCCAAGGCCGTGCTCGCACTCGTTGACGCCGATTTCATCACCGGCGAAACCATTCGCGTCGACGGCGGACGGCATCTGAAGTAGATCGCCGGCCGCTAGGCGGGCCTGACGCGGTGCGCGTCGTCGATCTCGTATGTCCTGATGTTTTCCTGTGCCGGACCGCACTTGACTTCGCCGGTCTGCACGTCGAATTGCGATCCATGCCACGGGCACTGGACCGTGCCGCAGATCAGCGCGCCGTCCGACAGCGGTCCGCCTTTGTGCGTGCACCGATCCTGGAAGGCGGCGTAGCCATCTTCGGTGCGCGCCACGACGATCCGTGCCTCGTCCACATGGACAAGCTTCATCTGGTTGACACCCAGAGGCGCAGCCGCCGAGGTCAGCGCGCGGCTGCCGGCGTGGGCCCGCTCTTCCTCCTGCCAGCGTCCGGCATTCGCGTAGCGATGATCGATGGCAATCTGGTTCCGGTAGACGAGTGTTCCGCCGAGAAAACCTGCAACCGACATGACCGCGGAACCCAGTCCCTGGAGGAGGAACGATGCCGTCGGACGGCGGCCGTTTCGCTCCAGCAGCCAGCTCGCTGTAAACAGCCCCAACCCCGTCGTGTTCAGCAACGCATGTTTCCGCGCGCGATCCTTGCCTGAGCTGTGCGGCGGCACGACGGAAAGGTAGTCGATGACGCCCGGCACAGCCGCGACGAGGCCGGCAACGATACCGGCCGGGATGAGGTACCCGGCCACCTCACGCAGCTCGCGCTTCTTTGACGCCGCTGCCGCCGCGCTGAAGCCGAAGGCACCGGTGAGGAATGCGAACGGGTAAACAATCAACATCGGGTGGAGTGGGTGTGATTTGAACGAAGCCCGGCTCTTCATGCTGCCCCGAGGTGCAAACACAAGACCGCACCAGGCTCAGCGGCGCACGCTGCTCCACTAATATCTTCGCGTGGCTCAACTGACCTTCCTCGGCGCTGCACGGACGGTTACCGGCTCCAAGTACCTGATTGAACACGGCGGCTCACGTGTATTGGTGGACTGTGGACTGTTCCAGGGGCTGAAGGAGCTCCGCGAGCGAAACTGGGAACCGTTTCCGGTCGAGCCCGCCTCCATTCACGCCGTCGTCCTGACGCACGCGCACCTGGATCACGTCGGCTATCTGCCGCGGCTCGTCGCCAAAGGCTTCACCGGCCGTGTGTTCTGCACTGCGGGAACGATGGATTTGTGCCGGCTCGTGCTGCCGGATTCCGCGCGAATCCAGGAAGAGGATGCGCGCCAGGCAAACAAGCACAAGTACTCACGCCACGATCCCGCGCTGCCGCTCTACACGGAAGTCGAGGCGCAGCGCGCGCTGACGATGCTCCAGCCGATGGGTTATCAGCGGGCAATCGAGATTGCCGCGGGTGTGTCGGTGGAGTTTCTGCCCGCGGGTCACCTTCTTGGTTCCGCGTTCGTCGTCATGCGACTTCAGGGCGGTCCGGTAATCCTGTTTGGCGGCGATCTCGGAAGATACGGCCGTCCTGTTCTGCCCGATCCGCATCCCGCTCTTCAGGCTGACGTCGTGCTCGTCGAATCGACCTACGGCGATCGGGATCACCAGCAGGATGACAACGGGGCTCAACTTGCGGAAGTAATTCAGGATACGGCGGCGCGAGGCGGGAAGCTGATCGTTCCCGCGTTTGCCATCGGGCGCGTGGAGGAGCTGCTCTACTGGGTCCGCCGGCTCGAACGCGAAAAACGGATACCTGTACTTCCTGTCTACGTCGACAGCCCGATGGCGACCGAAGCGCTCCGGCACTACACCATGCGCGTCGCGGAGCTCGATCCGGACATGCAGCCGGCGCGCAGGGACGTTTCGACGTTTGCAACGGCGCGGTTCCAGACGATTGCGTCAACGCAGCAGTCCAAGGAGTTAACGGCGAACCGCCGCAGCGCAATCGTGATCTCGTCGAGCGGCATGGCCACGGGCGGGCGCGTGCTGCATCACATGGCCGCTGCTCTTCCGGACGCAAGGAACACCGTGCTGTTCGTCGGATATCAGGCCGCGGGTACACGGGGAAGAGCTCTTGTCGACGGTGCACGCGAGGTAAAGATCCACGGCCAGGTCATCTCTGTAGGCGCGCGAATCGAACGGAACGATTCAATGTCCGCACATGCCGATCGCAATGAGATGCTCCGATGGCTGGAGACGCTGCCCGCGGCCCCGCGGCGGCTGTTTCTGGTTCACGGCGAGCCGGTGCCCATGGACGCGTTGAAACAGCGGGTCTACGAGCACTTCGGCTGGGACGCTGCAGCGCCGGCCCACCGCGAGGCCGTCAGCCTGTAAAGGGCACCAGCGTGTATCGCAAAGGCTCCGTGTCGTCGCGGCTGCCGGCAGTGCTGGCCTCGAACCGAATCAGTCGGGCGCTGGAACGATTACGGGAGGCCGGCGTCCGGATCGTCGATCTCACGGAGTCCAATCCCACTCGCGTCAGGCTGCCGTATCCGGAGTCGATCCTTCGCCCGCTCGGCGATGCGAGCGCGCTGCGCTACGATCCGCACCCATTCGGTCTGCGCAGCGCTCGCGAGGCCGTGGCGCGCGATTGTAAGCGCCGCGGTGTTTCCATCCATCCGGACGACGTCATCCTGACCGCCAGCACCAGCGAATCGTACAGCTGGCTGTTCAAACTTCTATGCGACCCGGGGGAAGCGGTCCTCGCACCCGTTCCCAGTTACCCGCTGTTCGAACACCTGACGCGGCTCGAGGCGGTTCAGGCCGCTCCGTATCGGCTCGAATACCACGGCCGCTGGGTCATCGACGTGGACTCGGTCCGCGCGGCGCCTGTGTCTACCCGGGCGATCATCCTGGTCAGCCCGAACAATCCCACCGGCTCGTTTGTGTCGCCGCGGGAGTTCGCCGAAATCCTGACCGTTTGCCGCGAGCGCGCATGGGCGTTGATCGTCGACGAAGTGTTCGCCGATTACGCGCTGGAAGCCGAGGCCCCTGTCACCGACCTCGCCGCGCGTTCCGACGTTCTGGCGTTTACGCTCGGCGGCGCGTCGAAGACGCTCGGCTTGCCGCAGGTGAAGCTGGGTTGGATGATCGCTGGAGGTCCGCCGATTGAGCGGCGCGACACGCTGCGCGCGCTCGAACACGTGGCCGACGCGTTCCTATCGGTGAGTACTCCCGTTCAGGTAGCCGCATCCTCATTGCTGGAGGGCGGCGCGGCGGTACGCGAGGTGATCCACGAACGCGTCCGCGAGAACCTGAATCGGGCGCGTGAAATCGCACGTCGGTACCCGTCATGTAACGTCCTGCGCGTCGAAGGCGGCTGGTTTGCGACCGTACGCGTACCCGCCACGCGCCCGGAAGACGCTCTGATCGTGGATCTGCTGGAATCCGAACGGGTGCTGGTGCACCCGGGGTACTTTTTCGACTTCTCGCACGAAGCCTTCGTCGTTGTCAGTTTGCTGCCGGAACCGGACGTTTTTGCCGACGCGTTCGAGCGTAGTCTCCGATTCATGAATTGAGGATGGATAATGGCGGGGTGCAGCGGCATCTGCATTGCAGCCGCTGTCGCAGGCTATGAGCCGTCGCGCCGGGATACTGGTTCCGCTCTTTTCAATTCCTTCGACCCGCAGCTGGGGCATCGGCGAAATCGGCGACATCGAACCGCTTGCGCGGTGGCTTGCCGCCGCCGGCCAGAGCATTCTGCAGCTGCTGCCGATCAACGAAATGCCGCCGCAGGAGCGGTCGCCGTACTCAGCCCTCAGCGCGATGGCAATCGACCCGCAGTTCATCTCGATGGCGGCAGTCGAGGACTTCGCGGCCATCGGAGGCGAAGCATCGCTCGAGGCGCGGATGCGGGAGCAGCTCGACGCCGTCAGGGCTGCCCGGGCGATTGATTACACCACCGTCCGCGCGCTGAAGGAGCACGCGCTGCGCCGCTCGTTCGAGCATTTCCGCGATCGGGAGTGGATCGGTGATACCCGCCGCGCGTCCGCGTTCCGCGCGTTCTGCGACGAGCAGTCGTGGTGGCTGGACGACTACGCGCTTTTCCGCGCGCTGCACGCCCGCCACGGCGAGCGACGGTGGACCGAGTGGCCGGCGCCGGTCCGCGATCGCGACCCGCACGCGCTCGAGGCGGCACGCGGCGAACTGGCGGACGACATCATGTTTCGCCGGTACCTGCAATGGCTGGCCGGCGAGCAGTGGCGCGCTGCGCGAGATCGTGCGGGAACTGTCTCGCTCTTCGGCGATCTGCCGTTCATGGTGAGCGGGGACAGCGCCGACGTCTGGGCGCGGCAGGACGAGTTCCGCATCGATCTGTCGGTCGGCGTTCCGCCCGATGCGTTCAGCGACAGCGGACAGGACTGGGGCCTTCCTGCATATCGATGGGACGTCTTCGCCGATCGTGATTTCGACTGGCTGCGGCACCGCGCGCGGCGTAATGCCGACCTGTACCACGGATACCGGATCGATCACCTGGTCGGCTTCTACCGGACGTATTACCGCGACGGCCGCGGCGCGGCGGGCTTTACGCCGCCCGACGAAGCGTCGCAGCTGGCACTCGGCGAACGCGTGTTGCGCGTGTTCAGGGATGGCGGTGCCGAGGTCATTGCCGAAGATCTGGGGACGGTTCCAGATTTCGTGCGCGCGTCGCTGGCGCGGCTCGGAGTGCCGGGCTACAAAGTGTTTCGCTGGGAACGCCATTGGAACGAACCCGGGCAGCCGTTCAGAGACCCGGCCGAATACGCGGAACGTTCCGTGGCGACGTCGGGTACCCACGACACCGAACCGCTGGCGGTTTGGTGGGAGCAGGCGCCGGCAGAGGAGAAGGCCAGCGTACTCGCGGTGCCGTCGGTTCGAGATCGCGTTGCCGCGGAGGCGCTGCCCGGCGAGGATTCGAAGCTGTCCCCCGCGTTGAGAGAGGCACTGCTGGAGGCGCTGAACGCCTCCGGGTCCGACTTGCTCATTCTGCCCATCCAGGATCTGTTCGGCTGGCCAGACCGCATCAACCGGCCGGCCACGGTCGGCGACGATAACTGGACGTGGCGGCTGCCGTGGCCTTCCGATTGTTTGTCCACCGAGCCCGAGGCGATGAGCGTTGCCTCCCGGGCGCTCGAGCGGGCAAGTCGGCACAGGCGATTCGGAGTCAGCATGGTAGCCTCGAACAGCGATGGTGCTGACACTCGACGACTATGATCGCCGCTACCCTCCCCGGCAGCTTCCGCCAGATGCGGAAGTCGGACGCATAGGTCCAAGCCCAACGGGCCGACCGCATATCGGGACGGCGTTGCAGGCGGTCATCAACCGTGCGCTGGCGACGAAGAGCGGCGGCGTGTTCATCCTGCGGATCGAAGATACCGACCGCGCCCGGCTGGTGCCCGGTGCGGTCGCCGAGATCATTGAGGCATTGAAGTGGCTCGGTGTCGAGGCGGACGAGGGACCGGCTGGCAGCGGCCCGTACGCACCGTACGAGCAGAGCGAACGGCTTCCCCTGTACAGCGCCGCGGCGGTGCAGCTCATTGCCGACGGTCACGCCTACCGCTGCTTTTGCACGCCTGAACGACTCGAGAGCGTCCGGCAGGCGCAGGCGGCGCGGGGGATGCCCACGCGTTACGACGGCATGTGCCGCGCGCTGACCGCGGCCGATGTTGCCGAGCGGATCGCCCGCGGCGAACAGTCGGTTGTTCGCATGCGCGTTCCGAGCGGCGAGGCGATTACGTTTCACGATCTGGCGCGCGGGGCCATCACGATCCAGAGCACCGAGGTAGACGACGCGGTGATCCTCAAGTCGGATGGGTTTCCGACGTATCACCTCGCGGTCGTCGTCGACGACCACTTCATGCGCGTCACGACGGTCATCCGGGGTGAGGAGTGGATCTCGTCCACGCCGAAGCACATCCTGCTGTATCGCGCCTTCGGCTGGACGCCCCCACGATTTCTGCATACGGCGCTGTTGCGCGATGCGAAAGGGCGCAAGCTCTCGAAGCGCACCGGTGACACCTCGATCGGATACTACCGATCGCAGGGCATCCTGCCGGAGGCGTTCCGTAACTTCCTGACCCGTATCGTGTGGTTCCATCCCGAGTCGAAGGACGTCTACGACCCGTCGGACTTCACCTCGCACTTCGAGCTGCGGCAGCTCAGCGTGTCCGGCCCGGTTGTCGATCCGGCGTTGCTTCTGCACATCAACGGGCTGTACATGCGACGGCTTGGACCGGACGTCCTGTTCGAACGGGTGAGTGCACACCTGCGGGAGCTGTCGGCGCAGGGCGAGGGCTTTGCCGATACCTTCGAGGGCGCCACCGGCGAGGTGATTACACGCGAGGCGCTGGAGACGTTCATCACGGCGTTCACCGCGGACCGTGCCAAGGCGATCAGAATCCTTTCCCTGGAGCCCGAACGATTCAAGCGTCTGGTCGACGTCCTGATTCAGGGGCGCGTCTATTACGATGAGTTCTTCGAGCCGCCGGCGGCCGACAAGCTGACGGCGCAGATGGAAGCTCCGTCGGCGGTGCGGGCATTCCTCGAAGTGATGCGTGAGCGTCACGACCAGCTCGTCACGTCGAAGGCGTCGTGGGACGCATTCGTGCGTGACTACGCCGCTCGGATCGGCCTCAAGCCGGGAAAGGTCTTCATGACGCTGCGACTCGCCGTCACGGGGACGGCGATGTCGCCGCCACTCTTCGAAGTCCTGCAGCTGCTGTCACCGGATAACGTACGGCGCCGGCTCACGCTGACGATTGATCGGTTGCCATCCGACGCATGAGCACCGGTACCGCGGAGAAGACGAGTCAGGCTATCGCGTTTTTCAAATGTGTCTAGCGCGGATTTCGATGGCGTGGCGCGAACCCGCGCTACACGCATCTGGAAGACGTTCTAGCGCGTTGTTCCGAGCTCGGCCGGCTTCTGCGGCACGGCGGGGAAGAACGCCTGTTTGGCGCCGAGGCGGTGGCCGGCGGGGATGGGCACTCCCATCTCGTCGACGCGAAAGACCTCCGCAGGCAGACGCAGCGATTGCCGGACGCGGTCCATCGTTTCCGGAACGAATGGATACAGCATGATCATCAGCGTTTTCAGCACGTAAAACGACGAATACAGTCCATTGCGGCGGCTCTCTTCGGGGTGCCGATCGTCGTGCGGTTTGAACTGCGTGAAGAGACTGTTGATCTGGCGCGCGTAGGTCTCGATTTCATAGAGCAGCGTCGAATATTCGGCGCGCGACATCGCCTTCACGTATCGCTGTGCCATCTTCACGGTCGTGGCCACGACCTTCTCGTTCAGGACGCCATCCGGAACCATGCCATCGAACTTCGAGTGTGCGGCCGAGATGGGGCGCTCCAGCGCCGCGTTGATGGGGCCGGCAAGAAACCGGTTGCGATCGCGGAACGCGTCGAGGTCGAAGTTCGCAGCCTTTTCCTGCAGGTTCGACAACGCCAGGAAATAGCGGACCTGATCGGCCGAGAAGTCATCGAGCAGCTGATCGGCGGTCACGAAATTCCCCCGCGACTTGCTCATCTTCTCGCCGTCGACCTTCAGGTGATAACAGCCGACGACGTCCGTCAGCTGATGGTCGCCTGCGCCAGGCAGCCGGTGCGGATCGCTCTGCGCCCCGAGCCACAGCGCGCCCTGCATGACGACGTAGAAGTAGACATTGTCCTGGCCGATGAACTGTGCCACTTGCGCCGTCGGGTTCTTCCAGAACTCGGCGTATCGCTCCGGGTCTTCGCCGCGCCGCGCGAGCGCAAGCTGGGTGAACGCGATTGGGGCCAGCAGCGATTCGGGCCAGACGTACAGCGTCTTGCCCGCCATCTCCGGGTCGAGATCGTCCGGCAAGGGCACACCCCACGCCACGTCGCGCGTGATTGAGCGGTGCGCCCAGCCATCGAGCAGTACCGTTGCCACGCCGGCCTCCGAGAGCATCGTCCGCGCGCGTGCGAGGGCATCCGTGCTGTCGAACTGCAGCGCGATCTGTCGGCGTGGTGCCGACTGGCGCTTGTGGACGGGAAGCGCCGCCTTGAGGGCCGTGTACGCGCTTTCCGACCCGCCCTCGAAGGCGAGCGTCGGCAGGACGGTGTTGATCGCTTCGTTGTACACGACGTTGCGCCACTGACCAGCCTTGCCGGAAATCCACGCCCGCAGGGTGTCGGCGACATGCCACATGTCGAGCCACCAATGCACGGTGTCGCGCAGCTCCGGGACGGCGTCGCTGATCGCACTGCGCGGGTCAACGAGATCGCTCGGGTCGTAGCGGGCGCCGCATCGGTCGCATTCGTCGCTCATCGCGCTGTCGTTGTCGCACTGCGGATTCGGACAGCGTCCGCGCACGAGCCGATCCTGCAGGAACCGCTTGACGACGGGGTCGTACCACTGGCGTGTCGTGCGCTTCTGCAACATGCCGTTGTGGTGGATCCGCCGGAGGAAATCGCCGACCAGCCGCGTCGTGATCGCCAGGCACTCCGGTTGCGACGTCCCCGAATACACGTCGAAGCTGATGTGGTATCGCTCGAGCGTTGCGCTCTGCCGCGCGTGAATGTCGCGTACGAACTCGGTCACCGGGACGCCCGCGCGCAGCGCGGCCAACTCGCTCGCGGAGCCGTGGTCGTCGCTGCCGCACACGTACAACACGTTCTCGCCGCCGATCAACATGCGCAGCCAGCGGGCGTAGATGTCCGCAGGGACGTGGGCGCCGGCAAGATGACCGAGGTGCACCGGGCCGTTGGCGTACGGCATCCCTGCCGTCACGATCGCGCGGGTGGGCCTGTGAATTCGGCTCTTGATGAGTTCAAGTGTGGGTGGAGGAACCGCGACAGACACTTCCCATCATGGTACGTCAACCTTGGCCGACGTCCTCGAGTCCAACGGCCTGAGCGACGCCCGCCTCTTCCAGCTCCAGCAGGCCGGCCTGCTTCAGCGTGCGCGGTACCGTGGCGATCGGTTCGGCCGCCGGAAGCTCCGGCGCCGTCGTCACGTTCAGGTCGCGGAGCTTTCGCGCCCCCGGCAGCACGCGCGCCTCGAACGAGGCGGCCGCGCTGTTGTACGCCTGCACCGCCCCGTCGAGCCTGCGGCGCAGATCGTCGAAGTGTCGCGCCAGCACACCCAGACGTTCGTACAGCTCCCGTCCGAGTGCGGCCACTTCACGGTAATTCTCCGCCAGTGCTTCCTGACGCCACGTGTGCGCAACCGTCGTCAGCAATGCAATGAGCGTGATCGGGCTCGCCAGCAGAATCCGCTGCTGCAGGCCGTGTTCGATGAGGCCCAGATCGTGCTGCAGGGCGGCGCTGAACAGCGTCTCACCGGGCAGGAACATCACGACCATTTCCGGGGAGTTGTCGAGCGCTTCCCAGTAGCCCTTGCTGCCCAGTTTGTCCATGTGCTCGCGCACCTGACGGGCGTGCGCCTGCAGCTTCACCGCCCGCGCCTCGTCGTCGGTGGCTTCCTGCGCGTCGAGAAAGGCTTCGAGTGGAGCCTTGGCATCGACGACGATGCGTTTGCCGCCGGGCAGATGGACGATCAGATCCGGCCGCAGTCGTCCGCTTTCGGTCAGCAGCGCCGGCTGTTCGTCGAAGTCGCACCGCTCGACCATCCCCGCGATCTCCACGACACGCCGCAGCTGCATCTCGCCCCAGCGGCCGCGGACCGCTGGTGTCCGCAGGGCCCGCGAGAGTTTCTCGGCGGACGATCCGACAGCCGAAATCTGTTCGCGCAGCATCGAGTAGGCGGCGACACGCTCGTGCTCGACCTTGCCGAGCCGGTCATCGACCCGCTTCAGGGTTTCGGTGATCGGCTGGTGATAACCCTCGAACGAAGTTTTCGCCAGGTCGAAGAACGATGTCCGGTTGTCTTTGAGCGCGTCAGCCGCCAGCGATTGAAACGCCTCACGCAGACGTGCGTCGGCCTTGTCCAGCAGCTCCTGCGTCGAGCCGAGCGACTGCTTGTGGCGCTCAACCTCGTCGCGAAGCCACTTGTTGTCCTGCTCGACCGCGGCCAGCTGTGCCGCCATGGCACCGCGCGTTTCGGCGAGCTGCCGCCCCGCAAGCGCGCGCACCAGGATCGCCGACACAACCGCCGTGATCGCGACCGCGACGACGAAAACCAGGGGCGTCATTGACGTGGGATCCCCGGGAGACGGGGAGCCTCATGATAACCGACACGTATAATCCGGCTAGTGGCCGCGCTCTTTCCTTTTCGTGCACTTCGTCCAACGCCGGCCGCTGCGAAGGACGTCGCTGCTGTGCCGTACGACGTGGTCACCACGGGCGAGGCCGCGGCGCTCGCCCATGGCAATCCGCTCAGCTTCCTGCACGTCTCACGTGCCGAAATCGATCTGCCGGCGGGAACTGATCCGTACGCGGATGCGGTGTACGACCGCGCGGTCGAGAACTTTCGCAGCTTGAAGAACGCGGCGCCGCTCGTGACGGAAGACGACGCGTCCCTCTACGTCTACCGGTTGCGAACGGGACAACACGTTCAAACAGGCGTGGCCGGCTGTTTCTCGCTCGACGAATACGATGCGGGCGGGATCAAGAAGCACGAACGGACGCGCCGCGACAAGGAGGACGACCGGACGCGCCACATGCTGGCGATCCAGGCGCAGACCGGGCCGGTATTTCTGACCTACCGCGCGATGGACGGCGTGGGAGATCTGGTCGAGCGCGCGACGGCGAAAGCGCCGCTGTTCGATTTCACGGCCGACGACGGTGTCCAGCACGTCCTCTGGGCGGTTGCACCCGCTGACAGCCGGAGTCTGCGCGAGGCGTTCGATGCCGTGCCGGCCCTGTACATCGCGGATGGCCACCACCGCGCTGCGAGCGCGGCTCGTGCCCGCGAGCAGCTTCGGTCGCAGAGTGGGCCCGGCCCGTGGGACGCCTTTCTCGGCGTCGCGTTCCCGCACGATCAGGTGCAGATCCTGGCCTACAACCGGATCGTGAAAGACCTGGCCGGCGCTTCGCCGGACCAGCTCCTGACAAGGCTGCGCCAGCAGTTCCGTGTGGAACCGGGGCCTGCCGTGCCGGTGCAGCGCGGCGATGTGTCGATGTATGTCGGTGGTCGGTGGCACACGATAGGGATCGGGGATCGGGGGTCGGGGATCGGGGATCAGGGGTCGGAGATCGGGGATCGGGGACCCTTCGATCGACTGGACGTTGACCTTCTGCAGGAGCTTGTTCTGTCGCCGATCCTCGCCATCGGCGATATCCGCACCGACAAGCGCATCGATTTCGTTGGCGGCGCGCGCGGCACCCGATTTCTGGAGGAGGCGGTCTCATCCGGCCGTGCCGCGGCAGCCTTTTCATTGTTTCCCGTCAGCGTCGACGATCTGATGTCGATTTCGGATGAGGGCGGCATCATGCCGCCGAAATCGACGTGGTTCGAGCCGAAGCTGCGGGACGGACTCTTATCCAATGCCTTCTAGCACAGTGCACCGCATCTACAACTTTTCCGCCGGTCCGGCGGTCATGCCGCTCCAGGTGCTCGAGCAGGCGCAGCGCGAGCTCGTGTCGCTGCCGGGTGTCGGCATGTCGGTGATGGAGATCAGCCACCGATCGAAGACGTTCGAGGAGATTCTCGCGCGTGCCATCGCGGACATCCGCGAGCTGTCCGGTCTCGACGACCGGTACCAGGTGCTGCTGCTGCAGGGGGGTGCAAGCCTGCAGTTCTCGATGGTCCCGATGAATCTTCTGGGGGCCGGCCGGACAGCGGACTACATCGACACCGGCTCGTGGGCAGACAAGGCGGCCAAAGAAGCGAAACGCGTCGGAGACGTGAACGTCACCGGATCGACGAAGGCCGACAACTACAGCCGGATTCCCACTCCGGCCGAGGTGACGCTGACGGCTGGCGCCGCATATGTCCACATCACCACCAACAACACGATCGAAGGTACCGAGTGGACCGATCTCCCGGCGACCGGCCAGGTTCCGCTCGTTGCCGACGCCTCGTCGAACATCTTCAGCCGTCCGATGCCGTTCGACCGGTTCGGTCTTCTGTACGCCGGCGCGCAGAAGAACCTCGGTCCATCCGGCGTGACCCTTGTCCTGATCCGGCAGGACCTGCTCGAACGGTCTCCCGCGAACCTGCCGACGATGATGAATTACAAGGTGCAGGCGGAGAACAACTCGCTCTACAACACGCCGCCGACGTTCGGGATCTACCTCCTTGGACTGACGATGAAGTGGTTGAAGTCGCTCGGCGGGCTGGCCGGGATAGCGGCCATCAATCAGCGGAAAGCCGCGAAGCTGTACACCGAAGTCGATCGATCGGGCTTTTACCGCGGGACGGCACAGCAAGAGAGCCGTTCGCTGATGAACGTGACGTTCCGGCTGCCGAGCGAAGAGCTGGAAAAGCTGTTCAACAAGGAAGCCACGGCGAACGGTCTCGACGGCTTGAAGGGACACCGGTCCGTGGGCGGAATGCGGGCGTCGATTTACAACGCGTTTCCCGAGGAGGGTGTGGACGCGCTCATCGAGTTCATGCGGGAGTTCGAGAGGACGCGGGGATGAGGAGATAGGATCTCCTATCTCCTATCTCCTGTCTCCTTCCCGAACGAGCGCCGGCGGCGGCGACGCCGCCGGCGGCGCGGCGCGCGGTCGGCGGCGTCCGGCTCTCCTTCGTAGCTGGCCGCGGCTTCGATGAACCCTCTCCAGTGCTCGATCACCTCGGGCACCTGTCCGTGTATCTCGAGCCACGTCAACGCGTCGCGGAACGGACCGCGATGCATCAGCGCCCGGCGCGCGCGCGGGGACAATCCCATGTCGATGAGACGGCGCTGCAGACCGAGAATCTGCCGCAGCCGTTCAACGTCGCGCCGCGGCAGCGGCAGCATCCCGAGCGCCAGCCGCGGTTCCTTTCTCGGTTCGCCATCGCGCGGCGGCGGTGCCGACGACCGGAACGCGTGGCCCAGCGGCACGAGCAGCGAGCCGAGCAGGACGGCGTTCGTCAGCGTTTCGGGGATGTCGTCGAATCGCCGCCGATAGGCGTCCAGCGCGGCAAGCGACTCCCACAGCCGCTCGGTGGCGCCGCGCTGCAGCTCCTGCGCCACCGGTTCGAGCAGCCGTCGTTCGGCGAGCATCCGGAACGCGCGTTCGGCCGAGCCCGATCGGAGGAGCTTGTACAGCTCCTCCATCAGCCGCGCCGGTGCACTGCGGGCGATGTCGAATCGGCGTGCGGCAATCGCCTCGTCGATCGGCGGATCGATGCGGAAGCCGAGCCGCGCGGCCATGGCGACCGCGCGCAGCATGCGGACCGGGTCCTCCTGAAATCGTTCAACCGGATCGCCGATCGAGCGAACGAGACCGTCCTTCAGGTCCTGCAGGCCGCCGGTGTAGTCGATGATCGAAAACGAACCGATGTCGTAGAACAGCGCATTGATCGTGAAGTCGCGCCGGAACGCATCCTCTTCGGGCGTGCCGAATGTGTTGTCGCGGTGCAGCAGTCGATCCGCGCGCTCCGCCGGCTCCGTGGTGTCCTGCCCACCGTCGCCACCAGCCGCGCCTGGAGAGGGTTCGTCGGGTGCGGCGAGCTCCTGGGCGCTCAGCTGGCGGCGAAACGTCGCGACTTCGATCGTCTTGGGACCGAAACGGACGTGGGCCAGCCGGAACCTGCGACCGATGATCCAGCAGTTCTTGAAGAGGCGCTTGACCTGGTACGGATGGGCGGAGGTGCCAATGTCGAAGTCCTTCGGCCGGCGGCCGAGGAGGAGATCGCGTACGCTGCCACCGACGAGATAGGCGACGTATTCGTTCTGGTGCAGCCGGTACAGCACCTTGAGCGCGTCGGGATCGACCTCTTTCCGCGAGATGGTGTGCTGATCCCGCGGCACGATCACCGGTTCGCGCATCGGCGCAATTGTACCAAACGCATTTCGGGGCAGCCGGGCAGCGGACCGACAACGTGATCTACGATTCGACCATGACACGCCTCGTGGTAACGCTGGCGCTCGCGGTCCTGCCGGCCGCCTCCGTGGCGGCGCAGCCGGCTGCGCTGGCTCGTGCTCGCGCGCTGTACAACTCGGGGAGTTATGACGCGGCGATTGACGCTGCCGCGGCGGCGCGCGTCGACCCGAAGGTCGGGGATGCGGCGTCGCTGGTCCTCGGACGCGCCCACCTGGAGCGCTTTCGCTCCGGAGGCGCCGCCGACGATCTGGCGGCGGCGCGTACGAGCCTGGCCGCCGTACGGATCGACGCGCTGACGCCGCGCGATCAACTCGACCTGCTCATTGGCCTCGGACAGACCCTCTATTTCGGCGACGCCTTCGGTGCCGCGGCCGACGTGTTCGACAACGCACTGGGACGTGCGGCACTGCTCGGCGTTGGCGAGCGCGGCAAGCTCCTCGACTGGTGGTCGAACGCGCTCGACCGTCAGGCCCAGGCGCGTCCGGCCGATCGCCGCAGCCCCGTGTATGCGCGCATCGTCGAGCGGATGGAGGACGAGCTGCGCGACGACCCCGGCAGCGCTGTCGCGAACTACTGGCTCGTCGTGGGCGCGCGCGGGAGCGGAGATCTCGATCGCGCATGGGATGCCGCAGTCGCGGGCTGGGTCCGCGCCGCGCTCGGCGCCGATGCCGCGGACCTGCGCGCCGATCTCGATCGGGTCGCGATGGAAGTGCTCATCCCCGAACGCGCTCGGATGCGTCCGGTTCGTGAACAGGCGGACGGCGCCGCCGCCATGCGCGCCGAATGGGAAAAGCTGAAAACGGATTGGAAATGAGCAGGCCTCAGGCCTCAGGAATCAGGCCTCAGGGCTGGTCCAGACATCAGTGACGGCTTTGGTGATTCGGGCCCAAAGTCTTTAGGCGTTAACGGCAGCGGCCGCGTTCGAGTGATGCGACCAATCCGTTGATCATTCGCCCCACTTCCGCTGCGTCACGAATGAGCGCTTCTGCTTCGACCTCACTGACGATTCCGATTCGAGTGCCCACGGTTAGCTGCGTCTCCCGCTCCGCGCCGGAGGCGTGCGCCGTCCAGAGGTGCTGAACAATAGAAGGCTGTCGAATGCCGCGAGAAGCCCTCCGCGACGTTTGAAGGAATCGACAGCGATGACTTGCGAACCTGATAACCCAGGGCAGGCTGCTCGTCGCGCGGGAACCGACATGCGATCTCGTACGCGGTTTCTGATCACCGGCCCAACGACTTCGATTCTCAGTTACTGCGTACCTCTCGCCTCGTCCCCGATCCCTTGACCAGCCCTGAGGCCTGAGCCCTGATTCCTGAGGCCTGCCTTTAAGGCTTCGCGTCTCTCCAATTCTCGGCGATGCCGACGTCCACGGTCAGCGGCACGCTCAGCGCCATCGCGTTCTCCATTCGATCGCGGACGAGCGCCGCTGCGGCGTCGGCTTCGTCGCGCGGACTCTCGAACAGCAGCTCGTCGTGAACGGTGAGGATCATCCGTGTCTTCAGCCCGCGGCGTGGAAGCTCCGCGTGCAGATCGATCATGGCCTTCTTGAGGATGTCCGCCGCTGAGCCCTGAATCGGCATATTGACGGCCTCGCGCTCGGCCGGCGCGCGCATCTGTAATTGGGGGCTGGTTTGGTTCGGCACCAGCCGCCGGCGCCCGGCCATCGTCCGGACGACGCCCGTCACGCGCGCCTCGTCGAGGAGGCGATCGATGAAGGCGCGAACCCGGGGAAAGCCGGCGAAGTACGCGTCGATGAATTCCTGCGCGGCTTCCTGCGTCACGTTGATGTCGCGCGACAGCGTGAACGGCGTCTTTCCGTAGAGGACGGCATAGTTGACCATCTTCGAGCGGCTGCGCAGCACGTGCCTGTCGAGCCCGCTGTCGGGCCCGAACAGCTTCAACCCCGTGCGCTCGTGGATGTCCTCGCCGGTTCGGAACGCTTCGATCAGCGCTTCCTCGCCGGCCATGTGCGCGAGCACCCGTAACTCAATCTGCGAGTAGTCGGCGGAAATCAGCACGTGATCCGGCGCGGCGATGAAGGCGCGGCGGATCTCCCGCCCCAGTTCCGTGCGAATCGGAATGTTCTGCAGGTTTGGATCGGAGCTGCTCAGGCGCCCGGTGGCCGCAACAGCCTGGTTGAAACAGGTGTGTACACGGCCGGTCTCGGGATGCACCATCAGCGGCAGCGCGTCGATGTAGGTGCTCTTCAGCTTGTGCAGCGCGCGCCACTCGAGAACGAGGCGCGGCAGGTCGTGCGACAGCGCGAGCTCCTCCAGGACCTCCGCCGCCGTGGACTGGGATCGCGTTTTCCCCGTTTTCTTCCCCGGGGTGAGCTGCAGCTTTTCAAAGAGGATGCGGCCCAGCTGCTGCGGTGAGTTGATGTTGAACTCTTCGCCGGCGAGTTCGAAGATGCGCGCCGTGTACCCGGCCAGTTCCTGCTCGACATGGCGCGACTGGGCGCCCAGGGCCACCGCGTCCAGCCCGATGCCGGCGCGTTCGATGTCGGCCAGCACCGGAATCAGCGGCATCTCGAGCTCGCGATAGACCGGCTCCAGGTGGTCGGTGACGAGCAGCGGCGCCAGCCGGTTCGACAGCTGGCGGGCGAGGTCGGCCCGCTCGCCCGCGTAATTGAGGAGCGCCTCGGGCGCGAGCCGGGCGAACGACACGGCCCTGGCACCGCGTCCGCAGACGTCTTCGTCCGTCAGTGCCTTGTAGCCGAGGTGCTCGAGCGAGGTCTCTTCGAGCGGGTGACCGGACCGCGTGGCGTCGAGGAGATAGCTGGCAAGCATCGAATCGAACGCCACGCCGCGAAGCGCGATTGCATGTCCGGCGAGCACGATGATTTCGAACTTGACGTCGTGCCCCACCTTGCGGACGGCCTCATCTTCGAAGATCGTCCGCAGTCGATCGAGGGCGGCCCGCGCATCGACTTGCGTCGGCGCCGCGGCGCTGGCCAGCAGGTCGTCGTTCGTGTCGGCGTTCTGGTGACCGAGCGGTACGTAGCGGGCGTCGCGATCGCGTGTGGAAAAGGCGATGCCGACGATGCGCGCCCGCATGGCGGACGGCGAATCCGGGATGATCCTGAAGGCGAACTCGCCGGCCCGCCGCAGATCCTCGATGAGCGCATCGAGCTCGGTCAGCGTCGGGACGAGCCGGTAATCCTTCTGAATCGTGTCCGCCGTCGGCGCGTAGTCGTTGACGAGAGTCCGGAACGCGAGGCGGGTAAACAGCTCGTAGCATCGTTCGCGCGACGCGCCGCGATAGCGCAACGACTCGAAGTCGATGTCGAGCGGAACGTCCGTGCGAATGGTGACGAGCTCCCGGCTGCGCAGCGCGTCTTCCCGATGCGTGGACAAGGTCTCGCGCTGTTTCGGTTTCAGCTCGCCCAGCCGTTCGAGCATCGCGTCGAGCCCACCGAACTGCGTGACGAGGTCGACGGCTCCCTTCTTGCCGATCCCGGGAACGCCGGCGACGTTGTCGCTGGTGTCGCCGACGAGCGCCAGCACGTCGGTGACCTGTTCCGGCCGTACGCCGAACTTCTCGACGACCCCGTCGCTGTCGAACCAGGCGCCGTCCTCGCGCGGATCGTAGACGCGGATTCCCGAGCCGACCATCTGAAAGAAATCCTTGTCGATCGAGACGATGGCGACCTCGAAGCCGTCGGCGCGCGCACGCGTGGCCACGGTTCCGATGACGTCGTCGGCCTCGTAGCCGGCCGCCGTCAGGATCGGCACGCCCATCGCCTCGCATGCCTGATGGACCCAGTTGATCTGCTCGGCCAGGTCGTCCGGCATCGCCGCCCGGTTGGCCTTGTAGTCGGCGACCAGCTGATCGCGAAAGGTCGGCCCGGCGAGGTCGAACGATGCCGCGATGTACTCCGGGTGGTGATCGGCGATCAGCTTGCGAAGCATGGTGACGAAGACGTAGACCGCATGGGTGGTCTGTCCTTCCTGATTCGACAGTCCGCGCCCACGGAACGCATGATAGGCCCGGTACATCTGTGAGCTTCCGTCGATCAGAAAGAGGGTGCGGCGGGCCTGCCCTGCGCGAGTGTCAGCGAGCCGAACGGCCATGTGTCAGGAAGTATCTCAGATATGATTGCTGGTCATGCCGATTGCAGGACGCGTCGCCGTGTGCGTCGTGCTCTGCTGTAGTGCGATAGCCACCGCATGCAGCGGTCGCGTGCTCAAGCCGCAGTACGAGTACGAAGAGGAGTTGTACCTCGGTCTCGACGGCTCGGCGACGCTCAATCTCAACGCGTCGGTGCCCGCGCTTGTCGCGCTGCACGGCGTTGACCTGCCCACCGACGCTCGCGCGCGGCTCGATCGCGACCGTGTCCGCGCGCTGTTTGCGCATCCGGACTCCGCCGTCGCACTCAGCACGTCGCGGCACGACGGTCGTCGGTTTGTCCACGTCAGCGTTCAGGTGGACGACGTCCGCAGGCTGGCGCAGATCCGGATGTTCGGATGGTCCAGGTACGAGTTCCGCCGCGACAGCGATCGCATCGAGTTCAATCAGGTCGTCGGACCGTCTGCCGGCCGCCATGTCAGCGACGTCGGATGGGATGGCAGCGAGCTGGTCGCCTTCCGGTTGCACCTGCCGAGCGAGATCCTGTTCCACAACAGCTCCGCCCACGTGCGCCGCGGCAACATTCTCGAGTGGGAACAGCCGCTCTCCGTCCGCACAGACGGGGAGCCGCTGGACCTCCGCGTCCAGATGGCGCCCGAGTCGATCCTGTACAGGACGCTGCTCTTGTTCGGCTCGACGGTGGTCGCCGCCGCGCTCACGTTTGCCGCCGTTGTGTGGTGGCTCGCCCGCCGCGGACGCCAGACCGACGTCGCGGAGTCGCCCGTCTGATGCGGCCGCAGGCGCCATGGCCCGCAGTGCTGCGGTGCGGCCGCTGTGGCCGCGTCGCCGCGTGGCCCGACGCGCGCCTCCAGGTGGTGTGCGGCTGCCGGCCGCGCGTCGATCTCGCTCCGCCGCTGGTGCGTGAAGCCACGGCCGCGGACCGCGAGGTTGCCGAGGACATCTTCCGCCGCGAGTTCGGCGGCCGTCAGCTCGTTGCCGACGGCCAGCCGGTGACGCCCGAGCACGCGGATCTGCTCGTCGCCGAGACGGAGGGCGGCGTGTCGGGTGCGCTGGCGTGGCGGCGCCTCTCAGCGGCGCTGCACATCATCGCGCTGGCGACGGATCCGATGTGGCAGCGTGCCGGGATTGGAAGCTACCTGCTGGCCGAAGCGGAGCTGCTCGCCCGCCGGCTCGAACTGGGAAGAGTCGTCGTCACGCTTTCGAACGACAACATTCCGGCGCAGTATTTCTACCTGCGCCGGGGATATCGGGTCACCCGGGTGCTGCCCGGCGCCATTGCCGCTCAGCCGCAGAATGAAGGGCTCGTCGGCTTCGCGGACATTCCGATCGTCGACGAGCTGCAGCTCTCGAAGGACCTGCCGGCCTAGAGCTTTTCGAGCTCCTTCTTCATTTCCTCGTCGGTTCGCAATTCGTTCTTCACCGAAAACGCCTGGAACATCGAGGCGATCGTGTACGCCAGCTGCCGGTCGACGTTGTTGTTGACGACGCCTTCCAGCGTCACCCGGCCGCGCTCGACGATGATGTGAATCGGCGGGTTGACCTGCGCGCCGTACCGTGAGAGCGACGCGTTGCTGTAAATCGCGTCGGCGATTCCTCTACGCAGCTCGTCGTCGGACTTCGATGCCGGCAGAATCTCGAGCAGGTTGTTGACCGCTTTGACGCCGCGCACCTTGGCGACGCGTTCTCCCAGATCGTCCTTCTTGAACGGCATCAGCACTTTCCCGGTCAGCGTGACGACACCGTCCTTGATCCGGGCATTCACCGAGTCGAACACCGTGAAGTGCGAGTAGGTGAGGACCTGCCGCTGCACGTTGCGGAAGATCTGTAACGACGAGGGGTCCTGCGCAAAAGCAGGAACAGTCAGCGCGAGTACCACCAACGCTGACGCGAGAAACCGTGTCCACATGTGACTTCCTCCTGAGGTGGAGACCGGCGCGGTCGCGGCTATGACACAGGGTATGACGCGCGGCCGCATTGTAGTGGGTCCAGGGCCGCGCCAGCCTCCAGACGCTCCGACGGCAAAGCTTCTGCCAGCCGAAGTGCGCCGATCTGCCTACTGAACCAGGACGAACGCGGTCGCCACCCCTGCCGCGATGAGGACGATCTGACGCATGGAATGGGCGTCGGTGCGGCCGCGGTGCAGACCGGGAATCAGATCCGCCATGGCCACGTAGAGAAAGCTCGCCGCGGCGAGGGCGAGGCAATACGGCAGGATGACCGGCACCTGGTTCAACGCAACCAGCGCCACGATCGCTCCGCCGGCACTGGCCAGCCCGGATGTGACATTCAGGAGCAGCGCTCGGCGGCGGGAATAGCCGGCGTGGAGGAGGATGGCGAAGTCGCCGACCTCCTGGGGAATTTCATGAGCGGCCACCGCCAGCGCCGTGCTGACGCCGAGCGGCACGGACGTCATGACCGCGGCGGCGATGACCGCGCCGTCCACGAAGTTGTGGAACGCATCGCCGATCAGCACCGGAAAGACGCTGCCGTCGTGCACTTCGCAATCATGGATGTGGCAGTGCCGCCACAGCACGAGTTTTTCGAGGACGAAGAATGCGAGGATCCCGAGGAGCAGTGTGCCGAACACACGCGGGGCCGGCAGACTGTCCAGCGCGTTCGGGAGGATGGCGAGCATCGAGACGCCGAGCAGCGCGCCGACGGCGTAGCTCACGAGCCAGGGAATGAGGCGCGCCCGGCGCGAGTCGTTAATGAGAAGAATGCCCGAAGCGACGAGAAGGCCGCCCAGGCCGCCGAGCATGCTCAGCCCGAGCGCGATGAGGGGAACACGCACTTAGACCGATGATAACTCCCAACTTCCAACCGCCGATTCCCAAAGCGGCGGGCTACGACGCCACGTACCCCCGGCGTGCCCGGACGATCATGCGGCGATCGCGAACCTCCACGCGGATAGCGTGCCACCGGCCGTCTTTCTCCCCGCTGCTGGCGTACGCCAGGTAGTACTGCTTGCTCAATTCGTCGGCAATGCGAGCGGTCGCGGCGTCCAGCCCCTCGAATCCGCGGACGATTTCCGTGCGCCCGCCCGTATCGTCGGTGATCTGACGCAGGGCGGCCGCGTTGACCCGTTCAGCGCTGGTATTCCGCCCGCCGAAAATCCCGCCGGTCGTCTGCGGCAGGACGGGCCGCCTCCCGCCGGGGAAGGGGAAGGGAAACGGAATGGGGCTCGGGATCGTCGGTGGCGGTGACACCTGGCCTCCGGAGCGGCTGCGACTGGTGCTGTCGACGCCGAGGGCGTATACCATCACCTCGCTCTCGCGAATCAGCTGACGCAGCTCGCCGACGCTGATATCGCTGTTCGAGTCGTTGCCGTCGGAGATCACCAGGACCGCCTTCTTGCGGTTCTCGCCGGCGTTGGCGAGTGGCAGCGCTTCAGCGACCGCATCGTACAGCGCGGTTCCGCCAGACGGATTGACCCGGCCCACCGCGCGGCTGATCAGGCGGCGATCCTTCGTCCACTGCTGGGTGAGCCGCGGGCGATTCGCGAACTCCATGAAGAACAGCTCGTCGTCCTTGCCGAGCAGTTCATAGATGAACCGGTCGATGGCTGCCTGGGCGGTGGCGATCTTGTCGCTCGTCATGCTTCCGCTCGTGTCCAGGACGATCCCGAGACTGACCGGCACACGATCGCTGCTGAAGTGCGACACCTCCTGCCTGACGCCGTCGTCGTAGACGGTGAAGTCCTCCTTGCGCAGCCCGGCGACGAATCGGCCGCTGTCGTCGGTGACGGTGGCGGTGACGTTGACCAGCTCCACGCCACTGCGGAAGCGGAAGCCGTCGGACGATTGCGCGGTCACGGACACCGCCGCCACGACGACGGCGGCGAGCCCGGCGAGGACGGGAGGGATTCGCATGGCGGTCCTCAATTGGATACCTGCAGTGTTGCCCGGCGATCCACGTGCGGGACGATACCAGATTCGGTGCGGAAGCTCACACGGTAGCGGCCTACTTCGTTCACGTCCGGGATCGTGACTTGAAACGGCGATTCGTCGCCTTTCGCGATTCTGGGGAACTCCAGCGGGGCACGGCCGCTGGCCACAAACCCGCCGTCCCGATCGAAGACGAATACGACCGCCATGATTGCCGCGGATGCGGCCTCACCGCGGTTGCGAACGAGTCCGGTGACCGTCATATTGTCGCCGGCGCGCGCATGGCGCATCGATAGCAGCTCCAGCTCCTGCGTTGATTGCGCGGTCGGGGCCGCCGGCGGCTCGGCGGCCGAGGTCGCACGGCGGTCGCTGCTCATGGCGACGAGCACGATGATGGCGACGGCCATCGCGAAGCCGACGCCCAATTTCAGCAGCGGCCGACCCTGCAGGCGCGTTCGCGGTGCGCGCTCGAACATCGCCGCCGGGACGTCGCCGGCAGTCCCGTCGATGGCCGCGGCCAGTGCGGCGACGCGCGCCTCGGAGCGAAGCCGATCCTGATGCGCGACCCGCCACGCATAGGCCGCCGCGGCGCAGGCCACGATAACAGCGGTGATTGATAGAGCCACAAGAAACATATCCAGTTACCTCAGGGTGAACTCCACGGCGACTTCCACGATGACGTCCACCGGTTCGCCGCGCCTGCGCGCCGGTCTGAACCGCCACTGCCGAACGGCCGCAACGGCCCGCTGATCGAGTCCGGCGCCGCGGCCCTGCAGAACGGTGACCTCACCAACGGATCCGTCCCGCCTGACGACGATCTCGAGCACAACATCGCCGGTGATTCCCCGGCGGCGCGCCTCGTCGGTGTACTCGGCTTTCACCTCGCGGAGCAGTCGCGGCGGCTCGATTCCGCTGCCGGGCCGGAACGGTCCGCCGCCGGTGCCTCCACCGGAGCCATCGCCAATGCCCGAGCCGAGCCCTTCACCGCTGCCTATACCCTGACCGGTCCCCGCTCCGCCTCCGGCGCCTGCGCCCTGGCTTTCACCCGTGTTCCGCCCGCGCTCCACCACGCCGTCGCGGTCGCGATCGCTGCCCGCGGTTGCGACGACCGGTGCGACAAGGACGCGCGAGGGCAGCGGCTCGGGCGCTTTCTCGACGGGCTTCGGCGTCGGAGCGGGCGGCGGTACGGGTCGCGGAGGTTCCACTTCGACGCGCCGGGACGCGAGCACGCGCTCGGGAGTGGCCTTCGGAACCTGTGTTTTCGCGCGCGCGGGGCTCTTCCGTTCGACCTTCCGGGGAGGCAGCGGATTCTTCAACCCACCTCCACCACCGCCGCCGCCGGGTCCGGGCGTGATCAGGAAGACGAGGCGAGCTGGCTCGTGGCGCTCGGTGACGGTTGCCGTCTCGGTGGGCCCGGAGGTCCACCACAGCAGAACCACCAGCAGGACGGCATGGATTGCCGACGATCCGGCTGTGTGCACGCTGCGTCGCCGGTCTGAAAACCCCGATTTCCGAACAACACGCGCAAATAACGGCTCCGGGTCGGCGGCGGGAATCGACTGGACGGCCGCCGTCGCCGCCGCCGCCCATTCCGCCTGCAAGAGACGGCCGGCCTTCACTGCGTCGGGCGCGCTGAGAAATGCAGTTCCGGCGATCGGGCGGATTTCGCCGCTCGCGAGCACCGCCCTGACGGCGGTGGCTGGAACGCCGGCTGCGCGGGCTACTTCCTCGACTGTGTAGACGTCCTGCGGATCCGGGGACATGGACACCAGCGTCGAGGCAAATCCCTTGCCCTCATGAACAGGGGCAAAATCAGGCGCAATTTACGGGAATAACTGGACTTGTGGCGCGTATCGGACGGTCGGGCTGTCCACTAATCGGTCTTGAACCCCTCGGTGAAGCGAAGCCCTTCCCGGTCCGCGAGGTCGCGGACCGTCGTGAAGCCGGCAGCCCTGAGAGCCTTCGACGTTGGGCCGCCATCCCCGAACCGGACGATTCGGTCTTCGGGCGAGGGTCGTCCTGCAAACAGAGAACGGAGGCCAACCGGCGTGCCCCGCTCGATCGTGACGATACGGCCGCCGCTGCGAAGCAGGCGGTGGCACTCGTGCAGCCAGTGCGTGGGCCTGTCGCCCTGCCCTTCGGCGATAGCCGACACGTCGTGAATCACGACCGCATCGAACGAGGCGTCGTCAAATGGCAGACCGCTCTCTGCGACGACGCGCAGGTCCACCAGAGCGCCGGCGTCGGTCACAGCGCGCCGGATCCGAACCGCGGCATGGTCGTCGGCGACGACGATGGCGGCCGTTCCCGTGAGACCGGTCTTTGCCGCGATCAAGGCAATCGAGCGAGCGTCGCCGCTGCCGATCTGCAGCACCCGTTCGCCGAGTCGGACGCCGCTCATCGTGACCGTCAGCGGGTCGCGTTCAGAGGCAGGTTTTCGCAGAAAACGGCGCATTTCCTCACGGTCCGGCCACAACCTGGCCGCAGGCGGAATGATATAGTGCCCGATTGTGACTCCACCACTGGACGTAGCGCCGGCACACGGCAGGCTTGGCGTGCTGCTCGTGGGTCTCGGCGCCGTCGCCACCACCACGATCGCGGGCGTGTACGCGATTCGGAAGGGTCTGGCCCTTCCAATAGGCTCACTGACCCAGATGGGCACCATCCGGCTCGGCAAGCGCAGCGAGGCGCGCGCGCCGAAGATCAACGAGTTCGTCCCCCTGGCGGATCTGAACGATGTCGTCTTCGGCGGCTGGGACATCTTCGAGGAAGACTGCTACGCGGCGGCGCGGACGGCCGGCGTGCTCGACCCCGGGCTGCTGGATCAGGTCCGCGGCGAGCTCGAGGCGGTGAAGCCGATGCCGGCGGTCTTCGATCAGCGCTACGTCAAGCGTCTCGACGGTCCGAACGTCAAGAAGGGCAAGAACAAGCGCGATCTGGCGGATCAGGTCGTCGCCGACATCCGCGCGTTCAAGTCGAAGCATGGCTGCGACCGCCTCGTCATGATCTGGACGGGCAGCACGGAAGTCTTCATGAAGCAGACCGCGGCGCACGCCTCGGTTGCCGCCTTCGAGAAAGCGCTCGAGCAGAGCGACGATTCGATCCCGTCGAGCATGGTTTACGCCTACGCCGCGATCCGTGAGGGCATCCCGTTCGCGAACGCGGCGCCCAACCTGACCGCAGACATCCCGGCGATGCTCGAACTGGCGGGTCGCACGAAGGCACCTCTCGCCGGCAACGACATGAAGACCGGCCAGACCCTGATCAAGACCATCATTGCGCCGGGCCTCAAAGCCCGGCTGATCGGTGTTCGCGGGTGGTACTCGACGAACATCCTCGGAAATCGCGACGGCGAAGTCCTCGAC
>JAICQE010000171.1 GCA_025938035.1 Vicinamibacteria bacterium
CAATGCCCGACGCGTAATACGCTGGCCGCATGTGGAACGATCCGAACGATCCGAACGACCCGAACGTTACGAACGACTCTAAGGACGTGATCGTTCGCATTGAACCGCTCGGCCAGCGCTGGCAGACCCAGGACCCGTTCCTCTTCTGCGTTCACCACCTCGATCTCTATCCCGCAGGGAACGACCAGCTCGGCCCGAAGGCGTCGCTCGCAGGGCGCGACATCGGGCAGGACTTCGAGGGCAAGGACGGCTGGCGCATGTACCACGGCGACGTCGTCCCCGGGTTTCCGCAGCACCCGCACCGTGGCTTCGAGACCGTGACCATCGTCCGCAAGGGCTACATCGATCACTCCGACTCACTCGGCGCGACGGCGCGCTTCGGGATGGGCGACGTGCAGTGGCTGACTGCCGGGTCCGGCGTGGTGCATTCGGAGATGTTTCCGCTGCTCAATCCGAATGGTCCGAACACGCTGGAGCTGTTTCAGCTGTGGCTGAACCTGCCGGCGAAGAACAAGATGGTTCCGGCCTACTTCACGATGTTCTGGAACGACCAGATCCCGCGCCGCTTCTATGCCGATACGAACGGCACGAAGGTCGAGGTGACGGTGATTGCCGGCGCGGTCAGCGACGTCGAGCCGCTGCCGCCGCCGCCGCATTCGTGGGGCGCCGATCCCGAGGCCGATCTGGCGATCTGGTCCATCGCGATGGAGGAGGGAGCGGCGTGGACCGTTCCTGCGGCGCGGGGCGCGCGGACCGTCCGCACGCTGCACCAATTTGCGGGGAAAGGTTTGACGGTTGCGGGTCGGGACATCCCGGGCCCGGCGGCGGTGCAGATCAAGGCCGACGAAACGGTCGCCATCGTGGCGAATCGCGGTCCGATTGAGATCCTCCTGCTGCAGGGGCGGCCGATCGGCGAGCCCGTCGCGCAATACGGGCCCTTCGTGATGAACACGCGCGCAGAGCTGGAACAGGCGTTTCAGGACTACCGTCGAACCCAGTTCGGCGGCTGGCCATTTCCGGTGACCGCCCCGGTTCATCCGCGCGGCCAGGCGCGTTTTGCCCGTCACGCAGATGGGCGCGTGGAATATGCCGAACATCAACACGCCTCTCGGTAGAATTCGATCTCGTAGAGGCCGACCTTCAGGTCGGCCTTTCAGCCAGAGGACCCTATGAGCACCATCGCCACCCGTGAAGAACTGCGCGACTGCTACCCGCAGCCGCTCGAACGATCGCTGCGCAAATCGCTGACCGCACTCGACGCGCATATGCGCCGCTTCATCAGCCTGTCGCCGTTTCTGTGCCTCGGGACGTCGAGCGCCGGCGGCTCGGATGTGACCCCGCGCGGCGACAGCCCCGGATTCGTGCACGTCCTCGACGATCGGACGCTCCTCATTCCCGACTGGCCCGGCAACAACCGGCTCGACTCGTTGACCAACGTCGTCGCCAATCCGCAGGTGGGGCTGCTGTTCTTCATCCCTGGCGTCAACGAGACGCTGCGGATTAACGGCGTGGCCGAGATCACGATGGAGCCGGCGTTCGTCGAACGCTGGACCGTGCACGGAAAGCACCCGCGCTCCGCGATGCGCGTGACCGTGCGCGAAGCCTACCTGCACTGCGCGAAGGCGCTGATGCGCTCCAGGCTGTGGCAGGACGACTATCGTATCGAGCGCACCGAGCTGCCGACCTACGCGCAGATGCTCAAGGACCAAAACGTGACGCCGCAGAGCGTCGAGGAGCTGCAGGCGTCGATCGACGAGAGCTACGCGACGAGGCTGTATTAGGGCCTGTCGCAGTGTCCGCCTTGGCCTGTTGTAGTGTCCGCCGTCAGGCGGACCTCAGAAATTCACCGCAGCGGCGTCCCTGAGAATGATTTCCCGGTACACCGGCAGCGACCAGCCCTGCTTCGTCAGCTCGTCGAGGCGCTTCTCGACCCGCGCGCGATAGGACTTCGCGTCTTTGTAGAGCTTCTTCAATTGCGCCGGCGTCATCGCCACCTCGTAGCCGGCAAGTCCGCACAGCTGCGCCTGCGCTTCCGGTGTCCGTGACGCCACGAACGGATGCGCGTTGGCAACGGGTGGAGACGCGCCGGCGTTGCGAACGGCGAACGCTTTCACCGGCACGTCGACGTACGGGTTGCGGATGCCGCCGCGAGGATTGCCGTATTCGTCGAGCGCCATGAGCGATCCGTCGTTCGCGTCGTTGCGGTCCACGAGAATGCGATCGGCGCGCGGCGCAACCGTGCCCTTGTCCACCCACTTCCACAGATGGTCCAGCGCGACCGACATGTACGCCGCCATGGGAAAGCGGCTGATCGGCAGCTTGCACGGGTTCGGGTAGTAGGCCGCCGCGTCGCGCGAATCGATGTGCGCCATGCCGGGAAACTCGTAGACGCGAAACTGATTTCCCGGCGCGTCGCTGTCCTGCCGCGCCGTCACGTTGGCCGACGCCACTTCGGTCATCGTCGGCACCTGCACGATCGGAACGTCGACCGGCCGCGCCGTGCCGCCGGCCGTCGCCTGCACCGCGATCGTCGCTCCAGTGCTGGTCGGCAGGAACCCGTCGTAGATCGAACGCATGTCCGCAAGGCGAAGCACGGTATGCGCCGGCAGGTAATTGATTACGACCGCCGCGGACGCCGACGTTCCAGCCAGAATGATCTTGCGAATCCGGTACGCGGCAATCGGGCTGTCCTTCGACTTCATCAGCGCGCCGACCTGCGCGAGGATTTCCGGCGCCTGCCCCGGCGCAACGCGAAGATTCCGGTAGCGCTGCTCGTTGAACTCGACGAACGGCTCGTGCGTGCTGGTCAGCACGTCGAGGCCGATATGCCCCGCGCTCATCGAGTAGCGGTGCGTGAAGTGAAACATCCACGCGTTGCCGCTCGGGTGCATCGATTCCGCCAGCAGCAGGCCGCTGCCGCGCGCGGCGTCCACCGGTTTCCGGATCACGATCCGCGTCGTGTACGGCTGGCCGCTCGCCGTGCCGGACACGAAGTATTCGGATGCCTCGTACTTGAAGTGCGCGAGATCGTCGCCGGCAGGCAGGGCCATCAGCGATTCGAACATCGGGCCGGGTCCGCCGACTGGTGGGCTCATTGACGGCAGCGGCACGGCCGCCGGGCTCGACGGCAGGGTCGAGGCATCGAAGGCCCCGCCCGCGCGCGGTCCCTGCCCGGCCTGGCGCCCGCCTGCCCCGCCGCCGCGGGTGGGAATAGGGGACTGCGCGCCGAGCAAGGTCGACAGCAGAAGGGACATCGCGGTAAGCGCTATGAGCTTCATGCGCGTAATTAAAGCGCGAATCGTATTAAGATTCCGCTTCCTAACGCGGATTTCACGTCCGTGGCGCGAACCCTGCGGGTTCGCGAGGCGAGCCTGCAAGGCTCGCCCCACGAAATCCGCGCTAGCGCATTTAGGGAATGCGATATGGCCTTCAGGTTTACGAGGTTAATGATGAATTCACGCTACGCACGTGTTCTGTTGATTTTTGTGACGTCCGTGGTCCTGGCCCATGGCACCGCGTTCGCGCAGGCCGGCGCCCAGACGAAGCCGTTCGAGCCGCAGGTCGGGCAGCCCGGCAAGGACGTCGTGTGGGTCCCGACGCCGCAGGCCCTCGTCGAGAAGATGCTCGACATGGCCAAGCTGACGCCGCAGGACTTCCACATGGACCTCGGCTCGGGTGACGGCCGCACGGTCATCACGGCCGCGAAGCGCGGCGCCCGCGCGGAAGGCATCGAGTACAACCCCGACATGGTGGCGCTCTCGCAGAAGGCGGCGCAGACCGCCGGCGTTGCCGATAAGGCCACCTTCCGCAAGGCCGACATCTTCGAGACCGACTTCTCCAAGGCGAACGTCATCACGCTGTTCCTGCTGCCGCAGCTGAACATGAAACTGCGGCCGACGATCCTCAACATGCGCCCTGGCACGCGCATCGTCTCCAACACCTTCACGATGGAGGACTGGACGCCGGACGAGACGCAGACCGTCGGCGGCGACTGCGTCAGCTGGTGCACCGCTCACCTGTGGATCGTGCCGGCGAAGGTTCAGGGCGCATGGGACGTTCCGGGCCGCGGCACGCTGACGCTCAACCAGACGTTCCAGATGCTGAGCGGCACGCTCGGATCGGCGCAGGTGTCGAACGGCAAGCTGCGCGGCGACGACGTGACGTTCACCGCCGGTGGGACGACCTACACCGGCAAGGTCAGCGGCAATACGATGACGTTGACCGCCAACGGAACGAAGCTCACCGCGACCAAGAAATAAACTCCCAACTTCCAAATCCCAACTCCCAAGACGCTACGTTGCAGACTTGGGAGTTGGGCGTTGGGGGTTGACTATCTGCAGTCTCCCGTCAGCGCTTTCCACGACCGGACGTCGATGATTGCCTGGTTATACGCGGGGTCGCGGGCTGGATTCGAAATCGGATCCTGAGGCACGCGCGCCCCGCCGATTCGCACGCGGCCGCCCAGCACGCCTACTCCCTGCGGTCCATTTACGTCGACCTTGCGAATCAGTCCGGTGACCTGCATGGCCGTGCGCTGGTGCGCCTTGATGTCGTTCAACAGCTTCTTCGCGCCTTCGAGGCGGAACCGCCGCCCGGGCTCGATTTCGAGCGAGCCGGGCTGATCCTCGCGGCGTTCGCCGACGATGAAGTTGCCGTTCTTCGCGCAGCCGTTGATCGACACGAGCTGCGAGTCTTCCGGAACCCTGGTTTCCTGCGCGGCTGCGGTCTCCTGCGCTGCGACAGCAGCCATTGACGCAGCAAGGAACAACGCAACGGCTTGTGTCGTCATGACGGCAGTGTACTATCCGCCAGACTCCGCCTGAAAGCGGACACTACGTGACGTCATGATTGACGTTCAGCAGCTGCGCAAGCAGTACGGCGACCTCGTCGCTGTCGACGACGTCAGCTTTAGGGCCGAAAAGGGCAGCATTTTCGGCCTTCTTGGTCCGAACGGCGCCGGCAAGACGACAACCATCAGCTGCATCTCCGGCCTGCTGAAGCCGACCTCGGGGCGGATAACCGTCAGCGGACACGATGTGGTGACCGACGGGCCGGCAGCGCGTCGTCACCTCGGCATCGTCCCGCAGGAACTGGCGCTCTACAGCGATCTCTCCGCGGCGGCCAATCTGGAGTTCTGGGGATCCGCCTACGGCGTGACCGGAGAGCCGCTGCGGCGTCGCGTCGCCGAGGTGCTCGCGTTGATTGGCCTTGCTGATCGCGGCAAAGACCACACGTCCACCTTCAGCGGCGGGATGAAGCGGCGGCTGAACTTCGGCTGTGGCATCGTCCACAACCCGAAGGTGCTGCTCCTCGACGAGCCGACGGCCGGTGTCGACCCGCAGAGCCGTGTTCGCCTGCTCGAGCTCGTGCGCGAACAGGCGCGCGCCGGCACAACGGTGATTTACACGACACACTACATGGAAGAAGCGCAGGATCTCTGCGACCGCATCGCCATCGTCGATCGCGGCAAGCTGCTCGCGATGGGAACGCTCGACGAGCTGCGCCGCATGGTCGGGGAGAAGGATCTGGTGCGGCTGGCCGGCCGGTTCGACCCCGCCGCCGCCACCCGGGCGCTCGAGGCAGTGGACGATGTGAAGGTCTTGTCCGCGGCGGCCGACGTCCTCACGATTGCAACCGTCGGCGCCTCACGGAAGCTGCCGGCGATCTTCACCACGCTGGCTTCGGCCGGATCCGACATTCACGAGACGACGTTGAGCGTGCCGAGCCTCGAGAGTCTGTTCATCACGCTGACCGGCCGGGAGCTGCGCGAATAGGTGCGGTTCGTTCTGGTCGCGGCGGCGAAGGACATCCGGCGGCGCATGGCGGATCCCGCCGCGCTGTCGATCTGGATCGGCCTGCCGCTGCTCCTCGGTGGCCTTCTGAGTTTCGTTTCCAGCGGTGCGAGCGAGGCGCCGCCGCGCGCGCGCGTACTGCTCGTCGATCAGGACAACACGGCGCTCAGCGCTTTGTTTCCGACGGCGGTCCGACAGGGCAACACGCCAATCGACCTGGAGGAGGTGGCGCTCGACGAAGGGCGTCGGCGGATTGACGCGGGAGAGGCCACGGCACTCCTTGTCATCCCGGCCGGATTTCAGGATGCCGTCGTCGGCAGCGGTTCCGCCCGCCTGCGGCTCGTGACGAATCCGGCGGAACGTGTCCTGCCGGCGATGGTGCGGCAGATGCTGGAGGTTGTGGTCGAAGGGGCCTTCTATGGGCGGCAGCTGTTTTCCGAACCGCTCAGCAGGATTGCACGCTCGCCGCAATCAGGCCCGGCGCCGGACGCCGACGTGGCGGCTATCGCCGTCGACATAAATCAACGGTTGACCGAGCTGCAGGGAGTGCTCCTCCCGCCGGTGATCACACTGTCGGTGAAGACCGGCAGCGGGTCGCAGCCGCTGAACTTCGGGCAATTGTTCCTTCCGGGCATGCTGTTCATGGCGTTTCTCTTCATCGCCCAGGGCATGAGCGTTGATGTCTGGGATGAGAAGCAGGAAGGGACACTGCGCCGGCTGCTGACGACACCGCAGAGCGCGGGACGTCTCTTGCTCGGGAAGCTTGTCGCCGGGATCGCCGTGGCGTCCATCGTCGCGTGTGCGGGCCTTCTCGGCGCCGTCGCCTTGTTCGACCTGGCGTGGTCACGAGTGCCAGTGGCGCTGCTCTGGTGTGCGTATGTCTGTGGCGCCCTGCTCGCGATGCTGACGCTGCTGCATTTGTTCGCGAGAAGTCAGCGTGGCTCCGAGATGCTCTCCGGCGTCGTCACGTTTCCGCTGATGATGCTTGGCGGCTCGTTCTTTCCGTTCGAGGCGATGCCGGCGTGGATGGTCGCGGTGGGACGCTGGACGCCGAACGGTCTTGGCGTGACGCGGCTGAAGGATCTCCTCTACGGCGACGTGTCTGCGACGGCGATCGGACTTGCGGCGGTTGGCATTGGGATCCCGGCAGTGCTGGCCTTTGTGCTTTCCTGGCGCCGGCTGCGGAGCTTCGCCAATGCGTGAGTGGATCCGGTCGGCCGCCTTCATCGCCCGCAGCGATCTCTCGTTCATGCTGCGGCAGCGCGAGACACTGCTGTGGACGTTCGCGATGCCGCTGCTGTTCTTCTATTTCATTGGCACGGTGACCGGGGGATTTGGCGGCGGCGATCCCAATCGACCCGATCCGCTGGCGTTGCGGACGGATGCCCCGCGCGGAGTCGTTCTCGACGCTATCGTCGAGCGGTTGAAGGCGAGCAACTTCCGTGTGGATCGACCGGCAACGGCGGACGCGTTGGCGGAGTACTCGCGGCGCCTGGTGATTCCGGCGTTCACCGACGACAGCGTCCGGGCCGGGACTCAGGTGCAGGCCACGCTCGACCTTCGTGACGACAACGTCGCCGCGAACCTCGATCAGTTCCGCGTCTCGCGCGCGCTCTACGGCGTGGTGGCCGATCTTGCGGTGCTGAAAACCACCGCGCAGCCGGTTTCTGCAGAAGCGCTCGCGGCGGTCGCCTCCGCGCCGCGCCAGGTGACGTTGGCGGTCACGGCTGCTGGCCGCCGGGAGGAGATCCCGGAGGGTTTCGCGCAGGCCGTGCCCGGCACGATGGTGATGTTCACCATGCTGATCCTGCTGACGAGCGGCGCCATCCTGCTGGTGGTCGAGCGCCAGCACGGGCTGCTTCGACGCCTCGCATCGACGCCGATTACACCAGGTGCCGTCGTCGCCGGCAAATGGACGTCACGGATGGCGCTTGGCCTCGTGCAGATCGCCTTCGCCATGCTGGTCGGCCGGGTCCTCTTCCGCGTGGACTGGGGACCGTCTCTGCCAATGGTCGTGGCCGTCCTCGCGGCGTGGGCGTCGTTCAATGCGTCGTTCGCGCTGCTGCTTGGAAATATCGCGCGCACGCAGCCGCAGATGGCGGGCGGCGGCGTTCTGACCACGATGATCCTTGCCGCACTGGGCGGGTGCTGGTGGCCGATCGAGATCACGCCGGAGTGGATGCAGTCGCTGGCGCTCGTCCTGCCCACCGGCTGGACGATGGATGCGCTGCACAAGCTGGTGAACTTCGGGTACGGGGCCGGATCGGCCGCGCCGCACGTGGCGGCGCTCGCGGTATCGGCGATGGTGTGCGGTTGGGGAGGGGCGAAGATCTTCCGGTATCAATAGAAAGGCCGACGTGAACGTCGGCCTCTACCTACCCAGGCTACCCAGGCAACCCAGGCCACCCAGCTACCCAGGCAACCCACTACGGCGTCGTTCCCTGGCTCGATCCCGCGAACAGACGCTTTCCGCTCGATGTCAGCACGACGCTGCGGGCGTTGCCCGTGGGTGTGCCGTCCTTGGCCAGACTCCCTTCCACCGTCACCTCGTCCCCAATCTTCATCGTGTCGCGCCGCCAGCCGTTGCGCATCAGGATGTTCGGGCTGCCCATCTCCATGCCCCAGTTGACCACCTTGCCGGTCTTGTCATCCTTGACGTCCATGTAGAAGAACGTATGCGGATTCATCCACCTGACTTCCGTGATCTTGCCGGTCATCTTGAACGGCTTGTTCGCGTCGAATTCGGCGGCGAACGAATGGTGCGCCGGCGCGGAAGTGGCCGCCAAAACCAGGACGACGGCTGCGAGGACCAGAATCTGTGCTGCACGCATCAAAGAACCTCCGGATGACGAATGAAACTGCCATAGCTTACACAGGAATTCGCCATCTGGTTGTTAGACCCGCCGAAATCCACCTATCTGACGACTTCAGAAAGAATTCGCGTCACGGCCGAACTTTCTAAGCCTCCGCCCGAACGTTCCCGGCACTTTTGGGCGTATCGGACCATCGGGCATTAACCCGATCCCGGCACATCCGTTGCCTCGACCTGAGCCGGGACCATCCAGTCAATACCCGATGTGTAACGGCCATCTGGCCGGGTCGGGAGAAGTGTGCCTGCGACCAGGACCAAGGAGAACAGCGTGAGGATGCACGGAATGCGACGGGTAGCGTTTGCCGCAGTACTCGCCGGGGTCGTCGGCGCCGGGCAGTGGCTGCTCGTCAAGGCGGACGTGCCGCAGGTCGGGGCAAACAACTGGGCGTCAGCCGGCGACTTCGGCGCAATGCCCGAGGGCAGCGCCGCTGCCTCGCTCGCCGACGGGCGCATCGTCGTCGCCGGTGGGCACTACAGCGACGGCACGCTGGTCTCGCAGGTCGGCATCTACAATCCGGTCTCGCAGTCGTGGGCAAACGGCGGCCAGCTCGGCGTGGCCAGAACCGGCCATACCGTCACCGCGCTGGACGACGGCCGCGTGCTGATTGCGGGCGGCCGCACCGTGAACGG
>JAICQE010000018.1 GCA_025938035.1 Vicinamibacteria bacterium
GTGGCACGTTCGATCACTCGCTGCACCGCCTCGGTGAGCTTTCCCGGCGGAAGGTCAAGTTCGTCTGCCCACATGGCCTCGGATGCCCTCCGGATGTTCGGGGTACAGGCAACGAACATGCCTCCACAATGATCGAAGACGATTCGCTCCGCGAGGCGGAGAAGCGCCGGCAGTGACGGCACGATCTGATGGGTCATGCGGAATTTTCCGCGCGGTGGGGACAAGATCACCGTGAGGATGTGTCAGGCGGGATAGGGCACGCGGGCCGCCCGAACCGCGAGCGCGTCAGGGAACGACGGGCAGATAAATGAGGTATCGCTCCTCTCCGCGTCTGACAGAGATCCGCACGAACTCACCGCCCTTCAGCAGTTCCACACGGGTGCCGCCACGCGCCGGCACGGACGACGCGCCCTCCGACGGCAGGTCGTTGTCGCGCAGGACCACCGCCACGTCACGGGCCACGACGCCCCCGTTGGAGACGAACTCGATCCAGCGCTCCGCGTCTGACGACTGACCGGGCAGCGGAGTCCGATGCTCGTCGGTGAGGCGCAGCTCATAGACGCCTGCGGCGAGCGGGTAGCCGTTCGCCGCGACGGACTGCGTGATGCGGACGGTTGCGAGCCTGGCTGGGTCAGCAGGCGGTGTCGGTTTCTCCTGGCCTGCTGCGCCTGCGCTCAACACGCCGGCCAGGGCGAGCAGCGAGATCACATACTTCATACATCCGCCTTCCGCGAAGAGCGGACACCAGCTTCACGCTCCCGTGTCGTGTTCAGAATACGCGCACGCGTCGCTACTTCCTGTTGCGTGCCAGCCAGCCGAGTCCAAAACCGAGCACGCCGCCGGTAAACACTCCCGCCCCGGCGGCGATCATCACGGCGCGCAGCGGTCGTGTCCTGACGATCTGCGTGGTGGCCGCCGCCGCATCTTCCACGGCGTGCCGACCGCGGACGACGGCGCGCCGTCCCTGGCGGATCCTCTCGTCCAGGGTGTCCAGCGCCGGTGCCCACCGTTCCTTGATCACGTCGACCGCAGTTGCAGCTCCAGTGGCAATCGCCATAGCTACCGCTCCAGGTGCCCTCACGGCAAGAGGCACGCCACGTCCGGTCGCGTGGAAAGGCGCGCGTCTCACACGAAATCCCGTCTCGCAACGAAAATCAGCAGGGATCCCCCGCTGAAGTTTTCCTGCTTCGGTGTCGAATATTCCGTAGCGATCGGTTCGTTGACATGGCGACGAGCGCCGGTTCCGCGTGCCGGGAACGCGGTGCCTACTATGTGATGAACAAACCATTCGACGTGCACGCGGTCGAAGGCGTTATCCGGAACGCCCACCGGGATACTCGTCTCCGCTGACGCGTCGGTGCGGTGTGACGGATCACCGGCCGCCAGTGCGCAGCACAACCGCTTGCCCTGGTTTCTTCGATCCCGGCGGCAGAGGCGTTTCAGTGTCTGGCGTGGCTGCCGGGATCGCCAGCTTCGTCAGCGTTTCAGACTGCACTTGGCCCTCGCCATTCGCGGCTGCCCATCGGCCGACCAGACGCTGCCCGCCGCTCTCAATCTGATAGAGGGCGATGCCAGTGACGTCCTGACCGTAATAGCTGACGGCCAACGTTCCACCGCTGACCAGTCCGACGCCGGCTGACTTGAGCACGAGCAGCATCTCCTCGCCGACAAGATGGGGAAAAAGCCACGCGACCATGAAACCCTCCCCTCGGCGCACGATCTTGACGACACCGCGGTACTCGGAGCCATCGGGGTTGGACCCCTGCGCGGTGTACATCCCTTCGAGGGCCGGTTCCGCGGCCGGTGCACCGGGTGCCAGCAACGCTGCCGCAGCAAGCACCAACACGACGGCGCGCAATCTCGGTTTCATATGTCGCCTCCAATCCAACACAGAGATGGAGAGCAAACATTGAGCCGCGCCAGATGAGCATCGGGTGGCTAGGCGTCAGGCCGCCGTCGCACTCACCGGCGATTGACACTCCTGCTCACGGCCGGCGACGATGCGGCAGCCGCGCGACGGCCCGCGCGCCGCCGTCAGGACCGTGTACTGGCGTTCGGCGCCGGCCCCATCGACATACAGCACCACCCAGTCTCTGGTCTTTCCGGCGCGATGGGCGCGCGCCGTGTTCGAAAAGAGAGCTGTGTATCGCCGCGGTCCGCGGCGGGTATGCAGAATCGGAAGCCATGCCTCGCCCGTCGGGTTGAACCGGCGCGGTGCGATCGTGCGCAACGTGCCGGCTGCCGCCGCGGTCCGGTACTCGCGATCGACGTCCAGCAGTTCCGCGATCGGGACGTCGCCGGTCCGATCCGGTGACGCACGCAGTCGCCCCAGGCGATGCGCCAGCGAGTCTCGGATGCCGGCGAGCCGCTTGACGCCGAAACCAGCCACGTGCTCCAAGCGCCCATCGTGCGCGGCAGCCTCGAGATCCTCGAGCGTCTGAATGCCCAGGTCGTCGTGCAGTCGCAGCGCCAACCGCTGTCCGATGCCCGGCACCGTCGCCAGCACCGCCACGGAATCCGCTGCGCCGCGCAATCGATCGAGCATCGGCAGGCGGCCGCGCGTAATCAGCTCGCGAATCGCTCGCGCGATGCCCGGTCCCACGCCTGGCAGCTCCTCGAGGCCGTCGAGGCCGCGCCCGCGAAAGACGATGTCCAGCGAGTGAGGCCATCGCCGCACGGTGGCTGCGGCGCGAAGATAGGCGTTGACCCGATAGGGATCGGCGCCCTGGTCGCGCAGCAGCCAGGCGGCTTCCTCGAGGCGCGCAGCGATTTCGCGATTCATCGCGTCACCGCGTCGGCCTATGCGGCGGCCTTCGCCTTTGGCGGCTCCTCGATGGCGACCTTGCGAACGGCGGCTTCGGGTTTCGCCGGCAGCGGGACGCTGACTTCGAGAACGCCGTCAGCGAACGTGGCTTTGACGTCTTCGAGTTTCACGCCTTCGGGCAGCGGCACGGCGCGTTGGAAGCTCCCGTACTCGCGCTCGCAGCGATAGAACTGGTCACCCTTCTCTTCCTCCTCCTTCCTGCGCTCGCCGGAGATCGCGAGGTAGCCGTCGCTGACTTCGACTTTGACGTCTTCCTTCTTCAGACCCGGCAAATCGATTCTGGTGATCAGCCGATTGTCCTTTTCGAACACATCAACCTGTGGTCTCCACGCCTCGTCCGCCGGGCGCCCAAAGCGGAACACGGGCCACCGGAATTCCGTCCAGCCCGGCTCGTTGAAGAAGCGATCGACCTCCGCGCGAATCAGCGAAAACGGATCGCGCTCCGCGCGCGTTGGAGTCAGTGTCGTTTCCTTCTTGGCCATGTTTCCCTCCTTCTCGCTACCGCCATGAAATGATTTCCGGCTCACGCCGCGGCACCGGCGCCACGGTGCCAGCCGGTATGCCGACGACAATCGGCGCAATCGCGTGCACGTCCGCCGGCATGCTCAGCAGTGTCTTGATCTCCGGGCTGTTCAGGGCGCGGGTGGCCGCTCCGATGCAGCAGCTGCCCAGTCCAAGCGCTGTTGCCGCCAGCATCAGGTTCTCGGCCGCCAGCCAGCAGTCCGCGATGACAAATGGGTTGGGGTGACGTGCGCAGATGACGACCAGCGCGGGAGCCTCGTAAAACAGGTCGAACGCGGGATCCTCCAGCCGCTCTCGAAACGCGCCGTGCACCGCCGCGGCCTCCCCGGCTGCGTCGCCACGTGCCGCCGGCGCCTCGGGCGACAGCAGCGCCTTGACGTGATCCGAGATGTACGCCAGCACCTGCCGGGCTTCGACGACCACGAACAGCCAGGGCTGTTCGTGGACGGCGGTCGGTGCCTGGACGGCCGCGTCGAGGAGCGCCCGTATCGTGGACGCGTCGAGCGGCGTCCGTGCATACGATCGCACCGAGCGCCGTCCATAAATCACGTCGAGAGCGGTCAGCGGCCGCTCCGTCGATTTCGCTACTGCTGCCATTCGACGTTCCTTACGTGTCCCTGAGCAAAGCGCAGGCCCGCCCGAATGCCAGCGATTTCCATGGTTCCCGTCGATCGAGCGCGAAAATGCCCGCAGCAGCTGCGAAGAAAACGCACCGACGTGACGATCGAACTGGTGAGGTTGGGCCGTGTCAGGCCGCTCTGCGACGCGGGGCCCGCTCTCCGAGCAGGCGCGTCGGCGCCACCAGTCCGAAGCGGCGCACGGCGTAGCGTTCGATGTGCCGCACCATCTCCGGGACGTCGTCGGTAACCAGCAGCAGACGCAGGTCTGATCGATCGATGGTTCCCGCCGCGGCCAGCCGCGCCAGGAGCTGCTGGAACGGACGCCAGTACGCGGTGCCGAGGAGAACAACCGGGAAGTTGGCGATCTTGCCCGTCTGAATGAGGGTCAGGGCCTCCATCAACTCGTCGAGCGTGCCGAAGCCGCCAGGCAGCGCCACGAAGGCGTACGAGTATTTGAAGAGGAGCACCTTGCGCACGAAGAAGTAGCGGCACGTCACGGACCGATCGAGATAGGCGTTCGGCGCCTGCTCTTTCGGCAACTCGATATTGCATCCGACGGAGCGGCCCCCGGCGTCCCGCGCACCGCGGTTGGCCGCTTCCATGAGCCCCGGACCGCCCCCCGTCAGGACGGTAAAGCCCATCCCGGCCAGTGCCTTGCCCACGTCGCGGCCGAGCGAGTAGTACGGATGCGATTCGGTAAAGCGCGCCGAGCCGAAGACGGTCACGCATGGACCGACGAAGTGGAGCGTGCGGAATCCGGCAATGAAATCGCGCACGGTCCGCAGTACCAGCCACAGATCCTTGCGCCTGGAATGCGGCCCCTCGAGAAGCACGCGGTCGGCTCTCGAACCCGACCGCACCGCTTCAGCACCCCCGGGCAGCAGCCGCAGCATCGTCGGTCCCCGGAGGCGTCAGGCCCGGACTGACAGCACCGGACACGCGGCGCCGCGAAGCACATCGTGCGTGGTCGACCCGAACCCGAGCAGCCCCGCACGTCCGGCATGGGCGCCCATGACGATCACATCGGCGTGACCGTCGGCTGCGACCCGCAGAATCTCGTCACCGGCGTCTCCCTCGGTGACGATTTCCTGTACCGGGGGCGTTGCCGGCAACCCTGCCGGAATCACACTGTGCACACGCCGTCGCGCCTGCTGCACGATGACGAGCGGGTCGTCGGGTGCACCAGTTGCCATCGCCGGAACCAGCTGCCAGGCGGGCAGTCGCTCGACGACATGCAGCACGCGCAGCGTCGCGCCGGCGCGAGCCAGACCCTCCGCGTACTTGAGGGCGGCCAGCGACGAAGGTGAGAAGTCGATTGGACACAGCACGTTTTGGAAGAGCCGCTCGGGCGTCGGCGCGACGTCCGCAGCCCGCCTGGGAACTGTGAGCACCGGACACTTGGCCTTGACGAGCACGCGCTCGGCGACGGAGCCGAGCACCAGACGGTCGAATCCCGACCGTCCGTGTGTGCCCATCACGATGAGATCGGCCGGCAGATCCGCCGCACGTGCGACGATTTCGTCGACCACCAGCGCCTCGACCGACACGGCGGTCACGGGGTAATCGACGGCCGCGACGAACCGTGCGAGCGTCTTCTGAAACTCCTGTAGATCCGCAGCGGTGTAGACGTATGGCACGTACGCGGCCAGGCCGATCGGCGGATACACCGTCTGCGGCGGCGGCACCACGTAGAGGGCGGTTACAGCCGCGTGCTGCTGACGGGCAATGGCCACCGCACTGTCGAGGGCGTGGCGCGAGAACTCGGAGAAATCCACCGGACACAGAATGTGCGTGATGGCGGTCATGACGATTCCTCCTGAGGATGTTCGGTAACCGGCCGGATCAACAGCACGCCGGCCTTATCCGCCGGTTCGCCTCGCGGCATCAACGCTCCGAACACGACGAGCGCGCACCAGGTTGTCACGCATCGTGCGGCTTTCATGGCCAGCCTCCTGTTCGCGGTTCCTAGTCCGGCTGAAGTAAGAGCACCGGACAGGGAGCGTCGCCCACAACCGCCTGCGTGTTCGACCCGAACAGCCACCGGTCGACGACGTTTCGTCCATGGATACCGAGCACAATCACGTCAGCGTGCAGCTGACGCGCGGTTTCCACGATCTGCCGGTCCGCACGCCCCTCGGCGACCCTGGCGACAATTCGGACCGACGGTGCGTCGTGACCGGGCGACAGCCGCTCGAGGCGCTGGCGCGCGGCGACTTCGGTGGCCGTCCGGACGGCCGCGACGTCAAAGGCCGCCGCGATCTGCCGGTCGCGCAATTCCGGCGGCATTTCAATCGCGTGCAGCAGCGTCAGTTCCGCGTCGTTCTGATCGTCCGCCGCGGCGAGCTGTACGGCGTAGCGGTACGCCCGCAGCGACGGCGCGGAAAAGTCGATGCCGCAGAGAATGCGCCGGAACCGGCCGTCGTGCGCCGGTCCGGCGCCGGATGGCGCAACCAGCACAGGGCACGTCGCCGTCTTCACGATCGACTCGCTCGTCGATCCGAGCAGGAATCGCTCGACGCCGCTGCGGCCGTGCGAACCGATGACGAGCAGATCCGCGTCAATGGCGTCTGCTTCTCTCACGATGGGCCGCCGCGCGGCGGTCCCATGCAGCAGCCGCAACGTCACGGCGACGTTTCCCGCCATCGGCTGCACGAAGTTTTCCAGCGCCGTGCGCAGCATGTCCAGCTGCGGATCGGTGACCGCTGTTTCATCATCGGGGGCAACGACGTCGAACGGAGACGCGGCCTGATAGACGTGGAGCACTTCCAGCCGCGCGCCCCAGCGCCGCGCAATGGCGACTGCGTGCTCGAGCCCGCGTCGAGACTCCTCCGAGAAATCGACAGGGCACAGGATGCGACGAATCGCAAACATCGCCGTCGCCTCCAGGGAGGCTGCCGGCGTCAACGCACCGTGAGGACCGGACATTGTGCCTCCCTCACCACATGGGCCGTTGTCGAGCCGAAGGCCGCCACGCCGAGGCGTCCGCCATGCGCTCCGATCACGATCAGATCGGACCGTTGTTCGCCGGCGGTCCGGAGAATCTCTTTGTACGGCTTGCCCGAGACGACGACCTCCGCGACATCCGTAAACGCCCGCGTCTCACCGGCGACGAGCCCCTCGAGGCGATGTCGCACCTCACGGCGGTGGTCGGCACTCACGGCCGGAAGGCCATCAGCACCGACGGCGACGACCGGCTCGAACACCGATACCGGCTCGAGCACGTGCATCACACACAGCCGTGCGGCCGCCTCACCTGCCAGCGATTGTGCGAGGGTGATCGCATTGAGCGATGCTGGCGAGAAGTCCACCGCGCAGAGCACGCGGCTGAACAGCGCGGTGACGGGCGCCACAGCGGGCGCACGAGCCGGCACAGTCAGTACCGGACACGGCGCGTTGCGCAGCAGTCTCTCCGTGACCGATCCCAGCATCAGACGTTCAAAGCCCGACCGGCCGTGCGATCCCATGACGAGCAGATCGGCGGGAAGCTCTGTCGCGAGTCGCGCGATCTCTGCGGTCACGCTTCCCTGAACGACTTCGGCGTCCAGGGCCTCGATGCCACTCGGACGCACGAACGACGCGAGCTCCGTCCGGAACTGGTCCAGATCTTCAGGCCGGAACACCAGCGGCGGATACAGCCCTTCTCCCGACACCGGCAGCATCGACGCGATCGGCGGAACGACGTGCAGCGCCGTAATCCGGGCGCCGTACCAGCGGGCAATGCCGGCCGCGTAGTCGAGCGCGTGCCGCGAGAAGTCCGAGAAGTCGACGGGGCACAGAATGCGTCTGATGGCGACCATGTCGCTTTCCTTCCCGCCGCGCCGTCAGCTCCGGCGCGGCAGCTTCGTGAAGATGCGTGTGACGACGCTGTCGATGGTCTCTTCCATCCGCAGCTGGTTGTTCACGGCGGCGGCGAGCCCAGACTGCGCGACCCCGCGCCAGACGAGTGCGCCGGTGCGCGCGTCGGTCAGATCGACGAGCAGCGTTCCTTCGTCGTACACCTCCGCGGCGCAGTCGCGGCACCGCTCGCTCCCCACCTGCAGATCGCCCACCAGGACCCTCTGCTGCGCCGTCGCGTGATAGTGCACGTACAGATCGGGCTGCAGGCTCGTGTGCTCGTAGCCGCGCCCGAGCAGCTCGCGTTCGACCGCATCGCGCAGGTAATCATGGAAAAACGCGTTGTTGTCGAGACGCGGGTCCCCTGGAACATTGGTCACGATCCGCTCCCAGGCAAACGTGCGATACGCGGCCAGGTCAACGCCGCGCTGGGTGAACGACGTGACCGTGATCGGAGCGCACGCCGCGGCAATCGCCGTAGCGGCGATCGCGAAACCAGAGACCATCCGTCGGACGGGTGTCATCGCAGATCCTCCGGCGCCGTTCGGCGCGACGTGGCGGCCACCGTCCGCGGCAGCGTGGCGAAGATTCGACGCACTCCGCTGTCAACCCGCCGCTTGACCTCGACCGGATCGTCGAGCATGTCTTCCAGCCGGTGTTCGGCCCAGCCGCGCCAGACGAGGCGGTGGGTTGATGCATCGACCAGATCGATGACAAGTGTCCCCGCCTCGTAGGTCGTCGCCTCGGCGCGGCAGTCGTCGGCGACGCAGTCCCGCAACCGCCCGGGGCGTGCCGTCACCTCCAGACGTTCGTTGACGGCGGCGTGATAGTGGACGAGGAGATCGGCCCGCTCTGCCGCCGCCCGCACCAGGCCACGCCTGGTCAACTCCGTGTCGATCGCGCCATGCACGTCGTCGACGAAGAACGGATTGTCGCGGAGCCGTTCATCGGTCAGCGGCAGCGCGTCGGCGGGTGCCCAGTCGTAGGTGCGATAGCGGTCGAAATCGAGGCCGCGCTCGACGTGCGAGCTGACAGGCATCAACGTGAGGCAACCCGCCGCGCTCACCGCAAGTCCGATCAGTGAACACGCAATCAGCAGTCGTCGCATGAGAACCTCACTCCCCGCGCTTGCGAAAGAGATGCCGCCGGGCGGCATCGGATCCGCGCGGCGGCCACACGCGGAATATCAGGCGCGATTGCTCCACAACCATGTGCCCGCGGCGCCGAGGGCCACGCCTGCCATCAACCCCGCCACGCCGGCGAGACCGACTGCCGCGAGCGGATGACGACGTACCTCGAGAGCTGTGCCGGCAACGACATCCTCTGTCTTGTTGCGCGCCGCGGCGACCGCGCGCCGCGCCGTCCGAACCGCACCCTCCATCGATTCCCGTGTCGGCCAGGCGCAGTGCTCGTTGAACGCGCCTTTGAGTTCGTCCGTGCGTATTGCGGTTGCCATAAACCACCTCCGCACTGGCCTAGCGCAGCAACGGCCGTGCCTCGCCCGGCTGCGACACCTCCATGCGAGGCGATGAGTGATCGCGCACACGCCTCGGAAATATTCCGCAGCACTGCGAAGGAAACCGGAATGGACGACGCGGGTTGATTCGTCTTCTCTACGGCAGCGGCGCCTTATCGGTGGCACGGGAGATGCGCCTAGGCACGCGCGGAGGATCACCGCCATGCTGGCTTGGATCGTTCTGCAGCTTCCACTGGCACTCTCGCCCACTGCTGTACCTCCCTCGTGCCAATTGGAGGTACTCACACCGGCCGCTCTCGAGGAGCGTGTCCTTCACGGCTTCGACGTCGGTATCAATCAGTACGTCCGGCTGCATCGGCGCCTTGAACGCTCGCTGCCCCCGGAGCATCTCTTCGACGATTCCGAAGACATGTCTCTGATCACAGACGCGCTGCACGCTGCTCTGGTCGACGCCAGGCCGCACGCTCGGGAAGGCTCCATCTTTACCCCGGCGGTCGCCTATGTCTTTTCGGCACGTCTCGAACGTGCGATCGACAGCCTCGGGCGCACACCGGCCGAAGTCTGGATAGCCATGAATCGCGGATACCTGTCGGGCGTCCCCGAGATCCGCGTCAACGATCGCTTTCCGCCGATTCGGTACGCGCGCATATGGCCGGCGCTTCTTGACGCGCTGCCCGCGCTGCCCGACGAACTGCAGTACCGCTTCGTCGATCGGGATCTCGTGCTCGTTGACGTCCACGCCGATCTCGTCGTGGACATCCTGAGGGATGCCTTGCCGGTGCCATTCGCCGGCCTGGCGAGCTATTTCGCGGCACCGCGGGATAGTTCGCAGCGCGCCGGAGGCCGCCGCCTCTGATCGTGTCATTTTCCGTTGGATTTCACGCTGTGAACGCGACCAACGGCCCTGGCGGTTGACTTGCACAAGGGCCACGCGTCCGGAGGCAGTCATGTTCGACCTAATCACCGGTCAGACACGGCACATCCCATCGAAGCCAGGCGTTTCCATCCTGATCTCGATGTCGGCGCAGGCCGCGCTGCTGGGCGCGATCCTCGTCCCGGTGCTGTTCTTTACCGGCGCGCTTCCGGAAGTGCCGACGATGATGGCGTTCGTCGTGGAGGCGTCAGCACCGCCGCCACCGCCGCCACCGCCGCCGCCGCCGGCGGCGAAATCGCCTGCACCGGCGTCAGCGAAGCCGGCGCCATCCCCGGGCGCCGCACCGGTTGAACCACCATCCACCATCCAGCCGGAACGGCCGAACGATGAGGGCGACATCGGCGTTCCCGGAGGTGTCGAGGGTGGCATACCGGGCGGCGTCCCTGGAGGGTTCGTCGGCGGACTGCCAGGCGATATTCCGCCGCCGCCCCCGCCCGCTCCGCCGCCGCCGCGAGCACCGGTACGCGTGGGCGGACAGATTGAGGCGCCCGCGCTGATCCGCAAAGTCGACCCGATCTATCCCGACGTCGCGGTTTCCGCGCGCATTCGTGGCGTGGTGATCCTCGAAGCGAACGTCGACAGGGACGGCTACGTCGTCGACGTCAAGGTGCTGCGCACGGCAAGCCGCCTGCTCGACGGCGCCGCGATCACGGCGGTGAGGCAATGGCAATACAGGCCACTGGTTCTCAACGGCTCTCCCGAACCGTTCGTCCTCACCGTCGTGCTGACGTTCAACCTCGTGGAAGACAGCTAGGAAGGAGATCGTCATGTCCGCTACTTCAGTCGCCACGCTGCAGACGATCTGGGATTGCCGCTGGAGTCGTCCCGGCTACCGTCTGATTGGAGTCGAAGACCATCTGCAGCCGGAAAAGCTCTGGGTCTGCGTCCGCACGGGCGACCGTCGCGGGGTGACCGAAGAGGAATGTGAAAACTGTCCGCACTGGGAAGGCGTTCCCAGACGCGACTTCGTTTCGGAGTGACGTCATGAGCCTCGAAACGGTCACGCGGGTTGAAACGTTCCTCGCACGTCTCGTCATGCTCGTCATGGCGGCAAGCATCGCCTATCTGGGCTATTCCGTGATCACCAGGCCGCTGGCAATACCGCTTGCCATCGTGCTCTGGCTCGGCGCCGCCGCGATGTTCTTCCTCGGGGTCTGGGGGAGGCTGCCGCCGGCTACCGATCCTCACGACGGACGGATCCGCCCATGATGGAACTGCTGCAGGCGCTCGAAGGGTCGGCGTTTTCGGCCTGGGTGCGGGAATCGCCCTCAATCTGGGCCTATCCCACAATCCTGACCCTGCACACCGTCGGCCTTGGTGTGCTGGTCGGGGCGAACTGGATGGTCGATCTGCGCGTCCTCGGGTTCGCCCGTGCGATCCCGGTCACCGTGCTGTCCAGGGCATTCCCCATCATGTGGGCGGGATTCTGGTTGAACGCCGTGACCGGCGCGGTCTTGTTCGCCGGCGACCCGACGACCAAAGGCACGACGGCGGTGTTCATGTGGAAACTGGTCATCGTCGCCGTCGGCGTCGTCCTGATGATCGCGCTGAAGCGGAAACTGTACGGTCGGAGTATCGACGACGGAACTGCGAGCGCTGGCGTCAGGACGCTTGCCGCGACCTCACTGGTCCTCTGGATTGCGGCGATCGCCGCCGGCCGCTGGATGGCCTACGTCTAGGAGATGACTGCCGTGGGCGAAGCGCTTGTCGTGTGGCTCAAAAGCACGTGGATATCCCACGCGATGACGACGTCGCAGTGGGCGTGGCCGGTCTCGGAAGCCTTTCACTTCGTCGGCTTGGCGCTCCTCATCGGCGGCGCCGGTCTGATCGACCTGCGCCTGATGGGTTTTCTCAAATCGATATCCGTTTCGGCGGTGATGCAGGTCAGAAAGTGGGCGGCACTCGGCATCGCGATCAACGTCGTCACGGGCGTCCTGTTCTTCGTCGGCGCGCCCGATCAATACATCGGGAATCCAGCATGGTACGGGAAGCTGCTGTTTCTCCTGGTGGCAATCGTCAACGTGGTGATCTTCGAAACGACCCAGGGTGAACGGATGCTGAGGCTGCCGGCGGGCGAGAAAACACCCGTGTCCTTCAAGCTGGCGGGCGCCGTGTCGATGGCGTCGTGGTTCCTCGTGCTCTACTTCGGACGCATGCTGCCGTTTCTCGGCAACGCGTTCTGAGTTGCAAGGCCGGGAGGTGACGGAGGCAACGGCCAATCGGACGGCCGTAATCCCTTCGTGATCTTCGTGCCCTTCGTGGTTAAAGAAAGCTCCGTTCGTCTCCGTTACTTCGTTCCTCCTGTGAGACCGTTTCCTCCGTATCTCTCCGTTTACTCAACGAGCCGCGTTGACGCGCTTGCCAGCACTGTCGACGATGAGGCCGACATCGTGTCGTAGTACGAGACGAACCGGCGCGGCTCGGGGGCATCGTAGCCGCGCAGGTTGTCGGCCCACCTGAACGCAATCGGCTGATAGCGCAGTTCCGCTTCGATGGCGTACGGACCGGTCCCCGTCACGGCAACGTTGTAGCGAACGCGGTCGCCGGCGTCGGTGAAATCGCCGTCGCGCAACGCCCCGCCGTGGACCGTGATATCCGCCGCGGCGCTGGCTTTATCGAATCCGCGCGGCAGCAGACGATTGTCCTTCACATACTGCGTGGCGGTGAGAAGGCCGGTCGTGACTGCACCGTCACGTCCGGCGATGATCGCCTCGTAGATCTGCACCTGGTCGGCCCCCCGAATCTCTTCGAAATGCGGTTCGAGCCTTCGCGCATCGGCATCGTTGTCGTTACCGGCGATCCGTCCCGCCTCGTCCACCGCACCGGACTCGAATACAACGGCACCAGAGGCATCACGGACGGTCAGATGCACCCAGACGCGACGGGAGGGATACCCCGTCGGCAGCTTATGCCCGGTGAGATTGCGAACGGCGACCTCGGCCTCCAGGCGCCGCCCGGCGATGGCCGCACGCGTAATGGCGATCTGCGCGGTGTCGGAGGCGAGCTGCCGCAGCGTGGCGTCCGCAGCGGCGGTGAGTTCTGCGGCTGGAGCGGTGACGCCGAGCTGCGATCGGAAATGATTCAGCATCCGCAGCATGAAGAAGTTGCCGCCGAGGAACGTATGGCGAGCCAGCCGCTCGCGCGGCTCGCCGAGTACCGACGCAATCGGGACCGACTCGACGTCCGGCATGTGGCACGACTGACAGCTGCGGCCGCCCTCACCGTCGCGGGCGAACGTGCTATGCCGCCACTCGAGGTACGGCATCTGCTCGGGTAGCGAGCCGACGACCTCTCCTGCCGGACCGTACGCTTCCGTGTACAGCGTGTGGCATGTCGCGCATACTTCCGACTGCCGCATGTGCTCGGATTTCGACGGCACCGCATCCGTCGCCGAATGCATCGTCCGTTTCACGCCGGCCTCGACGTCGTAGGGGCCGAACATGGGCAAGCCGTCCGCGGTCCGGCGGCCCAGCACAAACCCGCCGACGAAGCTCTCGCGCGTGCCGAGGCGATCGGGGCCGATCTGATGGCACAAGGTGCACGACACGCCGTCGGCGGCGAGCTGGTGTTCTTCAGAAGTGCCGCCCGAGCCCGGAGCGATCGCGAATACGCGTCCGCGGCCTCCGGCGGCATGCGCCGCCGTACGCGCCATCGGCATGTGGCAAATCGCGCACTCGTCCTGGATGGCATCGGCGTGTGACGTGTGGTCCAGCGTCTCGCGCCGCACCGAGGCCTGCCAGTACGGATCGCGCGCCGAGTTGGCCATCATCGACGCCCGCCAGGCGACGCCGATCGATACATCCTCGCCGCTGCGCGTTGTCATGCCGTTGTGGCAGGCCAGGCAGTTCTCCGAGGTCGCGAACTCGACACCCTGGTGCGCCGTTGCCGACGGCCCGCCCTGCGCCGTGACGCTCGGCTGTCCGGTGATGGCCGTCGCCCAGACGGCAGCGGCCGCGATGAGAACGTGGTGCCGTCTCATCGCCAGCCGTCCCTGAGCCCGCCGTCGAACCAGTCCCACAGCACGTAGGTCAAGACCTGCGTGTGACGCTCCCCACGTTCGTTCAGCGGAATGCGCACGCCGCCGCTCAGGAGGATGTGCTGACGTTTGCTGAGTGATACCTGAAGCTGAGGAACGAGATCCCATTCGACGGGGCGGCCGCGTTCGAGCTCGCGCAGCGCGGTCAGCTCGACGATTGGCGTCCAGCTCCGCCCGAATTCACCCTGCACGAACGTCGTTCCGACCGCTCCACGCCAGAACGCCTCTGTCTCGGCCCGGTCCCGCTTCCGCGGAATCTCGGCACCCGCCTGCGTCTGGACAAACGAGCTGCTGCCAAGCATCTGCCCGGCCGCAATGAACGGCTCGAACTTCATCACCCCTGAGCCAAGCCCCTCGCTCTCCTTGCCTGTCGGCAGCAGCACCTCTCCCGCCGCGCTGACGATGGTGCCGCTGTTCATGCTGTGAAAAAGGACGTGCTTGACTGCGACGGCGACGTCGCCAAGTCCACGCCGCCACTGGCTGCCCTCGGCCGCCTGCATCGTCAGCGGGATCTGCACCTCCCACTGACTGCGCGCGCCGAGCCGCCGCTCGTAAATCACCGCGTTGGTCACCTCGCGAGATGATCCTGTCTGAATCGCGGTCGTGACGAGCGCCTCGTTCTCGGGGAAGGCCTTTTCCGTCACCAGCGCCCGAGGGAAATTGAGATCGCCGCGCGGCCATGCCCCGTCTTCGCAGAACCCGCGTACGTAGTTGACGGACCGTTCGAGTTCGGCGGCAGTGAGCGCCCCGCCAAACGCGGGCATTCGCCGGCTGAACGCGCGAACGGGGCCGCCATCGTGGGCGACGGCAAACCAGTCAGCCGCCGCTTCGGGTGTGTTGAAGGAGCAGTCGGTGAAATCCGGCAGCGGGTCGTCAAAGCCGACCTGCGATTGCGGGGCGCCGGTCCCATCCGCGCCGTGACAGGCTGCGCACGCAAAGCGGTACAGTTCCTCTCCGGAGCGTTCCGGCTTCGTTGTCTGCGCATCCGCGGCGGCGGCGAGCAGCAGCGACAGCGCTCCGGCACACACGACGACTGAGAACCGAGGGAGTGGCATCGACTGCGCACGCTAGCACGCGCGGTTCTCAAGCACGAAGCTTGAGACTTGAACTGAGACTCTGTCTCTCTAGTTGGTAGTTGGTAGTTGGTAGTTGGTAGTTGGGATGAGCGAAGTAATCTAGGGGCATGCGCGTGCCGGCGTTGGTCCTGGCGACGATCTCCTTCGCCCTGTCGTTTGCGGCCTGGGGGCTCGTTGGCGGACTGGCGTCAACCTTCACCGCACTCTACGGCCTGAGCGCTTCGCAGACCGCGCTGCTGGTCGCCGTCCCTGTGCTGCTGGGATCGCTGGCGCGGCTGCCGATGGGCATGCTGACGGATCGGTTCGGCGGACGGCTGGTCTTCACCGCGCTGCTCGCGTTCTCCGGTCTCGCCGCGTTCGTCGTCTCATTGACCGGCAGCTACGGCGCACTCCTCGTTGCCGCCTTCCTGATCGGCATGGCCGGCTCCTCGTTTGCCGTCGGCGCGGCGTTCGTCTCGCGCTGGACGGCGCCGGCACGGCAGGGCACCGCGCTCGGGATCTACGGCCTCGGGACGATGGGTCAGTCGCTCGCTGTCTTCGTTGCGCCCGTCGTCGCCGCGAGTGTGGGCTGGGCGCGCGTCTTTCAAGGCACCGGCGCGATGCTCCTCGCCTGGGCCATTGCGTATGCCTTGCTGGCGCGCAATCCCGTCTCGACAGGCCGACCCGCGACGGCGGCAGCGATGGTCGCCGTCCTGCGCCGCGCGCCGACGGCATGGCTCCTCGGCGCCTTCTATTTCCTGACCTTCGGCGGATTCGTCGCGTTCTCGATCTACCTGCCGACGCTGCTGCGTGCGCAATTCGGCCTGGTGCCCGCCGATGCCGGCCTGCGAGCCGCGGGGTTCGTGGTCCTGGCCACGCTGATGCGCCCGGTTGGCGGCTGGCTCGCCGATCGTGTCGGCGGCGCCCAGGTGCTGTCGTGGGTCTTCGGCGGGGTCACCGCCTTCTCGCTCCTGCTGACGTGGCCGTCGATCGTGCCGTTCACGGTCGGCGCGCTCGCCTGCGCGCTGCTCTTCGGCCTGGGCAACGGCGCGGTCTTCAAGCTCGTGCCGGAGCGTTTCCCGAAAGACACCGGTACGGTCACGGGACTGGTCGGCGCGCTCGGCGGCCTTGGCGGCTTCTTCCCGCCGCTGCTGCTGGGCGTCTTCCGCGATCACCTCGGCGTGATCTGGCCGGGCTTCGTGTTGTTGGCGGCTGTGGCGCTCGCGCTTCGATTCCTGAACCAGCGGGTTTTCCACCCGGCCGATGTCGAATGGACGCGCGCACTCCCGCCGGCGGCCCGTCAGGCGCTCGAGCGCGTGCGCGCCGGCGTCTGGGCGGCACTCGTCACGGCCGGACTCGCCGCCGCCATCGTCGTCGGCTCCCGCCGGCTGCAGCACTTTGACGCGGCGCTGATCAGCTACACGTTCGCGACGCTGTTCGCCGCCTTCGGCATCACCTATCGCTACGCGATGTGGCTGCACCGGCCGCCGACCCGCCTGTATTGGCGGCGGGGGTGGCAGGCCTTCTTCGCGCGTGCCTCAGTGGGGCGCAACACGCTGAGGCTGGCGCGGCGGGCGGCCGTCGAATTCGCGGCCAATGCCTACATCTTCAGACGCGGCCGGCTGCGCGGTCTCGCCCACTGGCTGATCATGTGGGGCTGCGTTCTGGCGGCGGCCATCACCTTCCCGCTCGTCTGGGGATGGATCCACTTCGAAACGGTGCCCGGCGATCTCGAGACCTATCGCACATTTGTGTTTGGCCTCCCCGCGGGCGACTTTCCGGTCGACTCCGTCGCCGCCTTCGTGATCTTCCACGGACTGGTGTGGTCATCGTTTCTCGTCATCGCCGGTGTGATGATCGCCTTCCGGCGCCGCATGACGGATCACGGGGCCGTGGCCGTGCAGCAGTTCGGACAGGACATCCTTCCGCTGCTGCTGCTGTTTGCGATCAGCATCACGGGGCTGATGTTGACCGCCAGTTACACCTGGATGCGCGGATACGCGTACGAGTTTCTGGCCATTCTCCACGCCGTGACGGTCATCCTCACGCTGCTGTGGCTGCCGTTCGGCAAGCTGTTTCACGTCTTCCAGCGGCCCGCGCAGCTTGGTGTCGGGTTCTACAAGGACGCCGGCAACCGCGAACGACAGGCGCTGTGCCGCCGATGCGGCCAGCCGTTCGCGTCGCTGACGATGATCCGCGACCTCACGGCGGTCGAGCAGGAACTGGGATTCAGGTACGAGCTGCCGGATGGTCACTATCAGGAGATCTGTCCCAGATGCCGACGCGCGCTGTTCGGACTGGCACAGGGCGCGTTGTGGCGTGAGTACCTGAACAGCCGCGCGGAGCCGAGGTAACGTGGCAGAACTCCCTGCTGAACCACTGCGCATCATCGAACGCTTCGGCCCGCATCTGTCGTCGATGACCGGAGCGCGGCTCTCGACCAGCGTGGAACCGGACCGGCTCGTGAAGACGCATTGCTGCTTCTGCGGACAGCAATGCGGCATTCAGCTCAAGGTTCGCGGCAACGAGGTGATCGGGTTCGAGCCGTGGGAGGAGTTCCCGTTCAATCGCGGGATGCTCTGCCCGAAGGGCGTCAAACGGTATCTGCAGGGATCGCATCCCGATCGGCTCGTCACGGCGCTGCGGCGCGACCCGGCATCGACGTCGGGCTTCAGTCCCCTTCCGTACGATGAGGCGATCGCGCGCGTCGCTGGGGAGATCGCTCGTATCCAGCAGACCTACGGCCGGGAGGCGATCGGCGTCCTCGGCGGCGCGAGCCTGACGACGGAAAAGACCTATCTGCTCGGCAAGTTCGCACGCGTCTGCCTGCGGACGCCGTTCATCGATTACAACGGCCGCCTGTGCATGGTCAGCGCCGGCGCCGCCAACAAGAAGGCCTTCGGCATCGACCGCACGACGAATCCGTGGTCAGACATGGTCGGCACCGAGGTCATCTGGGTCGCCGGTTCGAACGTGGCCGAGTGCTCGCCCATCACCACGAACTACGTCTGGCAGGCGCGCGAGCAGGGCGCGAGGGTGATCGTCCAGGATCCGCGCATCACGCCGATTGCGCGGATGTGCGATCTGTACCTGCCGGTGAAACCCGGCCGCGACGCGGCTCTCTTCGCCGGTGTGCTGCAGGTCATGATCGAGCGGGATTGGCTCGACCACGCCTTCATTCGTGAGCACACATCCGGCTTCGAGCAGGTCGCAGCGTATTGCCGCGACTGGACGCTCGCGCGCACGGCCGACGTCACGGGCGTGCCGCAGCGCGCGCTGATGCAGGCCGCAGAATGGTGGGGCACCGCGAAGACGAGCTTCCTGTTTCACGCCCGCGGCATCGAGCACCACTCCAACGGCGTGCAGAACGCCCTCGGCACGATCAATCTCGTCCTCGCGTCAGGGCGGATCGGCAAGGCAAAAAGCGGCTACGGAACGATCGTCGGCCAGGCCAACGGACAGGGCGGCCGCGAGCATGGGCAGAAGTGCGACCAGCTGCCCGGGTGGCGCGACATCAGCAACCCGGAACACCGCCGGTACATCGCCGGCGTGTGGGGGATCGACGAGCCGGATCTGCCGGGTCCCGGCGTGGACGCCTACGAGCTCTTCCGCAAGATCGACCGCGGCGAGATCAAAGGACTGCTGTCGATCTGCTTCAACCCGAAGGTCTCGCTGCCGGACAACACCTTCGTCACGCGATGCCTGGAGAAGCTCGAGTTCTACGCCGCCATCGACTTCTTCTTGAACGACACCGCGTGGCACGCCGACGTCGTCCTGCCGGGGAGCCTGCACGAGGAAGACGAAGGGACGGTCACACAGGTCGAAGGGCGCATCATCAAGATCAACAAGGCGGTTGACTGCCCGGGCGATGCCCGGCAGGACTGGCGCATCATCCAGGACATCGCGCGCGCGCTTGGCCGGCCGGCCGGGTTCACCTTCGCCCATCCGCGCGAGATCTTCGAGGAGCTTCGCGTCGCCAGCAAAGGCGGCGTCGCGGATTATTCGGGCGTCACGTACGAGAAGATTACCGCGCAGCTCGGTGTGTTCTGGCCTTGCTACAGCGAGGACCCCGCCACCGGCGCGCCGATCGACGACCATCCCGGCACACCGCGGCTGTTCGAACGCGGCAGCTACAACCCGGTCGCGAAAGGGACGGGGCCGTTCTACTTCCCCGATGGCCGGGCGCGGTTCAACGTAGCTGACTATCGGGTACCCGTGGACGATGCGGACGAGGAGTACCCGATCTACCTGACGACCGGCCGTGTCGTCAGCCAGTTCCTGTCGGGAACGCAGACGCGCCGCATCGGCCCGCTGGTGCGCCAGTACGCGGAGCCGCGCATCGAGATGCACCCTCGGCTCGCGGACAGGCTACGGATCGGCGATGGCGACTGGGCGACGGCCGAGACACGGCGCGGAACGATCACGCTTCGCGCGCAGGTGGTCACGACGATTCGGCCCGACACGATCTTCATCCCGTATCACTGGGCAGGCCGCAAGAGCGCCAACCAGCTGACCGTGGCGGCGCAGGATCCGATCAGCAAGATCCCGCAATACAAGGTGTGCGGCTGTCGCGTCCGCAGGGCCGACGCGCCGCCCGACTATGCGGCAACACTCGAGCCGCAGCAATAGGACGCCGCATGCCGAAGCCGGACGATCTGCACTTCTTCATCGACCCGAACCGCTGCATCGGCTGCCAGGCGTGCGTGCAGGCGTGCACGGAATGCGACACGCATCGAGGCGAATCGATGATTCACCTCGAGTACGTCGACAGACCGCAGAGCGTGCAGACCGTTCCGGTGATCTGCATGCACTGCGAACAGCCAACCTGTGCGGAGGTCTGCCCCGCCGACGCGATCAAGCGAACGGGCGACGGCGTCGTGCAGTCCGCCCTCCAGCCGCGGTGCATCGCCTGCGGCAACTGCGTCATGGCGTGCCCGTTCGGCGTGCCGGAGCTCTACGAAGACCGCCGGATCATGATGAAGTGCGACATGTGCTACGACCGATCGAGCGTCGGCAAGAAGCCGATGTGCGCCACGGTCTGTCCGAGCCAGGCGCTGTTCTTCGGCACACGTGAGCAGATCGATGCGCTTCGCCCGCTCTCCGCACCCATCAACTCGTTCCGGTTTGGCGCCCAGACGATTACGACGCAGGTCTTCCTGATGGTCCCACGTGCCCTGACGACACGCGACTCGTACCTCGACGTCGCGGCGGCCATGGACGAGCAGCCGCAGAATCGCGGCATCTCGCTGAAGGTCCTGCCCGGCGATCCGTTCGCGGAGGTGGAGGTATAGCGATGGCTGATCTCCCGCTCGACGCGCGCGGCCCGATCGACCCCGCGCTCAACACGCCGGGACGGGAGGGACTCACCGGCACGGCGCCAGCCAATCGCTACGCGCCAACCGTCGATCGCGAACAAGTCACCATCGCACCGAACTTCGCCCCGCCGCAATTGCAGCCAGCGTGGCGGCAGGATTTTCCGATCGACTGGCCGCAGGATCTGTACGTCGAGCGGCGCGACTTCATGAAGTTCATGGTGCTGACGAGCGCGGCCTTCACGCTCGGCCAGCTGTGGATTGGCGCGCACAACTGGTACCGGCGCCGCCAGGGGCGTCCGCCCATTCTCCGCATCGCTTCGATGGACGACGTGGCGGTCGGCGCGGCGATCGGGTTCACGTATCCCGACGCGCACCAGCCGTGCCTTCTGGTGCGTCTGTCGGCGACTGAGTTCGTCGCGTTCACTCAGACGTGTACGCACCTGTCGTGCGCGGTGGTCCCGAGGCTGGAGGAAGCCAGCTTCTACTGTCCGTGCCATGAAGGCCGGTTCGATCTGCGGACCGGCGTTCCGACTGCCGGCCCTCCGCGCCGGCCGTTGACCCGCATCGTCCTCGACATGCGCGGCCGGGATATCTACGCCGTTGCCGTCGAGGAGCGGACCGCGTGACGACGCCGATGCGGCGGCCGTTCAGCCGCGAGCAGCGGGCGACGGTTATTTACGGCATGCTCTCGTTCGTGATCATTCTGGTCGTACTGCAGCTCTGGCTGCTGACGGCGACGATGAACGCCTGGCTCGGCGGAGACGAGTCAATCGTCTGGCCGGCTGCCGCCGCGAGCGGCGCGTGCTTCGCCCTGAATGCGGGGCTCTATCGATATCTGGTGCGGATGGAGCGTACAGGCCGGGGCACTGCGTAGCCTCGACGTCCATCGAATCATGCGGCGCCTTCCGGTGCCGCCACGGCGTCAGGCGGTAACGAGATCGCGAGCGAGGCGCGCACCTGATGGCGGCGCCACATCGAACCGGACGCGGGCACTGGCGCCCTCGACAACCGCGGCGTTGACGTCCTCGAGCGTCCGAATCCGACCCTCACGCATGTACCGTTCGAAGGCTTCGTCCAAGCGAAGCGGTTCATGTCGATCCCCTGAGTCGAGCCGGGCCGGTCAGCGACCGGCCCGGCTGTTGGCCGTAATTACCGGCCTACTGTCGCCAGCTGTTTGTGCATCTCCGCCGCAGCCGTTGCCTCCTTCGCGGCATCGCGAGCGAGTCCCGTGAGACGGTCATGAATGACCGCCGCCTGGGCGATTCGCGTACCGCGATACGTCATCGCCAGCGTGACGTGTTCGTTGGCTTCGGCCGTGTAACGCTTCGCCAGCGTCCGGAAGTACTCCTCGAGCGCCCGATGGTCCGCAGGAGTGCCCGCCTTCGCCGCGAGCGCATTGAGCTCCTTCTCGGTCGGCGCAGGAGCACCGGCGCCACCCTCGAACCGCGCGCTGCCTCGCGGTGGTGATGCCGGCGTGCCCGCGGCCAGCTTCTCGTGGAACGTGGCGAGCTCGCGCACGGTCGTCGCCTCCTGCGTGTTCAGCTCCGCAAGTCGCCGGCAATGCACGCTCATCCCCGAACCGACACTCCGGTTCGGATTCCCCACGAAGCTTTTCGCCATCGAGAGGTGTCTGTTCGCTTCCGCCGCGTACCGATCCGCCAGCGCGGCGAAATGCACGGCGAGACGGGTGTGGTCAGCAGGCTCCGCGCGGGCAACGAGCTCGCGGACCTCCAGGGTGTTCAGGAGCCCGCCGGGCTTATCCTGGGCCCGGGCGCTTCCAGCGACGACGGCCAGCGCCACGGTAGCCAGAGTGAGTGAACGAAAATGACGGGGTTTCATGACGACCAACCTCTCTGTGACATCACGTCACATCACGCGTGTGATTCCAGCGCCCCGCGTTCCCATTGACGCAGGACGACCTGAATTGCGAGTGAGGCCGCGGACACCCGATCGGGAAAGACCGGGATGCGGCCGAGAAACCTACAGTCGGAGAATGGTGTCGAGCGGTCGTCGCTCGAGCGCCAGCCGCTGCTCGAAACTCTGCGCGGCGCCAGGTTGGGTCGCCGGTCGAGCCAGCTGATACCGCGGAACCAGGACCACGTGCACCGCGGCGCTCGCCGCTCGGCCGCCAGCTTCACCAATGAAGCGGGGAACGTTCCATGCCGCGATGCGACAGTCGTCGCCACTCTCCACCACCGTCGAAGGCGCCCGACCGTCGTGGCTGCATTCGTCAGTGGCCGCTGCGCTCGGATGACACCCGAGCTGGCAGAGCAGCGACGCTTCGGGCGCGCCCGCAAGCGTCAGCACGATCGAAAAGAGAGCTACGCGAAACACGACACGCTCAGCCCGCAGAACGGCAAGAACGGATCCAGCCCGGCGCCGCCCGACTGCGCAGCGTTCCTCGGGGATCGGCGCGCATGTCTGACAGTCAAGTCTCGTGCAACCGGTAAATTCCACGGCCGGCGGGGAATAGTTCCCGCCCGTGGTTCCGCCCTTACGCGGTCAGGAGCACGATCGTGGCGGTGAGCGTCGAGACGGTCACGAGACTCCAGCCCAGCAGACGCAGGCGCGTCGCAGATGGCGGCCGCGCGGCGACCACGATCGCCGTTGCCAGGCCCGGTGCCGCAGCGATCAGCATCGACGAGGGCACGACACGCGCCGCCGCGAGACCGGCGATCCCCAGCAGCGCGCTGAGCGACACCGTCACCACGGCGCCGCGCGTTGCCGCGGTCGCCTGCGGGTTACCCCCGCCTCGCACCCGCAAGATGACGACGCGGACGGCGAGCGTCGTCGTGGCGAACAGCAGCGCGAATGGCACGGCCACCTGCCAAGCTGCCGCAGGCGGTGCACCGGCGGCCAGCACCACCGGGACGGCGGCACCGGCGAACGCGAGCGCGGCAGCGGTTTCGCCGTACCAGGACTTCTCCCGCCCTTGCACCATCGCGCCAATCAGCACGAGCGCCGGAAGCAGCGGAACGGCAAGGGACCACCGGATGGATGGCTCGAGGACCAGCGCCGCGCCGATCCCCGCGCCGAGTGCGATGGCCGTGCATGCCCCCAGCCATCGAGCGGCCCCGGGGCCGTATTCGCGTGCCGCGCGGACGCCACGCTGACCGAGGCGCACCGCGGCCGGCTCGTGCGCCAGAAACGCGGCAATCACCGCCGTCGCCATCAGCAGACCGCCCGCCGACACGCCCGCGACACCGAACGCCGTGACCAGCGGAAATGCCATCTGGCCGTACGCGCCGTGCTCGCGGGGCAGATACACGGTCACCCCGCGGCCGCCTCCCCGACGCGCGTCAATGCGACCGCGCGCGGGAACAGCACGTTGTTCTCGAGATGGACGTGCACGTGCATGGCCGCCTCCAGGTCTGCAAGACCGTGGTAGAGCGCGCGGAACGTCTGGCACGCCCATTCGGGCGCGGCGTAGCTGTCGGTGATGGTGCGCAGCTCCAACAGCAGCGCGCCGGCGTGATCGTGCTCGGCCTCCATGACGGTGATCGGCGCCGAAACCGGAATCGGCGTGCGGGCGCCAGCCTCGACGGCTCGAATGGCGGGAAACAACACGGCTTCTTCCTTCCGCATGTGCGATTGGAGGTCCGCCGACAGCTCCGTGACGATGGCGTCAACGCGTGCCAGGTACGGGGCCTTGCTGCCGTGCACGCGGTGCACCTTGGCCGCCATCGCCTCGAGCCGCGGCAGCTCCTCGTGCAGCGGTTCGTGGTAGGTGGCGACGATGTGGTCCACGAGCGCGTGCAGCGGCTCGCGGTTCCAGTCGCGCGCATCCGCGGCCGGCTGCTGCGCCGACGCTTCGATGGCGCCGACAAGCTCCGTGAATGACACGCCGTGCGCCTGACAGGCCGCCGCCAGCGCGGACTTCCCGCCGCAGCAGAAATCGATGCCGTATCGCTGAAAGACGCGGACGCTCGACGGAAGCGCCGACGCGACGGCGGCAACGGTCGTGGTTTCGGTAATCTGCATCGCCGTACTCCTCAGTGTGCTGTCCGTATGCTGACGCAGGGCGGCATCGGTGTCTTTGCGCGGGCGCAAAGAGACCAACATCCGGAAAGACGGCTCACTCGAGGTCGTCGGCGATCCGCGACAGCCCCTGCGGACTTCGAATCACGACACGCTGCCGGCCGGCTTCGAGCAGCCCGGCGGCTTCGAAGCTGCTGACGATTCGGCTGACGGTATAGAGCGTGGTTCCGGTCATCTGGGCGATGTCGTCGCGCGAGAGCGGCAGGTCGATCAGCATGCCCGCTTCGATCGGGCGGCCGGCCTGCTGGACGAGCCGCAGCAGCGCGCGCGCCACGCGACGCTCGACCTTCTCGGTCGCCAGCTGACGGTATCGGACTTCCAGCTCATGGAGGCGGGCCGCGACGAACTGCAGCGCGTTCAGCGCCAGCCTGGGATGCCGCTCCATGAGGCGGGTCATGACGCTGCCCGGCCACTCGAGCGCCGCGGCGTCGGTGACAGCTTCGGACGTGATCGGGTAGGTCCCGCCGCCGAACGCCGCCACCCCGCCAAAGGCATCGCCGGGACCGACGAGCCGGAGTACCACCTGATGCCCTTCGGGCGTCAACTGGGTCAGCTTCACCGAGCCTGCGTCGAGCACGAAGAACGACGACGCCGGATCGCCTTCGCGGAAGAACGAGGCGCCGGCGTCGACGCGCTTCATCTGCGCCGCCGCCTTCACCTCGTCGAGCGCGGCCGCGTCAAGCGCGGTGAACAACGGGATCGCCTTCGCGAAGGCGGGGCCGTCCGCCACGGCTGGAAGGATATCAATCCTGGAGCGCGAAATATTTCCCTGACTCGTCCGTCACTGATTCTTCAGCGAGTCTTCAGTTTGAAACAGCACGTGACGACGTAGACTGCGCGCCGAGCAAGGAGGTCCGCGATGAAGTCATTCCTGTGGGTTGTGACGGTCGTTGCACTCGGGTCATGGGCGGCACTCGAAGGCCAGGGCGGCAAGCTTTCGGACGCGGAATTCAGGAAGCTGGCCGCGTCACACGCCAACGCGGAGGAGCATCAAAAGCTCGCCGCCCATTACACCGCGCACGCGATCGAACATGAGGGCGAGGCCAAGCTGCATGAAGAGCTGGCCACTCAGTACGCCAAGACGGAGCGCCTCCTCGCCGGCGAATCGCGTCATTATGCGGCGCATTCACGCGAGGCCGCCGAGGCGCTGCGTGAGCTGGCGAAGCTGCATCAGGACCTCGCAAAAGAGCACGCCGGCAAGAAGTAGTCGTCGTCCGGCCGCTGGTGACGCTGCGGGCGAGTCCAACCCTGTTACGACGCGCGCGAGAAGTAATCGATAACGGCCGTCGCGGTTCTTGCGCCGACCACCGACTCGAGCTCCTCGCGCGTCGCGCGGCGGACGCCGGCCAGGCTCCCGAACGCGCGCAGCAGGGCGCGCCGCCGCCGCGGCCCGATGCCGGGCACGTCGTCGAGCTCCGATCTCAGGTCGCGCATCGATCGAGCTTTGCGGTGGAATGTAATCGCGAACCGGTGGGCCTCGTCGCGGATCCGCTGAATCAGCAGCAGCGCCGGATCGTGCGCGGGCAGGACCACCGGCTCCGGACGCTCACGGGTAAAGAGGACTTCCTCTTTCTTCGCGATGCCGACCGCCACCAGGTTGCCGAGGCCGATCGTCTCCAGCGCCTCGTACGCGGCGGACAGCTGTCCGCGTCCTCCGTCGATCAGGATCAGGCCGGGAAACGGACCGCCGTTCTCGAGCACCTTCCGATATCGCCGATACACGACCTCCCGCATCGCCGCAAAATCGTCCTGCGCCGCGCCGCGAATGCGGAACTTCTTGTACTCGCTCTTCTTCATCCGCCCGTCTTCGCACACCACCATGGACGCCACGGTCTCGCTGCCCTGAATCGTCGAGATGTCGAAGCAGTCGATCCGTCGTGGAATAGCGGGAAGCGAGAGCACGGCCCGCAGCGTCTCGAGCGCCTCGAAGTGCGCGGCGGTGATCTCGTTGAACCGGGTGCGATACGCCAGCTCCGCGTTACGCGTGGCGAGGTCCACCAGCGCCCGCTTGTCGCCGCGCTGCGGCACCAGAATCCTGACGCGACGGCCGGCGCGGGCCGACAGCCATTCCTCCATCGCCTCGGAGTCCTCGATCTCGAGCGGCAGGTTGATCTCGGCCGGTGGCACGCGCAGTTCGTAGAACTGTCCCAGCGCGGCCTGCAGCACGTCGACGTCGCCGCCGGCGAGCGCGCCCGGATCGGTCGCCAGCTCCACCCGCTCGACCACGCGGCCGCCGCGCATGGCGAAGACGTGAATCGTCCCGCCGCTCGGGCCGACTTTCAAACCGAACACGTCGCGATCGCCGAGCTGCGCCGTCGCCACCTTCTGCTGCCGGTCGCGGAGGATCTGCACGGTGCGCATCGCATCGCGAAGCTGGGCCGCCTCCTCGAACCGCTCGCCGGACGCCGCGTCCACCATTCGATCGCGAAGCGTGTCGATCAGCTCGTCGTTACGCCCCTCGAGCAGGAGCCGGGTGTTCGTGACCGCCACGCCGTACTGTTCCTCCGTACAGATTTCCGCCACACACGGGGCGATGCAGCGCTTGATGTCGTACTCGAGGCACGGACGCCCTCGGCGTCCGTTGATCACTTCGTTGCAGGAGCGGATGCCGAACAGCCGGTGCGCCAGCGTCATGGTGCGCCGGGCGATCTTGGCCGGCAGGAACGGACCGGCGTAGAAATCGCCGGTCTTCTCCACGCTGCGGGCGACGAGGACCCGTGGATAGGCTTCGCTGGTGGTCAGCTGCAGATAGGGATAGTTCTTGTCGTCGCGCAGCAGAATGTTGTATCGCGGCATCCGCTGCTTGATCAGATTGTTCTCGAGCGCCAGCGCCTCCATCACCGAGTCGGTGACGATCACTTCCAGCCGGCCGATCTCGTCGAGCAGCGCGTCGTGCCGCGGACTGAGGCCATGGGCGCCGAGGTAGCTCCGCACCCGGTCCCGCAGCGACCGCGCCTTGCCGACATAGAGCACGTCGCCGGCGGCGTTCGACCACACGTAGACGCCCGGCTGCTCGGGCAGCCTGACGATCTGTTCCTTGAGGTCTTGCACGGCCATGGGCTACTATGACGAATCTTCCCGCGATCCCGAACCAATAAGTGTAACAAACGATGACCTTTACCGGCTTCATCGGGACCGTGTGCATGTTCCCGATGCGCGCAATCATCGCCGCCAGTGTGGCGTTGCGCATTCATCCGAACACGCTGACCCTCATCGGCCTCCTCATCAACGTGGCCGCGGCGATGGCGCTGGGGCTCGACCGGTTCGTGCCCGCCGGCGTCATCATAATCGTCGCGAACATCTTCGACTTCATCGACGGCAAGGTCGCCCACATCACCAACACCGTCTCGCGCTTCGGCGCCTTCTGGGATTCGACGCTCGACCGTTTCTCGGATATCGCGCTGTTTCTCGGCCTGATTTATCTGTACGCCGGCCTGCGACGGACCGACTACGCCATGATCGCGGCTTTGGCGATGATGTTTACGATCATGACGAGCTACACCCGCGCCCGCGCTGAATCGCTGATCGAGAAGTGCAAAGTCGGTTTCATGGAACGGCCGGAACGCATCGTGCTCTTCATGATTGGCGCCTTCACCGACCGGATGGCGGCGGTGCTCTGGGTGATTCTGGTGTTGTCGATTATCACCGTCGCCAACCGCATCCATTTCACCTATCTGGTGCTGAACCTGAAGCCGATCCCAACGGGTTCGAATCCGATCGCTCGCGCGTTCTCGCGGGCGTTCTTCTGGCGCGACGAGCGGGCGACGCTTCCGTACGACCTGTGGGTCATCGCCATCCTCGCGTTCATCTGGCTGACGCCTCCTGACTGGCTGAACGACCCGACGGCCCATGGCCTCGGAATCTGGGGATGGCTGTAGCCGGACGCGCACGGGAGGACGGCCAGGAGCTGCTGGCCGCGCTCGCCGATTTCGGGCCCGTGCTGGCAATCAAGCTCTACCGCCTGGCACGGAGCACCGCGCCGGACGTTCCGATCATCCCGTGCCTCGATCACGAGGCCATGCTCCACGAGCACGTCGCCGCCCACGCCGCGGCCTACGTGCAGGAGACCGCGTCAGGCGACCTGCACGAGATCGTCTTCATTCCCGCCGAGCGACGCCTCGAAATCGACACCGTCTCGACGTGGGGCGAGCACTCGGTGGAGTCGCACGACCGCCTCGTGACGCTGCTGAAGACACGGCTGCCCTCATATCGGCTTCGCATCCACGGACCGGCGTGGTGGCGGAGCGACAGGCGCGTCGCCAATGCCTGTCTGGCGCAGGTGAGCTTGCGTGACGTGCTGCTCTCGCAGGATGTCGCCGCCGTCAGGGCCGGGATCGAGCGGCTTCAGGCCGTCGCCGGGCTCATGGAAAAGCAGTCGCGTGTGGGCTCGTGGGGCGTCCGCACCGTGACCGGGCCGCTGCTGGCCGCTGCCGGCGTCCTGACGTTCCTCGCCCTCGGCCGCTACGAAGCATCGCTCGGCGATGTCACGATTACCTGGCTGCGCTACGGGATCATCGGCGCGTTGGGTGCGGCGTTTCTCTATTACGGCTTGAAAGCGGTGCAGCTGACCGAGATGTCGAATCGCGTCTGGAAGCGGACGGCTGAATACAATCTGATACTGGCGGAACGGAAGCGACTCGGGCGTTGAACCGGTTCGACAGCCAATCGGGGCTAGCGCGAGGGCTGGCGCTCCAGATGCCGTGAGTTGCGAAGGGCGTTGCTGATCGCCTGATTCCCTTCGTGGCAGGCGTATTCGAACAGGTAATAGTCCGGGTCCCGTTTCAACGGAAACGCGGCCTTCCACGGCCGGGTCAGCACCACCGGATCCTCGACGGTCATTTCGTAGTCGATCGTGTTGTCGTCGATCCTCGTGAAGCGCTCGATCACGTGCAGGGCCTCGCTCGTCGGGATGCCGCCGCCACCCGGGCCGACGATCAGCATCGGCGTGCGGCCGGTGAAGTTCGTGGTCTCGACCACCAGCGTTCGCCCGTCCCAGCGGCCGCGCGGTTCTCCAAGCCAGACCCGAAGGGCCGGCGACGGCCGCGGCCGGCCATCCAGCGGGATGAGACGCGCTTCGTGAATCAACTCGAAACGGATAATCACGTAGCCGGGCGCCTGATGAATCTCGACGCCGCTGTTGTACATGAACGGGAACATCGAGGCCGGCATTCCGCGCGTCATGCAGCGATCGAGGGCGTTGAAGTCGTTGACGCTGCTGAACAGCATGTCCGACCAGCTGCTGGTCATCGCCGCCGCGCGCTTCCTGCCTTCGTCGGTCAACGGCGGCAGCCGGCCATTCGCCGGATCGACGACGAGGGAGGTGAGGCGGTTCGCTTCTCCCACCTCGGCCCAGGCACCCGCAAGGCGGATCCGGTTCGCGGCGATATCCGCCTCGCGCTTGGCAAACTCCTGATCGCTGAGAAGACGCCGCTCGCCGAATTCCGCCGGCCGCTGCACCGGCGTTCCATTGAGGTTCGTGAGCGGCCACCGGCCGGTCAGATCCGGATCGCCCCATGCCGTGAGAGGCGGCGTCCATGACCTGGTGCCCTGCGCCGATGGCGGTGACGGGGCCATCAACAACAGCGCCGCCACAAAAACGACCCGAACCTTCGCTTGCGCGGACATGACGCTCCGTGGATGAACGCCCAAGTATAGATGCGGAATCAATCAATTTTCGGTCGGCCGTTCGATCCGCTCGATGACGAGCATGTCGACCATTTCACGCTGGGCGTCGAGCTTCAGTCCAAGCTGTTCCTGCAGCGCCGTGAACAACGAGGGTGCTCCCGGGTTGGCGAGATCCGACCCGATCGGCGCCTCCGGGGTGAAGGTGAGCTCGATGTCGTAGAGTCCCTCGATGCCAGTACGATCCACGACGGGCCGCTGGACGACCACCGAGATGAGCGGAGCCAGCTGCGCCATCGGAATCCCGACGAGCAGGATCCGCCCCGGCCCGCCCGGCCGCGGGCCGCACGGCACGGCATCCGGGTTCGGTGCGCCGCCGCGACCAGCGCAGATCGCTTTCGACGGCTTCAGGTTGGGACCCAGCGGCGCGTTGGGCCTGGCCTTCACGAGTATGAAGCTCTGCAACTCGCGCTTCTCGGAGCGCGCCACCATCTTGAAGCGATCGGCAAGCAGCGTCTGCAGCATCGGCCGCATCTGCTCGACCCCGGTCGCTCCCTCCGGTGCTTTTGCCTGGATGTCGAATCGCTCGACGTTCGTCCAGTCGGGATGACCCGCGATCCGGTTCGGCGTGTTGATGCCGTACGCGAACTGCACGATGGCGCGCAGCGGCACGTTGATCATCGTCACGCCGCCTGTCCAGTTGACCGTGACTTGAGTTTCGCCAGGCTTGCTCGGCCTGACCGAAGCCACGTCGAAGTTCGCTGACGCCTGCGCGTGCAGGCCGGCGCCGAACAGAGCGACCGCGAGCGCTGCCGCTGTCGCGTGCTTTCTGCGAGTCTGCATGGTTCCTCTCCCGATCTGAAGACGGACCAGGCCGCCGGATATTGCAGCGACTTGTTTGAACTTACAGTCCCCGCGCAGGAAACGTTCCGCTCGAGGTGCTACACGGGTCGCCTGGCGACTGACACTACGGGGCGGTGTCAGTTTTCGGTAGGACGATCGATTTTGTCGATGACGAGCACGTCGACGATCTCGCGCTCGGCGTCAAGCTTCAGTCCGAGCTGCTCCTGGAGCGCGGTGAAAATCGAGGGCGCTCCAGAGTCCGGTGGAAGCGCGCCCGGCACGGCATCACCGGAGAACCTGAGTTCCAGTTCGTAGTTGCCGGCCAGGCCGGTACGGTCAACGACAGGCCGACTCACCACCAGCGAGATCAGTGCAGCCAGCTGTCCCATCGGCACGCCGACAATTCTGACCGCGCCGGCCGTCGCTCCCGGACTCGCGCATTGGATCGCGAGCGGGTTCGCTTCACCCCGCGGTCCAACGCACGCTGTCGTCGTCGGCTTCAGGTTCGGTCCAAGCCGGCCGTCGGCCCGGCTCTTGACGAGCGCGTATCCCTGTAGCTCGCGCTTTTCCATCTTCGCCGCCATCTTGAATCGATCGGCAAGGAGCGCCTGCAGCATCGGCCGTATCTGTTCGACGCCGCTCACTCCCTCAGGCAGCGTCGCCTGAATATCGAAACGTTCGACATTCGTCCAGTCCGGATACCCGACGATCCGGCTCGGCGTATTGATGCCGTACGCGTATTGCACGATCGCGCGAAGCGGCACGTTGATCATCGTGACGCTTCCCTGCCAGCTGACCGTGACCTGATTCGCACCGGACCTGTTGGCCTTGACGGACACGACCTCGAACGTGGTCGGTGCCTGCGCGCTCATGACTGTAACAGCGGCGAGCGCGGCTAAAACAACTGCCGATGCGCTCGCGGTGCGTCCGGCTAAACGCATGAACAATTCTGCTCTACCGGCGGCTTCAGGGCAATTTTCGAGCATTGCGGCCAACGCGCAGTCCGCCTGAAGACGGTTCTACGGTTTTTCCGCGCCCAGCGAGCGGGAGCGCCGCCGCTGATCAACTGGGCCTCGCCCGCTTGGGAAGGCAACGAGGTCCGCGTGAAGGCGGACACTACGACGGCGATCGAGGTCCGCCTGAAGGCGGACTACGTTGGTCAGCCGGCTTTGCGCTTCCGGGCTCCGTTCGCGGTGGCTTTCGCCTTGGCTTTCTTGATCTCGGCTTTCACCGGTTTCTTCTTCTCGGTGCTGACCGCGTTGAGGCTCTTGCGCAGCGCCTCCATCAGATCGACGACCTTCGGCGGATCCTGCACTTCCGTCGCGACGATCTCCTCGCCCGCGATCTTCGCGTCGATGATCCTCCGCAGTCCCTCGCGGTACTCGTCCTTGTAGTCCTTGAGGTTCAGCTCGCCGTCGAAGGTCGCCACCACCTGCTTGGCCAGCTTCATCTCCTCGGGCTTCACTTTGGAGGGAACCGAGTTCAGCTCCTCGACGTCGTCGATGCTGCGGATCTCCGCGTCGTGATGCAGCGTGTACATCACGAGGCCCTTCTTCTGCGGCCGGACGGCCACCAGGTACTCGCGGCCGTAGAGCGCCACCTTCCCGATGCCGGCCTTCCCTGCCATCCCTTCACGCATCACGGCGAACGCTTCCGACGCCACCGGTCCATCCGGCGCCAGGTAATACGCGCGATCGACGTAGATGGGGTCGATCGAGGTCTCATCCGTGAACTGCGCGAGATCGATGACCCGCGTCGATTCGACGCGCACCTTCTGAATGTCTTCGTCGCCGACGACGACGTAGCGCCCTTTTTCGAATTCGTAGCCCTTGACGACCTCGGAGTGCGGCACCTCGCGCTCGCACTGCGGGCACCAGCGTTTCTGCTGGATGCGCGTCTGGCACTCGGCGTGAAGCTGGTTGAAGGCGATCGTCGCCGCCGATTCAGTAGCCGGGAACACCTTGACCGGGATGTTCACCAGGCTGACCTTGAGGAAGCCTTTCCAGGTAGGGCGTGCTGCCATGCACGGAGTTTATCGGGTTTGCACTCGAACCAGTTCAGGGGTTCAGGAGGTTCAACAGTTCAGAGGGGTCCAACCCTTTGCACCCTTTGAAGTTACACGGCATCGTCTTCATCCCGCGAGCCGAGGTCCAGTCCGGATCCTCCCATCCGCAGCGCGTGCTCGTGGACTTTGTCGCGGAGGACCCGGCGGGCCTGTCCGTACAGGTGGGCCGGCACCCGAAGCCGGCGGGCGATGTTCCGGAAGTGCGAGATCAGGATCAGCGTGACGCCGCGTTCCTCTTTCCACGACAGCGCGGAGATCTGCGACCAGCGCATGAACCCGGTGTCCGACCAGATGCCGTCGCCGTAGAAGCCGCGCGCGATCCGCATGCTCAGCGGAAACGCACAGCCGTAATACACGAACATCATCGCTTCGCCGAACGCACGATGGGGTTCATTGCGGACGAGTTTCGCGGCGAGCAGGAGCCCGAGCGTCACGGCGAGCAGGATGTTGAGGCGGTAATAGGCGGGCCGCTCTCCCCGCCACGTCAGCAGCGCGGTGTGCCGCCGGCGGCGGTACTTGATCAGATCTCCGGCAACTTTCAGATTCGCGGCGAGGAAGCCGAGCCCGAGCACGAACAGCACGCGCGGTGCGCCCCATGCGAACCACGGCAAGACCGTCTCCGACCCCATCAGCGCCCGAATGCTTCAATTGAAGTGCCACGCATGCTGAATTGGACCCCGAAGGGGACATTTTGGATCAGGGATCAGGGATCAGGGATCGGGGATCGGGGATCAGGCTACCTGGGAGGACCGGCGAGCAGCGGGTCAAAACATCGGCGGCAGCGCGCCTCATACAGACCCTGGGCGCCGACGAGCACGCGGTCGCCGCTGGCGACCAGCCGCTGCGTGTGGTTCGCGGGGTTGCCGCAGACCATGCAGATCGCGTGGGTCTTCGTGATGTATTCGGCGATCGCCAGCAGCTGCGGCATCGGCTCGAACGGCTTGCCGAGGTAGTCCTGGTCGAGCCCCGCGACGATGACCCGCTTCCCCTGGTTGGCGAGCGTGTCGCAGATCATCGGCAGCTCCTGGTCGAAGAACTGCCCTTCGTCGATGCCGACGACTTCGGTATCCGGCGCGACTTTGTCGACCAGCGCGCTCGAGCTCGGCACCGCGCACGACTCGATGCGCATCTCGCTGTGCGACACGATGTGATCGTCCGAGTAGCGACGGTCGATCAACGGCTTGAAGATCTGCACCTTCTGGCGCGCAATCTGCGCCCGCCGCAGGCGGCGAATGAGCTCCTCGCTCTTGCCGCTGAACATGCTGCCGACGATGACTTCGATCCAGCCCTGGGTCGGCTGTCTTACTACGTCCATAACAAAGAACTTCCAA
>JAICQE010000122.1 GCA_025938035.1 Vicinamibacteria bacterium
AGGTGGAAGGGTACTTTGCGACGAACGAGCGCGTTGCGGTCGGACCATTCGATGAACCACTCCTTCACCGTTCCGTCGCGCTCGGTGACCTGGAGCGTGATCTGCGAGTGAGGGTTTCGAATGTCCAGCTCAGTAATCCGGCCGGTCAGCGTGAGCGCCTGCGAACTGTCGAAATTCACCGCGACCGAGTGATGAGCAGGCGTGGAGACCCCACCGCACAGCAGTGCAATGAGGCTGGCGGCGCAAAGCGTCTTGGCCATGCACTTCCTCCGCGGCGAATTGTATCCGTTTCCGTTCCCGCGCAGCGCTGATCGACTGTTTGTTTGTCTTGCTCTCCCGATTCGTTAAGATCAGCGCCCAGTTCGACTTCTAATCCGGAGGCGAGATGCGCAGACAGGCTGCCTCGTTGCTGATTGTTGCCGTTGCATTGCTGGCGTTGACGGCCGCGCCCGCCACACAGAGCGCACCACCTGTCGCGCCGGCTGCCGCCGCGTCAATGCCGCCGAAGCTTGCCGCGTACAAGCAGGAAGTCGTGACGAGCGTCGACGGACTGTACGACCTCGCGCAGCAGATGGTCGATTCGGTCTTCAGCTTCGGCGAGATCGGTTTCCAGGAGTTCGAGACTCAGCGTTACCTCACGGGCATTCTGGAGCGTGAGGGATTCACCGTGCAGCGCGGCGTCGCCGGTATTCCGACGGCGTGGACGGCTCGCTTCGGCTCCGGGAAGCCGGTGATCGCACTGGGGTCCGATATCGACGGCATCCCGCAGGCATCGCAGAAACCCGGCGTGGCCTACCGCGATCCAATCGTCGACGGCGCTCCAGGTCACGGCGAAGGCCACAATTCCGGCGTGCCCGTCAACATCGTTGCCGCCATTGCGGTCAAGCGCATCATGCAGCGCGACACGCTCCCCGGGACGCTTGTGCTGTGGCCCGGTGTCGCCGAGGAACTCCTTGCCACCAAGGCCTATTACGTACGCGCCGGTGTGTTCAAAGACGTTGACGTCGTCCTTTACAACCATGTGGGCACCAATCTGACAACGAACTGGGGGGACAGCGGCGGGAACGGCCTCGTCTCCGTCGAGTACACGTTCCAGGGGGAATCGGCCCATAGTGGTCAGGCGCCATGGCGCGGGCGGAGCGCCATGGACGCCGTGGAACTGATGAACGTCGGCTGGAATTTCCGCCGCGAGCACCTGCGCATCCAGCAGCGCTCACACTACGTCGTGACCAACGGTGGCGATCAGCCGAACGTTGTCCCGCGCAACGCGTCGGTCTGGTACTACCTGCGGGAAACCTCGTATCCCGATATCAAACGCATGTGGGAAACGGCCGACAAGATCGCTCAGGGCGCGGCCCTGATGACCGACACGAGCGTCTCGTCGCGGATGCTCGGCTCAGCATGGCCGATTCACACGAACAAGGTCCTTGCGGAAACGGTGTACGCGAACATCAAAACCGTCGGACTCCCCAAGTGGACCGATGCTGATATCGCCTTGGCGAAAGGCGTCCAGCGTGAGCTGAACGTGCCGGAGATCGGACTGTCGACCGAGATTCCCCAGCTTCGGGGCCGCGAGGCGATACCCGACGATGAGAAGCGCGGCGGAGGATCGGACGACATCGGCGACATCTCGTGGAACGTGCCGACGGTGAGCCTGAACTTCCCTGCGAACTTCCAGGCCGGTCCGGGGCACAACTGGGCCAACGCGATCGCCATGGCCACCCCCATCGCGCACAAGGGCGTTGTGGCCGGTGCGAAAGTCCAGGCGATGACCATGCTCGATGTGCTGACCCGGCCGGAAATCGTGTCGCAGGCGTGGGACTACTTCCGCAACGTGCAGACGAAGGATGCCAAGTACACGCCGTTGATTCGTCCGCAGGACACGCCCGCGATCTGGCTGAACGAAGAGACGATGGCGAAGTATCGCCCGGAGCTGAGGAAGTACTATTACGACCCGACGAAGTACAAGACTTACTTGGACCAACTTGGCATTAAGTACCCGACGCTGCGCTGAATACGCCATTCGTCCGCCGATCGTTCAGGTCGTCGTCATGAGCGCGGTGATGCTGGCCGCGACTGTTCACGATCCGGCGGCCCAGCGGCGGATCTCGCCGGTCACCGACGCGATGCTTGAGGCACCTCCGCCCGAGGATTGGTTGATGTGGCGGCGGACCCTGGACTCGCGGGGATACAGCCCTCTCGATCAGATCAACCGATCGAACGTGCGGAACCTCGCGCTGGTCTGGTCCCGCGGACTCACCGCCGGGATCCAGGAAGGCACCCCGCTCGTGCACGACGGCGTGATGTTCATGCCCAATCCACTGGACATCGTCCACGCGATCGATGCCGCCACGGGCGACCTGCTGTGGGAGTATCGCCGGCAGCTGCCAGCCGACATCGGCAAGGCCGTGCCGTTTCCGGCGATCAATCGAAACCTCGCTATCTACGGTTCGACAATCATCGACACCAGCGCCGACGATTTCGTCTACGCGCTCGACGCGGCGACGGGGAAGCTCGTCTGGGAGACTCGAATCCTCGATTACCAGAAGAATGCGGCGCAGCAGACGTCGGGTCCGATCGTCGCGCGGGGCCGGGTGGTGTCTGGCCGCGGCTGCGAGCCCAAGGGTGGGCCGGAGGCGTGTGTTGTCACCGCGCACGACGCGCGAACGGGAAGGGAGCTGTGGCGCACACGCACCATTCCGATGCCGGGCGAGCCGGGCGATGACACGTGGGGCGGCGTGCCGTTCGACAACCGCTGGCACGTCGGGACATGGATGGTTCCGAGCTACGACCCCGAGCTCGATCTGATCTACGTCGGCACGTCGGTCACGTCGCCGGCGCCGAAGTTCGCCCTCGGCGGCAACGGACAGAAGCACCTCTATCACAACTCCACGCTCGCGCTGCGTGCCGACACTGGCCGAATCGCCTGGTACTACCAGCATGCGATCGATCACTGGGACCTGGATCACCCGTTCGAGCGCCTGCTCGTCGATACCGCCGTGGCGCCGAATGGTGACGTCCCGTGGATCAATCCACGGCTACGCCACGGCGAGCGGCGGCGCGTGATGACGGGGATTCCAGGGAAGACCGGGATTGTCTACACCCTCGATCGGCAGACGGGGGAGTTTCTCTGGGCGAAGCCGACGATCGAGCAGAACGTGATCGCCGATATCGACGGCGGGACGGGGGCCGTGACGGTCAACCCCGAGATGATCTTCACCGCGGTCGGTCAGTCGCGGGTGGTGTGCCCTGGTCTGAATGGCGGGAAGAACTGGCCGGCGGGTGCCTATAGCCCGCTGACCAACACGATGTACTTCCCGTTGCAGAACACCTGCATGGCGATGACGTCGCAAATCGACCGCCCGACGCTCACGTCACTCTACGGGTTCAGCAGCCGCAATCAGATCGCGGCAGGCAGCGGCGACCGGGTAGGGGCGGTACACGCGATCTCGGTCGAGACCGGCAAGACGATGTGGAAGTACGAGCAGCGAGCCGCGACGACATCGCTCGTCGCCACCGGCGGCAGGCTGCTGTTCGGCGGCGACGCCAACGGCCGGTTTCGCGCCTTCGACCAGGAGACGGGCAAGGTGTTGTGGGAGGTCAACCTCGGCTCGGCGGTGACTGGATATCCCATTGCCTACGCGTCCGGCGGCCGCCAGTACATCGCCGTCAGCACGGGTGGTTCATTGGCGACCGGCGGATTGAACGGTCTGACGCCGGAGCTGCGCCCCGGAGCGAGCAACACACTGTTCGTCTTCGCGTTGCCCGCGAATTAAAACTGCCCGGATACGAGGAAGGAACCGGCATTGTACGAGCCGACACGCCGTGAATTCCTGCTGACCGGTCTCGCTGTCGCGGCTTCTCCATCATTCGCAGGTAGCCAGGCCGGAGACCTCGCGACGCTGACGGTGAAGCAGGCGTCCGACCTGATTCGCCGGCGCGATGTGTCAGCGCTGGCATTGACAGAGGCCTGCCTGCGGCGCATCGATCTCCACAATCCATCGCTGAACGCGTTCGTCACGATGACGGAGTTCAATTACCCGCGTCCCCCGGACTCGGCGCGGTATCCAACGCCGAGATTTATGCGTACCATGCGCCGTGGGTGACGAAGACGCCGGAGCTGTACCAGGAGGCGACGCGCCGTATCGTCCTCGGCGGCGCCAAGAGTACCGCCGATGCATACGTTCACGGTCTCCGTCGAGTCGAGCTCGCGAGGCGAGACATCGCGAAGGCATTCACCGCCATTGACGTAGTCGTGATGCCCACGACCAACAGCGTCACGTCGTTGATTCCGCGACCGGGCCTGACGTCGCCACCTGCTGGGCGCACCGATCCGGCGGGCGCCCCGGTTGCCGCCGGAGGCGGTGCCCCCGGATTCCGCAACACGTCGTACTTCAGTTACTTCGGCCTGCCGGCGATTTCTGTGCCGTGCGGGTTCACGGCAGCGGGTCTCCCGGTCGGACTTCAGATCGCCGGCCCGCGGGTCGCGGAGGCAGCAGTTCTCGCGCTCGCCCACGCCTATGAGCAGGCGACCGAGTGGCACAAGCGGCGTCCAGTTCTGACATGAGACCTTCGACCAGAGTGGAGGACTCGGTGGACTCTGCGTCCTTCCGCCAGACCGTGGCGCAGTTCGCCACCGGAGTGACCGTGTTACGAGGTTGACTGCACGTCAGTTCAGTTGGAATCGCTTCGATCGCGCTACTTGTTGACGATCTGATCGAACTGCAGTCCGCTGCCGCCCTCGCCTTTCCCGGTCTGTTTACGCCGACCGAGCCATGTGAACACGCGCCCATCGAACCAGCGCGCGCGCTGGAAGGAACTGGTGATCATTGCGCCGGCGCGCGGCACTTCTTCTTCATGAACGAAATACGGCTGCTTGTCGACGTGGTCGAGGCCCGGACGCAGGATCCGCCCCCGCGGCTCGATGCGTGTACCGATAACCTGGTCCGTCAGCCGCGGCATCGACGCGCGTTGCAGACGGATCTCGCGATTGGACCCAGGCTTGTGCCGAGCGATGAACGGAATCCAGTTTTCCGGAACGCTGGTGCCGAGTCGATACTGGATGCGGTGCTCCTCCGTTGGCGCCACCGCAGTCTCAGGATTCTGCTGCCGGAAGTAGTTCGAAAGCGCCAAGGCAGTTTCGAAGCCGTCGACGCCAGACCCGAGCACGCCTGGAATGGTTTGCTCGACGCCCCAGACCATGTTCGCCATCTCGTCTCGTGCCAGCAACACCTTCTCGACGGGCCGGCTTTCCTCAACCTTCGCGAGCACCGGCGGCAGGAACAGGCGGTGGTCGATCTCGCCGGCTTTCCCAGCCACGGCCAGTCGGTACAGGCTCCACGCCTGGCGCGGTTCGCCTTCATCGAGCGCCGGTCGAACGAACGTCCGCACGCCGAACACGTCGGTGACGACGATTCCTTTGACGGCGCAGAGTGAGCCAACCTCGATGTTGTACGGCAGCACCATCCAGTCGGTGCCGTAGACGAGCCCGAACTCCGCGAGGATCAGCTGCGCGAGGTCGGTCGTACCGGCGCGCAGACGACCGAAATCGGTGCGCTGATCCTCGAACGCCCACCACCGGACGTTGGGCATGCCGTTGAACTCGATCTGCGTCGGGATGAACCCGATCGGCGGCGCCGCCCTGAAGCAGCCAGCCTCAAAAACCGCACCGCTCACGTCGGTCAGTTGTTGCTCCGGCGCCGCGTCGAATGAGTACCAGTCGAGATGACCATGATGGTAGCCCTCGGCCTGCAGCACGCCCTGCGTGGTGTTGCTGGCTTCGGTGGGCGCCGAGACTGCGAATTGATATTCGAGGTACGAGGGCGCCCACGCGTCTTCGACACCCGCGTCCGGTTGGCTGTAGACGCGGAAGAACCAGGCGCGATACACGGCACCGAGCTGCCGGATGCGGTTCTTCACGCCGGCGTCGGGAAGCGCCGCTTCGTCATCAACCCACGCATCGAACTTGCCGCGCAGGACGAGTTCGAGGATCTGCACGCCGTCGGGCAACCGGCCGCGGAGCGCTTGCAGCATCTGCCACGCCGCAGCTTCGCTCTGAATGTGCGCTTTTTCCAGTGCCTCGCCGGGATCGTTCTCGTCGAGCGCGGCGGGATCGGCAAACGGAAACCGCTGAACGAAGAGCGGCTTCAACCCCTCGAGGTTGTCCTGGCGCAACAGCCGCACCCAGTGCCGCCCGCTCTGGATGCGCAGTTCGAGGTGCCCGGCCAGGCGGTCCTGACCGGCGCTGAGAACGGGCTCGCGTTCCACCTTGGTTTCGAGCGGCAACGCATCGGTATAGGCCGTCGCCGGCAACCAGGTTTCGCCGCCGTCAGCCGTCGGATCTTCGGTCTTGACCGCGAATCGATTGAGGCACGTGGTGTCGAGTTGAACCTTTGCCTGGATCGCGGAACCACCGTCTTCACCTTTGAACTCGCCGAATTGCCACTGCCGGCACAGCATCCACAGCGGGTCGCGGACCTCCGCACGCAAGCTGCGATCGAACTCCTCACGGCGGGCGCGCACGTCGAGGCGGTTGTAGGTCGTGATGGCGGGCTGAAAGAGCCCGGTAAGGAGTTCCGCTTTGAGCGCGGGATCGATGGCCTGCGGCATAGTCCTTCTGAGTGGTTATGAGTCAGCGAGCTCCGCGGAAATGAGCGAAGTCGAAATCGTTCCGAACTTGCTGCCGCTCGTCACCGACGTGATCACGGCTGGCAGCAGCTGCGCGTACGCGGTCGCCGCCAGGTGATCGGGTTCAACGCCACGGCGCCGCGCCCGATCGAACGTATCGGTGATGACGGCGACCAAGTCGGTCCACGACCATTTGCCGGTGAGCGTTGGGCTGATGGCGAGCAGCAGGCTCTGCGGCGGTTCGGTGTTGGGCTGGTTGTAATGTACGGCAATGCCGGTCGTCTCCATGCGGTTCGGGATCAGCTCCGACCACTCGTCGACGACCAGCCCGACCTGTACGCCGTTCGGGTCGTAGCCCGCCGGCACCTGCATCGCGATCGACAGGTAGTCGCCGCTCGGAACGAACACGCCGGGCGCGTTCAGATCCTCCGGCGGCACGTGCGGATAGGCCACCGCGACCCAGTGAGCGGCGGTCGCATGCGGCAGCTGGACCGGCACGAGCGGCAGTTCCCGGTCGTTGAGCGCCTCATGAAAGCCGCGGATCCGCTCGAGCGCGGCGACGTTGTCGCGCACAGCGGCGACGCCCTGAACCCATTCTTCGACCAGCTGTGGATTGGCGGCGTGATGGCGTGTGAGCTGGCGCAACCGCCCGAACTCGCAGGCGGTCCGCCATTCCTGCGGTTTGGTGGCGGTAAACAACGGCAGCAGGTTGAAGGCGTCCCCCAATACCAGCCGCGCGGCCGCGCGGTACGCCTCGATTTTGGCCGCGATCGACAGCCCGGCGGCAGCGTCAGGAGCCACGTGCTGGAGATTCGCCAGCGCAACCGCTTGAGCGTGACGGCCGCGTCCACCTGCCGCGACGAGCAACGCTTGACGAATGAGCTGCTGCTGGCGGCGTTGGCGCTCAACGGCGCTTGAAGAGTCCGGACCGGCGAGAGGAAACACGGGCTGCACGGGAAACGCGTCGGGAAGGCCGAAGTTCGACAGCCGGATGAGACGCTGGCGCAGAAGCTCGAAGTCGATCACCTCGAGATCGGGAACGGCTTCCGGCGGCGTATTCAATACGTCGTCGGGAAATGAGCTGATCGAGTCCTGAAGATCGTCGAGGGCACCATCGAACGTATTCAGCGTGACGCCAAGCCGCTGACGCAGCTCCTCGGCGTCCCAGGCGCCGGGGTTGGCCGTCGGGTCCGTCAGACGCGTCTGCTCGGAGGGCAGCACGAAGTCGCTTGCAGCCAGCGGCCGGCTGGTGGTCACGAGCCGGCGCAGCGTCTTCAGCAGCGGCAGCAGCTCGAAGACTGTCCTGTCGTCAGCGGCGAAGCCCGCACGATCCACGAACGCGATGCTCACCGGGTGCGACGCGTCCCAGCCGGGATCAGCACCGCGTCGAAGCTGACGGTAGCGATGGTCAATCCGGCGTTCGAGCTCGGTCAGATCGCCCATTCCCGCCTGGTCGCCGGTGAGCAGCACCAAGTCGATCGGCTGTATGTCGAGATCCGCGAGCGGAATGATGCGCCTGTCACCGTCGACGGTATCGGACACCGCAACGCGGATCGCCGACGGCAGGCCGAGTACTTCGGCAAGCCAGCGATTGAGCCCGGGCTCCGCCACGGCGCGGGGTGTCGGCGCGCCCCACGGACTCGTTGCGGCACCGGTCTCGAAGTGGACGACGACCTTGTGATGCACGGCGACGCCGCTGCGTGGCGTGTTCGCGACCTGAGGCTCAGGCAACGGCGCGCCCTCGGACAGGGCTTTGAGCACCGCGCCGGCGCGGTCGTAGTTGCCCTGCACGACCTGATACACGCCTTCCGCCAACGCAAGGTCCGCGATGGCGTCAAGCGACGCCGCCAGGCGCTCAACCTCGGTACGAATTGCCGTTCCGGCCGCCGACGCGGCATCGGGCAGGCCGTCGACGCCGTACGGATAACCGAGCGGCGTCTCGTTGAGGAATGCCGCTTCGACCAGGGCGTAGCCGTCGAGGACGTTGTACGTCTCGCGCGTCTGCACAGGAGCATCGTCGGGCCCCGGCGTGATCTTGTCGGCGACCAGCGGGTACTGGTTCCTGAAGTTGAGGATGAACTGTTCGAGCGCGACGCCGGCGACGAGGTAGCGATCGTGAAGCCCGCGTTCGAACTGGTAGCCGAGGAGCGCGCCGAGTTCCTGGCCGTTGCGAACGCCTTCGACGAACTGCAGCGCGATTCGCACCCGCTCCGAGGTGAGGTTCACCGAAAATTGCTCCGGCCGCGCCTCGTCCTGGTGGGTCAGATACGCGTTGCGCAGTACCGCTGCCGCCACGGCGTGGTTGATCGACGGCGCGTGTATGTGACCGGCGTTGCCAGCCTGGCTGACCACCGTAATCCCGTCCTCGCGCAGCGATTCGGGGATCGCCGCAGCCTCGACCGCCTCGGGATCGGGCGCCGGGCGCAGATTTTCCAGCCAACCATACGCGCCGAGGTGGACGCCCGGCTCGGCCACGGGGCGGAGCCGGCGCATCCCGGCGAGACGGTTGGCGAACATGCCCGTCTGCCATGCGTCGAGCCGGTACGCACACAGGTCGATGTGCTCGGCAAACAGCCGTTCGAGGCGCGCGGTCGGGAGATGCTCGAGGGTGGCCATTGCCGCTTTGACGTCGGCGAGCGGCAGCGCCGCCGGCAGTCGGAGGCCGTCGGGCGTATTGAGAAACCCTGCGACCGTCAGGTCGGCGTGTGAGACCTGCGGCAGGACGCGCGCGACGCCGGCCTCCATGAATTCCCAGCGCGTCACGGTCCGCCCGGCCTCGACGTTGACGAAGTCCGACTCACGACGCACCGAGCGGGCCAGCCCGTTCGCCTCATACAGCTTCATCGTCGCGTCGTAATTGGCAAGCACCAGCGCGCGGTGGAGCAGGCGGTACAGCAGCGCTCGCGGTACCGGCAGTACCTCGTCCTGCGCATTGCGGAAGGCCTCGCTTTTCAGCGTCGCGAAATCGCGCGTGACGAGCCAGCCGATGTAGTTCCGTTCTTCGAGAGGCGGAGGGGTGGTGGCGCTGTCGCTGGCGGGCATCGTGTACTTGCGCGGCAGCTCGTCGCGCTCCGACCAGTCTTCATCCTCGGCGCGCTCGACGTCGTCGACCAGCGGGTCGGTGATCGTCGTCTGCTGCGTGGAAAACAGGAGCTCGAAGATCCGCGGCGGTTCTGGGAAGTGAAATCCGAGGTCGGTGCGCAGCTGTTTCACCTTCGCGTCCAGCCTCTGGAAATAGCGCTCGACGGGTGTGATGGATGCGCCGGAGTTGGCGACGTTGAACGATCGCCCCGCCGTGAAGTGCGCATAGTTCCACAGGTAGCTCTTGCCATAGGCCCGGCGCCGCGCGAAGCTCGCCGACGTCGCCTGAAGACCGAGCAGGTCGAGCAGGTTGTCGAACGCGTCTCCCGACGCGTCAACGTGACGCACCTGCTGGGACAGCGTCTGCCAGTGTCCCTCGATTCGTAGCAGGATCGGATGGAGCTCGCTGAGAAACGCCGTCAGCGCCCCATCGACCCGGCTGTCGGGCTGCCAGCTGTTGAAGGCGCTGGTCACCAGGACGCCGTACGGCTGCTTGCCGACGCGGAGCGCCGGCAGCGGGCCGCGCGCCTGGACGTGCTCGAGGAAGAACCGCCGGACATCCAGAATCGCGGCATCCTCGAGCTCGAGCAGTTCCTCCAGATAGTAGCCGAGGGTGGCCGGCCAGAGAGCCCGGTTCATCGCCTTCGCTTCCGCGACGTCGTGATTGCCGGCGTGTTCAAGGAACGCGAGCGGTGTCGGTTCGATCCCGAGCGCCTCGGCAAAGCGCTGCGCGTCGGATTTTTCCAGGTCCTCGGCTGTCGCCGTAAAGTTCGCAGCGCCCGTCTCGACGCTGAAACTGCGTTCCGCGCCAGGATCGCTCTGTGTGAACCCCGAGCGGTGCGCCGCGGTGTTGTTGGTCGGCGTGCCCTGGGCCAGGAAGCTCATCCCGTCGGGCGAATAGTGGTGGCTGTCGACGAGCGCCTTGACCGCCTGGCCGTTCTCGGCGGCACTCGTCGTCAGGCGCAGGCCGAGCACCATCACGCGATCGAATCCGCCGCTCGCGAATGGCTCGGGCAACGGTGCGCGAACACCGAGGCCCATGGCGATCGCCTTGTCGAAATCGAAGATCCACGCGAAGTCCTCGCCCACGATCAAGCTGCCCTGGTCTCGCGCCAGCTCGGACTCCATCTCCTGCGGATTGGGGCCCACGATCAGCGGATACGGCACGACAGCGGGAAACGGCAGCTCGAACTGCTGATCGCCCGACTGCCCGACGAGCACGAACCGATCGGGCATCACGGTCGAGCGCGGCGCGCGCGACCAACTCTCGGGTGCGAGCGCGTCGGGATCGAACCCGAGGTGGCGCAGCACCTCGTCCGTCCCGCTCACGGTTTCGAGGAACGACAGATCGAAATCCGGATGCTGTTCGCGGATGGCACGCTCGATCTCCCGGCGGATCCAGCCGGCGCGGGTGCCGCCGTACGGATCAGCGACGAGCCGCCAGGCGGCTTTCTCGCGCCCGGTTCTTTCGTCGCCCACGGGCAGGCCGCCGAGGCGGTGAATCGCTGTCCAATAGGCAATGCCGGCCGCGGCTTCGTCCCGGGTCAGCGTTTTCTCGTGCGTCTCGACGGCGATCTCGTCGGGGAACACGCGGACCCAGAGTTCGCGGCCGCCGTTGACTCGCATGAAGCGCGCTTCGATCCGTACCGGCAACATCAGGATCGGCAGGTCGTCGTCGAGCTCGGCGGCGAGCTGCTGCGGGGTCCTGGGCAGCACCAGCTCGCCGCTTCTGGTCGTCAGTCGCTCGCGGGCGTCAGTCAGCGCCTCGCGGCGGCCGCCGATCGCCTGCTCGAGTGCCGCAATCGCCTGTACGAGCTGCGCCGCCGCGCCGGCGTCAGCGGCGCGGCGCGTCTGCGCGAGTCGTGACTGCAGCGCACGCAGCCGATTGCGATCGGCGTAAAGGCCGTCTTCCGCCGCGACGACGGCCTGTTGCAGTTGGCGGATCTCGTCGCTCATAGCGGTACGTCAATTGGGACCCGGGGCCGAGCGGTGTCGAGCATGTCAGCGGCGTGAAACGCGACCATCACCGGGACCTGGTAAAGGATGTATGCCATGTCGGCGGCGTTGCGACCCCACGTCAGCTCGCTGTCGGGTGCCTGCATGGTGGTCGTCGACACGGCTTTGGTGAGATCTATCGCGCCCAGCGCCTCGAACCCGTCGATGTGCTCCCAGGCGAGGTCGTTCCACTCATCGGCGAGATCCGGTGTGTCCGGGCTGCGGAGATCGAGGCCGAACCGCGGTTCCCCTGGGCGCTCCTGAATCACGATGAACCAGCCCGGGTTGTTGTCGGCGCGGATCGGCGAGCCCTTCACGATAGAGGCGGTCAGGTTGAAGCCGAGAAAGCGGATGTCCGGCTCGATCTCCGCCTTGAACAGCGGCGTCTGCAGGTTGCTGTCCGGATCGGAATCGTCAAGGACGCGAATGTCGCGGTCCTGCTCGTCTTTCGCCCACACCGCCTTCTGCGCGAAGATTACCGCCGTCGGGTAGGTTTTCAGCACGTCGCCGCGCACCACGACGACGAGCCGCGCTTCACCGGGCTGAGCACCCGGGATGGCGGGAAGGTTGCCGTGGCTGCCGAGCAGGGTCGTCGACTCCCAGGTGTGCAGCGCCTTCACGTCGACGAACGCTTCTTCGATGTCGCGTGCGCTCATCAACGGGTCCCGCTCGATCCGATCGCCGACATCCCAGAACTGGCGGAAGTAGCTGCCGCGCTGGTCGGTCGGGAACTCGCGCCACAGCAGTTCGCGCGACATCTCATGGTTCACGCCCATCAGGTACGATTCGATGAACCGGTCGTTGACCTCCATGAGCGAGACGGTGTTGTTCGAAATCAGTGCAAGGTTGGGGACGAGCAGATCGGGCGACCGGTCACGGAGCGGACGGTACATCGGTTCGGCGAACACGGGATGCGCCATCACCGGCGCAATCGTCTTCGGCGGCCGCACGCGGCTGTCGGCGATCGACTCTGGAATCTTCACCAGGAAGCGCGCGCGGAGCGTCAGGGCGCGGGCCGGGTCGATCGCGGCGCGAATCGTGTGCGCGGCGCCCGCCAGGCTGACTGGCGGCCGCGGCGCGGGGTTTGGCGGAGCCGCTTCGCCCGCGGCCACGAGAGCCGTCAGGGCGCGGCGGAACAGGTCGGCCTCGGTGCTGTCGCGCGCCGGCGCGCCGGCAACGTTGCGCATGCCGCGGCCGAAGGTGGCGACGGCAAACGTCGGCCGCCTCGGGATGCGATCGAGTGCCGCCCGCCAGCGTGATTCACGGAGGTCCGCCGTGCGGACTCCGGCGAACTCCTCGAGATTGAGAAGGTGCGCGCTCGGTGGCAGCGCTGGCGCCGCGCTCGAGCGGCTGTCGTTGAGGCGCGCGATCACCCCCGCGGGCGACACAGCGCCGACCGGCGCGGCTTTCTTCATCATGGCCCCGCGCGGCCGCGTGATTTTGCGGAACGCCGGGTCCAGCGCAGCCGCGGGCAGCTTGCTCGCGCGGACTTCGCCGGCGATGGTCACCCCGCCGCCGGCGATCCGTGCGTGCGCGGGCAGCGTGAACGCAAGGAGCTGCGCGTCGGCCATCGGCAGGAGGTGCTTGCGGTACAGCTGGAACGACGTCGTGAGCCCGAGTTGCAGCTGCCGCAGCCGCTGGTTGGCGTTCATGATGTCGCCGAGCTGCGCCCATGCCTGCTGCATGTAGCGCTCCTGGTTCTGCTGCACGACGTCGGTGCCGCAGCCGGCGGCCGCGCGGTTGCGCGGATCGTTATTGAGCTCGTTCACCCAACCGGGATCGCGCGCGGCCAGTTTTTCGACGGCGGCGTGCCACTGCCCGTAGAGCGGCGGACTGACGATTGGATCGGGATGAGGCTGGGTCGCATCCTCTTTCTGTCGCAGGGCGAACTGGAGGTTGACGACGCGCTCGAGGTCGAGCAGAAAGCGGCCCGGCGATCCCGCAGGCGGATTGTTGAAGTCCGTTCCTTGAGGTGGCCACTGCACCGGGGATGCAACGGTTTCCGGACTCCTCAGCGCGCCTTCGAGTCCCATCACCGCGAATGTGCCGCTCATGCCGTCGACGTCGTAGCCAGGTTCGGTGATGTCCATGTCGCGCACGCCCACCCGCGGATCGACCTTGCGCGGCACGAGCCGGTCGACGAGTGCTTCGAAGTCGCCGCCATCGCCGGCTCTGAACGACCAGCGGTGATAGACGGGAAACTCGGTCTGGCCGTTGCCCCACGACGCGGCCAGCGCATCGACAGTTGTGACGTCCCGGCCGAGCCCGGCCAACCGCCCGTTTTCGAACGCCGGGATCAGAAAGGCATGGTACGCCGTGTTCGGTCGCAGGCGCCGCGGACACAGCAGTCGCGACACCGCGCGGTCGGCGTTTTCCACGAGCACGCCTTCCAGCCGCTCGGCCGCCGCGTGCGCCTCGACCGCCCCGGCGCTCGTCGTCGCGCCTTTGAGGACATTGCCACTGATGTGCACGTGGGCCCATGCCCAGGTCTGATCCGGCGGCGGGAGCACGGTCTCCGCCGCGGCAATCAGCTCGATCGCGGGCAGCGGTCCGTCGGCGATCTTGTCCCGGAACTCGTCGTCCGACAGCACTGCGAGAAACACCCATGGTCGCAGCCGGCTCTGTTCGAGCGCGCCGGCCGCACGCGCCGGC
>JAICQE010000056.1 GCA_025938035.1 Vicinamibacteria bacterium
CGCCGGCGACGCGGAACGTGTCCGCGTCACCTTCGGCGGCAGTTCGGTGACGCATTTCGTCGTGACCAAAGGTCTGCGCGAAGGCGACGAGGTGATTCTCTCCGACATGTCCAATTGGGATGCCTTCGATAAAGTTCGACTGCGATAGGAACCATATGACTGAGCCGCTCATCCAACTCGAAAGCGTCCGCAAGGTCTTCTACACCGACGAGGTCGAGACGCACGCACTCGACAACGTCAACATCGAGATTCAGCGGGGCGAGTACGTCTCGATCGCCGGCCCCTCCGGGTGCGGCAAGTCGACGCTGCTGTCGATTCTCGGCCTGCTCGATACGCCGACGGACGGGCGATACGTGCTCAACAGCCGCAAGGCGACCGACCTGTCGATGGCCGAGCGCGCCCGCGTGCGCAACCGCGAGGTCGGCTTCATCTTCCAGAGTTTCAACCTGATTGGCGACCTGAACGTCTATGAGAACGTCGAGCTGCCGCTGACCTACCGCGGCATGCGCGGAAGCGAACGGAAGCGGCGCGTGCTGGCGGCGCTGGAACGCGTCGGCATGGCGCACCGCGCGAAGCATCTGCCGAGCCAGCTCTCGGGAGGCCAGCAGCAGCGCGTCGCGGTCGCCCGGGCGGTCTGCGGCGAGCCGTCCATCCTGCTGGCGGACGAGCCGACGGGCAACCTCGACTCCAAGAACGGCGAGGCGGTGATGGACCTGCTCAGTGAGTTGCACAAGAGCGGGGCCACGATCTGCATGGTGACGCACGACGCGCGCTACGCCTCACATGCCGAGCGGACCATTCATCTCTTCGACGGTCGCGTCGTCGAGGAATCGATTCCGGCACATTAAGAGTGTTGTTCAAACGGGGCACGACTCCGGCGTCCGAGCCGCTCGATCGCGATCCCAACGCTCCACTGATGTCTCTCCGCAGGGTGGAGAAGGCGTTTCCGTCTGGCAGCGGGCAGACCTACGCGTTGCGGAGGATCTCGCTCCTCGTCCAGCCGGGCGAGTTCGTGTCGATCATGGGGCCGTCGGGCGCGGGAAAGTCCACGCTGCTCCACATCCTTGGCCTGCACGACAGCGACTGGTCGGGTGAGTACGAGCTGCTTGGACATCCCGTGCATCGGCTGCCGCACAAACAGCGCGCGGCGCTGCAGAAACGGCACATCGGTTTCGTCTTCCAGAGCTATCACCTGCTCGACACGCTGACCGTCTACGAAAACATCGAGCTGCCGCTGTCGTATCGGGACGTGCCGAAAGGTGAACGTCAGAGTCTGGTGGCGGACGTGCTGGACCGCTTCGGGATCGTCGCGAAGAAGGACCTCTACCCGAGCCAGCTCTCGGGAGGCCAGCAGCAGCTCGTGGGAATCGCCAGAGCGATCGTGGCGAATCCGGCGGTGATCCTCGCGGACGAACCGACGGGCAACCTGCACTCCGACCAGGGGCGCGAGATCATGGAGCTGTTCACCCGTCTGAACGAACAGGGCACGACGATCGTCCAGGTGACGCACTCCGATTCGAATGCGGCTTACGGGAACCGCGTCATCAGGCTTCGCGACGGGTATCTGCAGACCCCCGCGCCGCAGGATTGACCGACAATACGTTCCTGTGGGCGGCGACACACCACGGCTGCTGATCGGCGATGACCAGCGCGATGTCCTGGAGGCGCTGCGCCTGCTCGCCAAGGGCCAGGGCTATCAGTCGGACGAAGTCGATACCCCCGCGGCCGTCCTCAAGGCGTTAGCGCAGCGCGACTACGACATCGTCCTCATCGACCTGAACTACGCGCGCGACACCACGTCGGGCGAGGAGGGGCTCGATCTGCTTTCGCGCATCCACGCCGCGGACGAATCGCTGCCCGTCATCGTGATGACGGCGTGGGGCTCGGTGCACCTGGCCGTGGAGGCGATGCGCCGCGGCGCCCGCGATTTCATCGAGAAGCCATGGGACAACGAGCGGCTGCTCATCATCCTGCGGACGCAGATCGAGCTCGGACGCGCGCTGCGCCGCGCCAGCCGCCTCGAGGCCCAGACACAGAGCGCGCAGGTCGACGGACCGCCGCTCATCGCCGATTCGCCGGCCATGCAGCCGGTGCTGCGGATCATCGACCGCGTCGGGCCGTCTGACGCGAACGTGCTCATCACCGGCGAGAACGGGACCGGCAAGAGCCTGGTGGCGCAGGCGCTGCACGCCGTTTCGGCGCGGGCCGCCCGCGCGATGGTGACGATCAATGCCGGCGGCGTGTCCGAGGGGGTATTCGAGAGCGAGCTGTTCGGTCATGTGAAGGGCGCATTCACCGACGCCCGCCAGGACCGCGTCGGCCGCTTCGAGCTGGCCGATGGCAGCACGCTCTTCCTCGATGAAATCGCCAACGTACCGCTCAGCCAGCAGCAGAAGCTGCTGCGGGTGCTCGAAACCGGAGAGTTCGAGCGGCTCGGTTCGTCGCGCACACGCAAGGCAGACGTGCGCCTCGTGTCGGCAACGAATGCGGATGTGAACGCGGAGGTCGCGGCCGGGCGATTCCGGCAGGACCTGCTGTTCCGTTTGAACACGGTTGAAGTGCACTTGCCACCGCTGCGGGAACGGCGCGAGGACATCCCGCGTCTGGCGAAACAGTTCCTGGCCACCCACGCGCAGCGGTATCGAAAGTCGATTACCGGCTTCGACCCGGCCGCCTTGCAGGCGCTCCTTCAGCATCGATGGCCTGGAAACGTGCGCGAGCTCGATCACGCCGTCGAGCGCGCCGTGCTGATGGCCGGCGGCAACGTCATTCATGCCGCCGACCTCTGGCTGCGCCGCTCGGACGAGGGCGACGTCGCGAGCCGGCTCGAGGATCTCAGTCTCGAAGAGGTCGAAGGGTTCCTGATTCACAAGGCCATGGCGCGATATGGCACCGTCACCGACGCCGCCCGGGCGCTCGGCCTCAGCCGGTCCGCGCTGTACCGGCGGCTCGAACGCCACCGGCCGTCGTGAGGATCGCCTTCGATCGACGCATCACGCTGCTGGCGTGTGCCGTCAGCGCCCCGGGCATCGTCACGTCGCTCGCGCTGCTGTGGGCCACGGATTATTCCACGACCATCCGCGGATCGGTGGGCGCGGCCGTCGTCGCGCTGTCGCTCGGCCTTGCGCTCCTTGTCCGCTCCCGCATCGTGCGGCCGCTGCAGACCGTCTCCAACGTCCTGGCCGCGCTGCGCGAGGACGACTTCTCGATGCGTGCGCGTGAGACCACCGCGGACGACGCGCTCGGGCATCTGACGTCGGAGGTCAACACCCTCGCCGATACGCTGCGATCGCAGCGGCTCGGCGCTCAGGAGGCGACGGCGCTGCTCCGGGCCGTGATGGCCGAGATGGACGTGGGCATCTTCGCCTTCGACGCCCATCAGCAGCTCGTGCTCGTCAACCGCTACGGCGAGCGGCTGCTCGCCCAGCCCGCGGCCGACCTGTTGAACCGGCGCGCCGACACCCTCGGGCTGCAGGAGGCGCTGCAGTCGACGTCGGCGCTCGCCGATCTGAGGTTTCCCGGCGGCGCCGGACGCTTCGAAGTGCGCCGGACCAAGTTCTGGCAGGGAGGCGTGCCCCACGAGCTCCTGGTCCTGTCGGATCTCAGCCAGCCGCTCCGTGCCCAGGAGCACGATGCCTGGAAGCGTCTTATTCGCGTCCTCGGTCACGAGCTGAACAACTCGCTGGCGCCGATCAAATCGATTGCGGGAAGCCTCGAGGCGCTGCTCGGACGGACGCCTCCGCCCGATGACTGGCGCGACGATATGCAGCGCGGCCTGGCGGTGATTGCGTCGCGCGCGGACGCGCTGAGCCGCTTCACCGCCGCCTACGCACGCCTCGCGCGCCTTCCTCCTCCGGCGCGAAAGGCCGTCGATCTCAAGGCGCTGATGTGCCGTGTCGCGGCGCTCGAATCGCGGCTGCCAGTAGCACTCGACGACAGCGCCGCGATCACCCTGCATGCGGACGCGGATCAACTGGAACAACTGCTCATCAACCTGGTGCGAAATGCGGTTGACGCCGCACTCGAAACAAGCGGGAGCGTGCGCGCCGGATGGAGGCGCGCGAGTGACATGCTGGAGCTCTGGATCGAGGACGAGGGACCGGGGTTGCAGAACACCGCCAACCTGTTCGTTCCGTTCTTCACGACCAAGTCCGGCGGATCGGGAATCGGACTGGCCCTGAGCCGCCAGATTGCGGAGGCTCACGGCGGATCGCTCGTCGTCGAGAACCGCGCCGATCGACAGGGTGTGCGCGCGATGCTGCGTTTACCTCTGATCTGACCACTGCCCGCCCGGTATCCCATCGCCGTGGGCTGGCGACCCCGGCCGTCTGCGACAGGAATTTGCACAACTTGCTTCTTGACACTTCCTGAAACGGGTGCAACTATCCGCGCCACCGCCAAGGAGGCGCCACCATGCGACGTGTCCACACCAGTCGTCGCACCCTCGACGGCTGCCGGCTGATCGTCCTCGCGACGCTTGTCTGCCTCGTCTCTGTCCCCGGTCTCGCGCTGGCCCAATCGACCATTGTGGGCGTCGTCAAGGACGCGAGTGGCGCCGTGGTGCCTGGCGTCACCGTCGAAGCGGCAAGCGACGCGCTCATCGAACAGCAGAAATCGGCGACGACAAATGGCTCCGGGCAATACCGCATCGTCGATCTCCGTCCCGGAACCTACGTCGTCACGTTCGCCCTGGCGGGGTTCCAGACTGTGCGGCGCGAGGGGATCCGGCTGCAGGCGGAGTTCACGGCGACCGTCGACGCGGTGATGGCGCTCGGCGACAGGCAGGAGACGATCACGGTCACCGGCGAGGCGCCGACGGTCGACGTGCGGAGTGCCGCCGCGGTCACGCGACTCGAGCGGGACGTCCTCGACCAGATCCCGACAGGGCAGAACATCTGGGAGATGGCGCAGCTGATTCCCAGCATCAACATGTTCAACGTCCTGGCGCAGAACGCCGGCACGGTTGGGGGGCAGGGAGGAGCGACACAGACCTACATGTCGGTGCGCGGCATGACCGCGTCACAGAATGTCGTCCTGGTCGACGGGATGACGGTGAGCGGCCTCGAGTTGAACGGCACGATTCAGGCCTACTTCAATCCCGACATGAACCAGGAGATCAATTACGAGACGAGCGGCGCCAGTGCCGATCGGTCTGGCGGCGGCGTGACCGTGAACATGATTCCCCGCGAGGGCGGCAACCGCCCGAGCGGCAACTTCAAGACGAACTACCGGCCGGGGCGGTGGATTGGCGACAATTTCACGACCCGTCTCCGCGACAGCGGACTGCGGTCTGCCGGGACGCTTCGATACCTGTCCGACTTCACCGGGTCGCAGGGCGGGCCGATCAAGCGCGACAAGCTCTGGTTCTTTGCCTCCTATCACCAGTTCAATACCAGCGATGTGGTTCCCGACACACGTTTCGATGACGGTGCACGGGGAACCGACGACCAGCACATCCGTCAGCCGATGCTTCGTCTGACGTATCAACTCAATCGGTCGAACAAGGTCTCCGGCTATGTCGAGATCACCGACAAGCAGCGCTCGCACGACATGGTGGCGCAGGTCGACCCGGAAACGGCGGCATCACGCTGGACGTCTCCAAACTATTCGACGGGCAACGTCAAATTCACCTCGACGCTGAGCAGCCGCCTGCTCTTCGAAGGGGGCTATTCGATGAACCGCGAATATCGGACCGTGCAGGCGCAGGAAGGGATCTACAAGGAGCGCGGCACGCCGGAATGGTATGCGTCGGCCTCGCGGACGCTGCAGACCGGTGGCAACGCGCGGACGACCGCACCCACCACCTCGTTCACGCACGATTGGCCGGCTCGCGACAACGTGCAGTCGTCGTTGTCGTATATCACCGGCTCGCACCAGATCAAGGTTGGATTCCAGTACCAGTGGGGCAGGTTCTACCACTTCGTCGACGCGAATGCCGATTTGACACAGCGCTATGCGAACGTGACGGTGGCCGGCAACGAGGTGATCCTTTCGAATCCCGCCGACGTCGTCGTGCGCAATACGCCGGTGGCGTCGGTCGATCGGTTGAACCGTGACGTCGGCATCTACGCACAGGATTCGTGGACGACGAAGCGGCTGACGGTGAACTACGGGGTGCGTTGGGAGCACGTGAACGCGCAAAACGATGCCTATGCCGTCCCTGCCGGCCGCTTCACGCCGGAACGGTCGATCCCGGCGGTCAAGGACGTGCCGAACTGGTTCGACTGGGCGCCGCGGTTCAACATGGTCTACGACCTGTTCGGCACGTCGAAGACCGCCATCAAGTACTCGCTGAACCGCTACAACTTTGCCGCCGGAACGGCCCTGGCGAACTCCTTCAACACCCTGTCGTCGACGACGCGCACGCTGCCCTGGACCGATGTGAACGGCGACAGGATTGCGCAGGGAGATCCGGTGATCAATCCCGACGGCTCGTACGCGCCGTGCGTCGGCTACCCGAGCGTCTCGTGCGAGATCGATATGCGGGCGCTGCGCGCCACGAACGGGACGTGGTTCGGCACGCCGGCGGATGCCGACGTCTATCCAGGCTTCCCGCGACAGTGGTCACTTGAATCCGTTCTCGAGGTGCAGCACGAACTGCTGCCGCGGCTCTCGATGACGGCCGGCTGGACGAGGAGCGACGACTACAACCTTCGCAAGACGATCAACCGCTTCCGGCTGAACGGCGATTACATCCCGTTCACGATCTTCAACCCGATGACAGGCGACCCGATCACGGTCTACGGCATCAAGGATACGACCACGCGCGCACGTCTCGCCCAGAGCGGCGCCAATGTGGAATACGTCGAGGACGAGCGGAAGGCTCCGTACAACCAGTACTCGGTCGAATTCCGCGCGCGGCCGTATCGAGGCGCGCAAATCTTCGGCGGCTGGGTGGTGAGCCGGCTGGACAGTATCAACTGCGGTACGTCTCGATCGGATCTCGTCGTCAACCCGAATGACGATTTCTACTGCGACACAACGACGATCGACCGGCCGCTCGCCCAGGACTTCCGGATCGTGGCGTCGATCCCGGTCCGCTACGGCGTGACGCTCGGCATCACGTATTTGAACAACGACGAGGGCGCGTTCCAGCCCCTGTACGCGATCGTGCCTGGAACGGGCGCGACCGCCACGCGCTACCCGGATGGTGCCGCGAACTCGACGCTGAAAGTTGCCAACCAGCCGGCGCCGCCATGCCCGACACACGCCGGGTGTGTGCCGGGAGCGATTGTGCTGCCGAGCAGTTTCATTCTGCCGCTGGGGGCGACCTCGATCACCGTCCCCCTGGAGCCGCCAGGAGTCACGCGGCGCGAGCGTCTGCAGCAGCTCGATTTTCGGCTGTCGAAGACATTTCGCGTTGACCGGCTCACGGTTGCCCCGATGCTCGAGGCCTACAACGTCCTCAACTCGGACAAGGTCTTCGGCTATCAAAGCGCGAATTACGCGAACTCGTCCGGCACGTATCTGGTACCGAGCACGATCCTGCTCGGCCGCGTGATTGGGTTCGGCGCATCGGTCCGCTGGTAAGCGCGATCGCAACGGCGGGTCGTAGCTAACTGATCTTCCGAAAACTGGGCTCAATCGTTCCTGTCGTCCCTACGCTGGACGCGTACGGCGGTTCCTGCCTTGTCAGTGATCTCTCTGCTGCGTAGAGTCGCCGAAGCGCAAGAAGGCAGAGAGGGTGGCTGGCGATATGGAGGAGGGTCGCCGGCTCGGAATCGTGGCGACGCCCGCGTTCTTCATCTCAAGCAGACGGTTCGATCAGACTGGTCACACGCATTCGCGGCGCGCTCCCATTCGAAGAGTTCGAGACCGCCGCAAGGGAACGGCTTCCCAAGCAGCGCGCGCAGCGTTGATCAGAGCCTCACGCGGCCCGGCCTCGTTGGGCCATGGCGGCAAAGATGGGGCATTCCGTTAACCGGTGGGCAAAGACGGAGTCGACTGTTGCCCGTACAAAGGAGTCTGCAATGGCGAACTTGCGAAAGCTGATGAAACCGCTCTTCCTGTGGGGCGCGTTCTTCGCCCTTCCGGTGGGCGTGGGTGCGGACGAGTGCTCGGAGTACTTCTGGAACTCATGCCAGACCGTTACGTTCGAAGGAGACGGATACCACTACGAGCAGTGCAGCGGGGAGTGCTGGATGTACGATTCCTGCTGCCTGCAGTACTGCGAGCAGTCGAACCCCAGCTACAGCTGTAGTAGTCCCGGTGGGTCCGCCAGTGGGGTGTGCGCTTGCACGTAGTGAGCAGCTCGTCGTGATGGAGGACTGATCAGTGGGGCGCGTGGGTGACCGGCCAATTCGGTCGTGATCGACGCGCCCCGGTCAGAGAAAGCCTATGGTGGTATCACCGTCGCTGAGAGAAGCGGTGACGCGATGGTTCGCGATCGCCGCCTGCATCGCGTTGATGCTTCCGACGTACGCCCGAGGTCAGGCGCCGTCTGCCTTTGAGGTGGCCTCGGTCAAGGCCAACGCATCAGGATCCCCCATCAGCCGGCTCCAGGAGCAGCCTAACGGCCGACTGACTGCGACCAATGTCCCGCTCCGCGAGCTGGTCAGATATGCCTTTGGCCTGCCGCCGACGCACTCGATCGAAGGGCCATCGCTGCTCGAGCGCCGATTCGATGTCGAGGCAACGCCCCCCGGCGGCGGCGCCGCACTCGGGCGCGACGCCGTCCGTGCCATGTTGCGGGTGCTGCTCGCTGATCGTTTCAAGCTGCGGGCACGCACCCAGACGAGGCAGATACCAATGTACGTGCTCTCGATCGCCAGAGCCGACGGGCAGCTGGGCCCCGGGCTGACCAGGGTCTCGACCGATTGCGCGGCCATGCGAGCCGCGCTTCGCGACAAGACGCCAGTCGCCGACATCTACGCCAGGCCGGTGTGCTCGTATCGGACCAAGTACGGTCCGACGCGCGAGGTCGAAGGTCTTTCGTTTGACTCGCTGCCCTTGTCGCAGTTCCTGGCCTTCTTGACGTTCCGGCTGCGGCTCCCCGTCATCGACCGGACCGGACTGACGGGCCTGTTTTCATTCGAGCTCATTTATTCGAGCAGCGACCCGTTACTCTCGCAGGGCGGCGTTGGGCAAGCATCGATTCCCGATGGCCGACCGCTGCTGCTCGACGCGATTAAAGATCAGCTCGGCCTTCGGCTTACGTCCGGCACCGGTCCAGGAGACGTTCTGATCGTCGACCACGTCGAGCCGCCGACCCCCAACTGACCTGCCGCGGCTGCTTCGGTAAACAATTGAGCGGTGAGTGGCACCCGGCGTACACACGGCTGGCTCCAGAAGCTGATCCGGGCGGAGAAGGTTCAAGTTCACCGCGTTGCGCATCAGTGGGCCACCTCCACCATCGCGAAACTCATTCGCGCCGGGCGGACTGAGTTCGCGACGCTTGCGGGTGTGTTTCTGCTCGCGGTCGCCTTGCTCACGTTCGCCCAGCTGACCGACGAGGTCGTTGCCGGCGACACGCGATCGTTCGACTCCGCGGTGCTGATGTCGATGCGGACGCCCGGGCGTCCGAACGACCCGCTGGGACCGCCCTGGTTCGAGGAAGCCGTGCGCGACGTGACCAGCCTCGGCGGCACGTCCCTCATCGTGTTGATCACCGCGACGGTGGCCGGGTTCCTCGCCATGTCGGGGACGCGCCACGCAGCCGTGTTGATGGTCGTGTCCGTCGGCAGCGGCGCGATGCTGATGTCGTTTCTCAAGCAGGTGTTCGCGCGGACCCGGCCGGACCTGGTCGAGCATTCCGCACGGGTGTTCACGGAGAGCTTCCCCAGCGGCCACGCGACGCTGTCGGCAATCACGTACCTGACGATGGGCGCATTACTCGCCCGTGTGCAGACGCGGCGGACGTTGAAGGCGTACTCGCTCGGTGTGGCGATTACGTTGACCGTCCTCGTTGGCGTGAGCCGCGTCTACCTCGGCGTCCACTGGCCCACGGACGTCCTGGCCGGCTGGTGCCTCGGCGCCGCCTGGGCGATTACGTGCTGGCTCGTGGCGGCGTGGCTGCAGCGCCGCGGCGACGTCGAGCGGCGCATCGAGAGGAGCTGACGGCGTCTCTCGGCTTCTACAACCAGGTTCCGCCTTGCCGGTCGTTCGGCTCCGCGGCGAGCGCGTCGAACTCGTGAATCCATCCGAGGTGGTGCAGCGCGCCGTCGAATGACGAGAGCCGCGCGTTGCGCCGGTCAGCGTTATCGCCGTCCGGCAGGTGCAGCACGTCCACCGCGCTGATCGACGCGTACTGCACCTTGCGCGTGCGCCCGCGGCGCAATCGCTCGTAGCGCTCGAGCGGACCGGCCAGCGAACCCGACCCCGCCTCCACGAGGCAGGCGGCAAGCACGACCGCATCCTCGATCGACTGGTTGGCGCCTTGTCCATGGTGCGGCGCAAGCTGGTGGGCGGCGTCCCCCAGGAGCGTCACGCGGCCTTTCGTCCATCGCCCGAGCGGCGGCCGGTGGAACAGCCCCCAGCGGTTGCTGATCGGCCGCGCGCTGATCATCTCGACGACCGCGGGGTGCCAGCCGGCGAAGTGCCGGAGCTGTTCGCCCTCCACCCCCGGCGCGGTCCAGTCGCGATGCGGCCACGGTGCCGGATGCCGCTCGACCAGCAGGAAGTTGATGTGCCCATTGCCCATCGGATAGTGGAGCAGGTGCCCGCCGGGCCCCATCCAGAATTGCAGCGCGAACGGATCAGGGAGGCTGGGTACGCCGGCCATCGGCACGATGCCGCGAAACCCGCTGCACCCGGAATACAACGCATCGTCGTAGCCGAGCATCCACTCCCGCACGAATGACCGTGCGCCGTCGGCGCCGATGACAAGGTCGGCTTCCGCGGCATCGCCGTCGGCGAATCGCAGCTCGCACCGATCTCCGCGATCGTCGATGTCGACGAGCCGCTTGTTCAGATGGATACAGTCGAGTCCGGACGCGGAGGACAGGACCGCTTGCAGATCCGCGCGGTGGATGCCGACGTACGGCGCTCCGAAACGTTGCCGGTACTCCGCTCCTACTGCGTGCCTGCCGACGAGTTGTCCGTTGCGGCCGTTCCGGAAGATCAGCGCCGCTACTTCGCACCAGTGCGGGGCGAGCTGCTCCGTCAGTCCGAACTGGTGGAAGAAGCGGGTTCCATTGGCCGAGAGTGCTACGGCCGCCCCCACCTCGCGCAGCTCCGCGGTCTGCTCGTAGATGTCGACCGCAATCCCGTGACGCCGCAGCGCGATCGCGAGAGTCAGTCCGCCGATGCCGGCGCCGATGACGGCGATCCGGCGCTGCTCCGCCGCACACATGACAGCCCGGAATTGTAGAGCGGGGTCCGCGGCTACTGTCACAGTGTGCGACACGTTCGCCAAACAGCGGGGCAAGGCGAGACATCGCACATGTGCCGCGACCTGCGTATCGAGGCGCAGGTTTCTGAACGACAGAGGTCCTTTTTCCAAACTTCCTTGGAAAGCCTCGGCCTTGGAGGTGCTGCGAAACGGCGCACGACAGTCGTCGCGCGCGTCGCCCTGTTGCCTCGAGGAAATGAGAGTGGGGCGTTTTCGGCCGTAATACGCGCGATCCTCGTTTTGGCGGGTCGATGGTTAGGTACCAACAATTCCGGTGCCCGATGCGCCGGATCTGAAAGCCGCCCTCGGCGGTATTGCGCTGCCGCGCGGGAGCAGTTGCGCCACTGTGTCCGTTCGTGTCATGTCGCGTGCCCTTTAGTCATGTCGAAGGCGCGACCGCGGCATCGAAAACCGTCTGTCGGCGTACGTTTTCGTCTTGGCGCTCCGGTCGCTGTCCCCAACGATCCCCGGATCGCAATCTTGATTCGAGTCAACGTGATGGGCCCCATGCCGTCCCCACCTCAACCATTGGCACAAGCATTGCCCATAGGGCCTCCGAGGTCTTGACAAAAACGAAAAGAAGAGGGCCCGCCATGAGGAAATATTTACGGACCGCTGCCGTTCTCGCCGCCTCCGCAGTCTTCACGCCGGCGGTCGCGCGCGCGCAGACCACCGTCGCGCTGCCGAACAGCACCCAGACCACGACGTTGACGGCGAACGTCAGCGACCAGGCGCGCGTGACCGTGCCGGCCGGAGTGACGTTCGCGGTCACGAACGTCTCGGCGAACACCGCTGCCAGCGACGCGTCCGTCACGATCGACGCCATCGTGCTGGCGGCAGCGACCAACCAGCTGAAGATTTCGCTGCAGGCGAACGCCGCGTCATTCACACCGCCCGTTGCTGGCGCCACGACGTGGGCCGCGGGCGACGTGACGTGGAACGCCGCCACCTGGACCAACGCCACAGGTGCGTCCGGAACCCTCAGCAACGCGGCGTACAACACCGTGTCGACGTGCACCGCGGATACGTCCACGTGTTCGACAACCGGTCTGGTGTTTACGCTCGGCGCGAAGCCGACGGTGCGGCGCTCGGGCAGTCACACAATCGTGGTGACCTGGAAGTTCGAGAGCATCTGACGGCGATGTCGTACCGGCGTGGTGTGAACGTGCAAGCTGTCACAGCGGGTCTGCTGGCGGGCGCGATCGTCTGCGCGCCCCATGCGGTTGCCGCGCAGACCGTCATCGGCTTGCCGAACACCGGCACGACGACGACCCTGACAGTGAGCGTCAGCGAACAGGCGTCGGTCACGCTTCCGGCGAGCGTCACGTTCAACGTCAGCAACATTTCCGGAAGCACCAACGCCGCCACGCAGACGATCTCGATCCAGAACATCGTGCTGGCGACGGCAACCAAGCAGCTGACCATCTCGCTCATCGCGAACGCGGCGTCGTTCTCGCCGCCGGTCGCCGGCGCGGCCACGTGGTCGGCCAGCGACGTGTCGTGGAGCGCCCCCGGCGGCGGCCCCAACGCCTGGGTCAACGCCGTGCGCAACAACGGAACGCTGAGCAGCGCTGCCTACACGCTCGTGGCCACCTGTAACGCGGATACCTCGTCATGCTCGACGACCGGCTTTCAGATGACGCTCGGCCCGAAAACGACTGTCAAGCGCTCCGGGGCACACACTTTGACCGTGACCTGGAAATTCGAAGCGACAGGGACATAGCCACAACAACAGAAATGAGCCCGAGATGAAGGTAGGCGCCCCCACTCGCTATCTCGCCGGACTGCTCGCGCTCACGATGTCGTCGACGGCTGGCGCGCAGACGACCGTCACGCTGCCTGATACGAGTCAGACGACGACGATGTCGGCCAATGTGAGCGAGCAGGCGCGCGTCACGGTGCCGGCCACGGTGACGTTCAGCGTGACCAACATCGGCGTCAGCACGGCCGCCACGGCCGCGAGCGTCACCGCCGATCAAATCGTCACATCGTCTGCCGCGAAACAGCTGAGGATCTCGCTGCAAGCGAACGCCGCGTCCTTCACGCCACCGGTGGCGGGCTCGGTGACGTGGAGCGCCGCGGACGTGAGCTGGAACGCCGCGACCTGGACGAACGCCACGGGCACCGCGGCAACGCTGAGCAATTCTTCGTATAACACCGTCGCGACCTGTCAGGCGGATGCGACGAGCTGTTCGACAACCGGACTGGTCTTCACGCTCGGCGCCAAGCCGACGGTGCAACGCTCGGGCGCGCACACGCTGGTCGTGACATGGAAGTTCGAAGGTATCTGATGGGTCTATTGATCGCATCTCTGCTGCAGCTGGCGGCACTGACGGCCCAGGCGCCGCCGCCACCCGAGACCCCGCGCCCGCTGTCGTTTCAGGCCACGCTCGACGCAATCAGGATTACGGTCAGACCGGGGCAGGTGGCGACACGACAGTTCCGCCTCACCCTCGATCGCGACCAGCAGGCGACGCAGTTCAAGGCCCGCGTCGAGGACTGGTGGCGCAGCGTGGACGGCAAACAGTCCTTTTATGCGGAGGCAGGGACACTCCGGCGGTCGTGCGGGCAGTGGGTGTCAATCAACCCGGTGGAATCAAGCGTCAAGCCCGGCGAGACGCTGACGATCCGAATCACTGTCACGATGCCCGTCGAGGTACAGGCCGGTGGATTCTGGTGCGCGCTGACGGTGGACGAAGTGCCTGACCCGCTCGAGGCCGCCGGCGAGGGTGTTGGCGTGAGGTTCGTGGCCTCCGTCTCCACCGGCATCTTCGTCTACGTCGAGCCGGTGCAACGCGAGGCCGCCATCCTCGCCATCCGGCTTGATGGGGACGAAGCGCGCATACAGGTGCGGAACGACGGCAACGCCCCGCTCGCAATCGAGGGCCGCATCGAGTTTTTTGCGCCTGAGGTGACGACTCCGCTCGCGACGACCGAGCTTGGACGACGCACGGTGCTGACGGAACCGTCGCGGGAGGGCATGCTGACGGCGAAACTTCCGTCAGCGAGGGTGCTTCCGTCGGGACGGTACCGCGTGAGAGCCGTCCTCGATTTTGGCGCTGATCACTACGTCGGCGCGGAACGAGAGCTCGAGCTCGTGCGTGAGGAAGTGCAGGAGCGTGCGGCCGTCCCGTAAGCGGTGGTGCGTAGCGGCGGCGACATCGGCGGCGCTCGTCCCCCTTTCCGCCAGCGCTCAGGATCTGCGGACATTTACGATCCCGAAGCCCCCTGAGCTGATCGAGCACGAACGACGGACGACACCGGTGGAGCGTGAGCCGGCGCAATTGCCGGCCGTGCGCGATCGTCTGCGCTTGTCGGTTGGCATGGGGTACGTCCAGGCCGCCGATTGGGGTACGGAGATCGCCGCCGGCGGCGCGATCAAAGGCGTGCAGCTTCAGTCGGCGGCATTGCTCACCCGCGGTGCCGAAGGGTTGCTGTTCGACAACGGCGCCCTGTCCTTGTTCGACCCGGATCTGAAATGGCGGGCCGAGCTCGGAGATGTCTTCTCTCACTTGCGGGGGGCCAGCCGCGGTGCACGGTTCTCCTGGTCCGCGGCGGGCCGGCGGCAGCCCGCGATCTCGGTGTACGGGCCGCGGCGCGGACTTGCGAACCAATCGACCGTCATCTCGTACCGCGATCAGCTGGTGATCGCGGACCAGCCGATCATCGATGCGGAAGTCGCTTCCGATCGGTCGTACTTGATGCGAAGCCGGCTCGCACTGCGCCGCGTCGAGCTCGAAGGCGTCTACCGTGCGGTCCGGTGGCCGGTGCGCGGCCGCGACGTCAGTCTCTTCGCCGGCTACACGATGCCGGGCGGCGTCACGATCAGCGGCGGCCTGCTCCGTTCGACGCACCTCGCCGAGCAGAATGACTGGCGGACAGTTGCACTCCGTTTCCCGCTATCCCGTCACGTCAGCCTTTCGCTGGAGCGCACGTTCACCGAGACACTCCAGACCAGAACGACCACGTCCGCGGCGATGGCCAACGTCACGGCGGGCGGCTTCCGCCTCTTCCACCGGCACCAGTTCGGCGAGTTCGAGCGTGAGTACCTGGGATTGTCGGAGTCGTTCGAGCGGCAGCAGACGCAGTCGGCGGTCAGCTATCGCGCAGGCGCGCGGTTCGACGTTGCGCTCCAGATTGCCAGTCAACGAACCGAGTCGGGCTTGGTTGAGCAGTGGGAGGAACTGCAGGCGACGAGCGCGCTCACCCGCTCGACGACGCTGCGGGTGGCGGCAGCGGTTCCCGACGTCACCGACGCCAACCGTTTTCGGGGGTTGTTGCGGCAGGAATTGCCCGGCCAGCTCGCGTTGAACGCCGAGTACGGCCGCCTTTCCGCGTATCAGCACGGCCCATTTCTGTCGGACCGGCCCCGGTTCAAAGTGATGCTCACCAGGAGCTGGAATATCGGCACGCCGACCCGCGGCGCGGTCGTTCGCGGTCAGGTCATCGATCACACCAGACGTCCGGTGGCCGGCGCGCGGGTCAAGCTTGGCCGATACCAGGTAGACACCGGTTCCGACGGTCGTTACGTCTTCCGGAACGTACCGCGCGGAGACTACGAACTGGCGCTGGTCCCCGCATATCTGCCGGCGGATTACGCGTGGGACGGCCGCCGTGTGCAGCTCGCGCTGACGGCGTTCACAAACGTGACGGCCGACCTCGTCGCCGTGCCGCTCAATTCGATTCACGGGCGGGTCTATGTGGACCGCAACCGGAATGGGCGGTTCGACCCGACGGAAGGACTGGCGCGCGCGGTCATCTACCTCGGTGAGCGGATCACGTCGGCTGGCGACGAGGGGACGTTCAGCTTCTACAACGTCAGTCCAGGCCAGCACATCGTTCGTCTCCACGGGGAAAAGCTGCCGCCGGACGTCGAAGCCGGCGGTCCCGTGGAGCGACTGATCGAGCTCGAAGACGGTGGCCCCGCGACGGATGTCGAGTTCCGGCTTCTTCCGAAAGTGAAACCGATCATCTTTCAGCCGCCGGCGCCATGAGACGCCGCCTGAATTTCAGCTCGCTGCTGGCGGTGGTTGCCTTCGGTCTGGCCGCGACGTCGAGCGACGCCCGCGCGCAGGATACCGTCCGCGTGGCCGTGCCCTCGCTCGCCTCGTTCGACGTGACCGATGTGCTCGCCAGCGCGGCGGCTTCTTCGAACCCGACACGCGTCAGTTTTGACAACGCAGTCATTCCGCCGACGCAGGTAATCCGGATCAGCGTACGCGCTGACAGTGACCTCGCCGGGCCGGAAAGCTCCTCGATTCCTGCGTCCAACGTCTCGTGGACGACGTCGAACGTGACCAACGGAATCGGCGTGAATGGCGTGCTGAGCAAGACGTCCTACACCGTGGCGTTCGAGGGTCAGCCAATGGCGACAACCGGTGGGGTGGACATCGCCTGGACGCTTTCAGCGCCTGGAGCAGCCGTTCGTGCAGGTACGCATCAGGCGACGCTGCGCTGGAAAATCGAGGCGATCACGCCCTAGGAAACCGCTTACGAGGGAGAGGGAGTCGCAAAGACCTGCACGTAGTATGGCCGGCCGGCCCGGTCGATCGCATACCCGACGCCGAGCTCGGTGAAATTGGGGTGGACGATGTTCCTGCGATGAACGGGGGAGTGCATCCAGCTGCGCACCGCCTCCGCCGGCCCCGCCTGACCGAGCGCAAGGTTTTCTCCATAGCTCTGCCACTGATAACCAGCGGCCGCCAGTCGATCTTCAGTGCGAGGATACGCAGCATGCGGCAGGACGTGCGCCTGTTGCCCGGCACGGGCCATCTGCTCGGCGTGAAGCTGCGCCGCACGCATCAGCCGCGCGTTCGTACGCAGCCGGGTGTGTCCGCTGATGCCTCGTTCCGTATTCGTCAGTTCGACGACTTCCGCTGCAACCTGGGATGTGCTGGCCGGGGGCGTGCCCGCTTCGAAACCGAGAGATGTGGAGCAGACGCTGACGATCCACAGCGCCGTCGTCACGAAGAGCCGGTTCCGCTGGCCGGACATGCCACGCGACGGTGCAATCGGTGCGCCTGGTGCAGCGGTGTAAAACCGGTCTCGTTATGCGTCGGAATCCTGGCGGTGTGGAAATCCGGGACACCGCGATCGACAACATTCTTGACGGCGCCACCCAAAAACTGTCGCACCTAAAGCCCGGACGCGATTCCGCCGAAGCGCATCTAGCTGCTCCAGCGAGGATCCCGATGAAGGCCGTACTCGTTCTCACCCTCATTACTCTTGTTGCCGCCGGTTGCGGCGGATCGCCGACGTCCCCTGGTAGTGCGCAGTCCGGTCAATATCCGTCAGTGGCGGGGAGTTACTCGGGCACGACCGTCATGACGTTTCCGGAACTGTCGGAAACCGTGTCATGTCCGACGACCACGGCCGTCACCCAGAGCGGTCCGCAGCTCACGATGGCGCCGTTCGTGCTGAGTGGCGACTGCGGCGGCGTCAGCGTTCCGATGGGTGCGGCGCTCATCGACAGGGAGGGCGCCTTCGTGGCGGCGAGCAGCGGCAGCTTCAACGATGCTGACTGCGGGACCTACAACTACACCTTCAGCGGTGGATTCTTCGACCGGGAACTGCGGATGTCGATGCGCGCGACGTCGCCGGTCTGCTACAACTTCGATCTGACCATCTCGGTCTTCCGTTGACGTGTTCTCTGTGTGTCTGTGTGTCCGTTGTGACTACAGTGCGTGTTCCTTGTGGCGGCGGAGCCAGTCGACGAAGCGCCGCACGCCCTCTTCGCACGTCGTCTTCGGGCTGTAACCGAGCAGGCCCCGCGCCTTGTCGATGTTCGCCCACGTCCGAGGCACTTCACCCGGCTGCTCGGGGTGCCGCTCGATCGTCGCCGAGACGCCCGTTGCGCGCTCGAGGGCGGCGATCATTTCCGACAGCTGCACCGTCCGCGTGTTGCCGAGATTGATCACCTCGTACGGTGAGGCCGTGTATTCCATTGCCGCGCGGATTCCATTCACCACATCGTCGATGAACGTGTAGTCACGGCTCGTCCCGCCGCTGCCGAACACCGGAATCGGCTTGCCCGCGAGCATCAGCGCCGCGAACTTGTGAACGGCCAGGTCCGGGCGCTGCCGCGGACCATGCACGGTGAAGAACCGCAGCGCGATGAAACGCATGCCATAGAGGTGGCTGTACACATGTCCGAGCAGCTCGCCGCTGACCTTGGTGCTGGCATATGGGCTGATCGGCTGCAGCACGTGGTCGTCTTCGCGCCACGGGACGCGCGGGTTGACGCCGTAGACGCTGCTCGACGAGCCGAACACGAACTGCCGGGTGCCGGTGCGCCGCGCCAGCTCGAGGAGCAGCTGCGTTCCGGTCACGTTGACGTTCTGATGACCGACCGGATCCTTGATGGAGGGCCGGACGCCAGGGCGCGCCGCCAGATGGACGATGACGTCATAGGTCGTGCCGGCGAGCGAGGCCATGGCCGTGGGGTCGAGCAGATCGCCGCGGACCAGCCGGTAGGCGGGGTTCGCCTGGTGCGCGCAGACGTTCGCTTCCTTGATCGCGGGGTCGTAGAACGAATCGAAGTTGTCGAACGCGGTCACACGCCAGCCGGCGGCGAGGAGTGAATCCACGAGATGGCTGCCGATGAATCCGGCAGCTCCCGTCACGAGAGCATGTTTCATCTGGGAACCCTGATTTTACTTCGTGCCCTTCCGCCTTCGCGCCGCGCGGCTACGGCGGACAAGTCGGTTGTAGAATTCATTCGCCATGATGAAGCGGTTTTTCGGCGGGCTGGCGCTCCTCGTGACCCCGGCTCTCGCCAGTGCACAGGGCGGAGACGACACCCATGTGCGCGCGGCGGCCACAAAGGGAGTCGCGGCCATTCAAAAGGCTCAATCGGGCTGGTATACGGCCAACAAGCAGGTGTGTGCGTCGTGCCATCACCAGTATCAGCCGGCTCTGGCGTACCGCGCCGCCCGCGAGCGCGGTATCCCGGTGGACGAAGCGATCGCGCGCGCCGACGCCGTCAAGGCGTTTACCTTCGCGGACATCGATCGCGCGATTCAGTACTCGTACGTCATCGAGCCGGCGATGGACGATGCGTACCGCCTGGTGGCGGCACATGCGGCCGGCGTGCCGCCGAACCTTGGCGCGGCGCTCTACGCGCGTCTCCTGATCTCGCGCCAGAACCGCGACGGGGACTGGGACGGCTTCCATCAGCGTCCGCCGTCCTCCTACAGCCGGTTCACGATGGCCGCGCTCGGCCTGCGGGCGGTTCAGGTCTATCACCACGCCAGCCAGAAGTCCGCGGCTGCCGCGGCGGTGGCGCGGGCGCGGAAGTTTCTCGAAAGCCGTCCGGTGCGGTCCACGGAGGAGCACGCGTACCGAATCATCGGCCTGAAATGGGCCGGAGCGGATCGAAATACGCTGCAGCGTTTCGCCCGCGAGCTGAAGGCGGCGCAGCGGCCCGACGGCGGGTGGGGCGCGCTCCCCGGACGCGACAGCGACGTCTACGCGACCGCGCAGGCGCTGGTCGCCTTGCGGGAAGGGGGCGTTGGCGAGATCGATCCGGGTTGGAGCCGCGGCGTCGAGTATCTGGTGAAGACGCAGGCCGCTGATGGTTCCTGGCGCGTGAAGTCGCGCCTGAACCCGCCGGCACCGCTCAGTCCGCCGTACTTCGATGCGGGCTACCCGGACGGGCACGATCAGTTCATTTCCATGACCGGTGCCGCCTGGGCGGTGATGGCACTGGCGTATGCGCTGCCGCCGACGCGACCGGTGACGGCCCCGCCGTTGCCCGAGACGATGCCCGCCAACGTTGAGCCGTGGATCGAGACGGTGGTGTTTGGGTCGGTTGCCGACGTGCGGCGCCTGCTCGATCAAGGCCTGAACCCGAACGTGGCCACGAAGTCCGGCGGCACGACCGCGCTGATGGCGGCGGCGCCTGACGTCGAGAAGATGCGGTTGCTGCTCGATCGGGGCGCCAACGTCAACGCCCGGGCGCAGACCCGGTTCAGCGCGCTGATGGTTGCCGCGCAGTTCCAGGATTCCGTCCCCGCGATCAACCTGCTGCTCGATCGCGGCGCCCAGGTCGGCCCCCCAGCCGAAGGCGGCGCGCCGGTCTTCAACGCCAATCCGTTTTTCCTCGCGTCCTACGCCGGCAATGCGGCGGCGCTGAAGCGGCTGCACGATGCGGGCGCGAAGATCGACGAGCCGATGCTGCTCATCGGCACGTCGCGGACGACGCCGCTGCTCGGCGCGTTCAAGTTTGGCGACGCCGACGTCGCGCGGGCGCTGTTCGATCTCGGCACGCCGATCGAGTTTGCCGACGGCAACGGCATCACGATGCTCGGACGGGCCGCGCTGAACAACGAAGTGAGCATGGCGCAGGAGCTGATCGGGCGGGGCGCCAACGTCAACGTCGTGGACAAGATGGGGATGACGCCGCTGCTCTGGGCCGCGTCGATGGACTTCGGCGACCCGGCGATGATCGAGCTGCTGCTGAAGTCCGGTGCCCGGGCCGACGCCAGAAACAAGGACGGACTCACCGCCCTCGATCTCGCGCGGAAGTACGGGCATACGGAACTGATTGACGCGTTGTCGCGTTGAGGGAGCACCGTCATGAACCATCGCCTTCTCGCGGCAATCCTGGCGCTCGTCGTCGTCGCCCTGATCGCGACAAGCGGCCTCGTTGCACAGCAGCCTGCACAAGGGCAAGCGGCCCAGGGCGGGGCTGCGGGCGACAGGCAGGGCGGACGGGGCGCCGCTGCCTTTGCGCCGCCGGCGATCAACTGGCCGGCGCCGCCGCTGCCTGACGGCCCGATCATGGTGCAGTCCGCCGTTCCCGCGCACCGGGATCTGCGCCTCACGGTGATGAAGGGATTGTCGCACCCGTGGGCGATGGCGTTTCTGCCTGACGGCAGCATCCTTGTCACCGAGCGCGCAGGACGGCTGCGCATCGTCCGCAACGGCGCCGTTGATCCCGCCCCGATTTCAGGGCTCCCTGCGATTGCCGCCAGCGGCCTGAACGGCTTGCTCGACATCGCGCTGCACCCGCAGTTCGCCAAGAACCGGTGGGTCTACTTCACGTACCACAAGCCGGTGGCGGTGGCGGGCGCGGCGCCCGCGGCGAATCCGCCGGCCGCAGGCGCGCAGGCAGGACGCGGCGGCCGTGGCGTCGCTCAGCCGTTCGAACTCGTGCTCGGGCGCGGCACGTTCGACGGCAAGGCGCTCACTGATGTTCGTGACATCTTCAACACGCATATCAACGCGTCGGCCTCGCGCATCGTTTTCGCGAAGGACGGCACCATCTTCATGTCGTCCGGCAACGCCGACGAAACCTCGGACGGCCCGCCGCAGAATCCGAGCGACTATCGCGGCAAGGTGCTGCGGCTTCGCGACGACGGCACCGTCCCGCCGGACAACCCGTTTGTCGGGCGCGCCGGATACAAGCCGGAAATCTTTTCGATGGGGCACCGCACGCAGCTGGGCATGGCCCTCAATCCCGAAACAGGGGAGCTGTGGGCCGGCGAGCAGGGGCCGAACGGCGGCGACGAGATCAACGTGATCAGGGCCGGGAGGAATTACGGCTGGCCGATCGTCAGTTACGGCCGCAATTACATGGGGCCGCGTCTCGGGACGTCGCGGCCGGAGATGGAGGAGCCGGTCGTCATCTGGATTCCCTCAATCGCCGTCTCCGGCCTGACGTTCTATACCGGCGACGTGTTCCCGGGCTGGAAGCGGAATGTGTTCGTCGGCGGCCTGCGCCAGGGCGAGTCGCCGCGCACCGGACACATGCAGCGGATCGAATTCAACGAGAAGTGGGAAGAGATCAGGCGTGAGCCGATGCTCCGCGAACTGCAGCAGCGCATCCGCGACGTGCGGCAGGGGCCGGATGGATATCTCTACGTGCTGACGGAAGAGGACAACGCCGCGCTTCTCCGTATCTAACCCGCGATGTAATCGCATACGATCGTGGGGCGGACGTTGTCACGTCCGCCGGGCGCGCCTGACAAGGCGCGCCCCACGGGACTGAGGAATCGACCCCATGAGAATCGCTGA
>JAICQE010000059.1 GCA_025938035.1 Vicinamibacteria bacterium
GAGAGGCCCCGCGCGTTCAAGTCGGCCGAGACGTTGTCGCCCTGCAGCTTCGGACCCGAACCGTTGGCGAGCGCGGTGCCGCTGAAGCGGTTGCCGCCCGCTTTCGGAATGGCGTTCATGATGACGCCGTTCGTGCCGGTCTCCGCCATCTGGCCGGAGAGGCTCACATCGACCTGATCGAACAGCAGCGGAGACAGGCTCATGTTCGTCAGGTTCGAGCTGAGATACATGTTGCCGATGCGCAGGCCGTCGATCATCGACACGCCATCGCCAGGACGGCTGCCGTGCGCTTCCACCTGCGCGCCGGTCTGGTCGCCGAGCACACCACCGACGTCGACGTTGCCGGCGCGAATCGCCGGCACCAGCGCCGCCATCTGAATCCAGGAACCGCCCGAAGGCAGCTCCTTGAACTGCTGATCGGTGACGGCGCGCGTCTGCGCGGCTGACTGGATGTCGACGACCGGGCTCTCCCCTGTCACGGTGACGGTCTCCTGCAGGTTGCCGAGCCGCATGTCGCCGTCGATGTTCGCCGTGAACCCGGGCGACACCTGGACACCTTCTCGGCGTGTGGTGTTGAACCCGGTGAGCGTGAAGACCACTGTATAGGTCCCCGGCGGCAGATTGACGATCCGGTACAGCCCCGCACCGTCGGTGACGGCGCTTCGCACCTTCTCGATCAGGGCCGGACTCGAGACTTCGACGGTTACGCCCGGCAGCACCGCACCAGACGCGTCCTTCGCGCTGCCGGCAATCGTTCCCAGCACCTGGGCGCTGGCATCACCGCACAACGCGATTCCCACCACCAGAACCGCCGCTCGAAATACGTGTCGCATGGCCTGCTCTCCCCACACATGCGCGGCGCCCCCCGCCGCGTCAAGAGTTTCCGGCCGACAGCGCGCCCGCCGCCGTGGACGGGAGGCGGTCGCGCAGCTGTAAAGCTTGTAAAGCAGGTGAGGTATACGGCCGTTGCCGCAGGATGTCAAGATCGTTCGGACCGTTCGGATCGTTCGGATCGTTCGGATCGTTCGGATCGTTCGGACCGTTCGGATCGTTCGAATCGTTCACGAAGAACGACTCGAACGGTTCGAACGACTCGAACGACTCGAACGACTCGAACGACTCGAACGGTTCGAACGACTCGAACGACTACCTCGGATAGTACCCGTCCGTGCTGACTGCCCCCTTCAGCCCGTCGCGGGCGAGTTCGATTCTCAGATCCTCCAACGGACCTGCTCCAGCGCGCTGGACCGTGACGAGGTGCTGCGTTCCGAGCCGCTTGGTGTATCCCGCCAGTTCTTTGCCCATCTCGGGCAGCAGCGTATCGAGCCGGTTGAAGATGGCAATCGCCTCGTAACGCCCATTCAACGCTTTGGTGGCAGGTATGGAGATGATGGCTTGGCGATTCGTGTTGAGCTCGGCTGCCGCGCCCGCGTCGCCCGACCGTGTCGAGTTCACAGTGACGTAGAGCTTCGCGCGGCGCGAGACGAGGAACTCGAGTGCCCGCTGCACTTCGGGTGGCTGGTAGCTGCTCGACTCGTTCGAGGCCGTGGAAACCATCAGCATGACCGGAACGTACAGAGACGTCTTGCCTTCCTTCACTTCCTTCTGCAGCCGCTGGCTCCACTCCACGAGCGCGTCGGTGAAGCGCGGGCGCTCCTGCTCCGGTGCGAAGCCGTTGACGCCGCGAAGGATCTGCGTGCGGTCCGTGGTCGGCCGCACGACCATCCGCGGCTGCGGCGACGTCGTGATGATCGTCATCTCCGTGTTCGGCGGGAACGCTTCGACGAACCCTTTGAGGCCGTTGCGGTAGTTCGGCAGCGCGAGGGAGCTGTCCTGGCCGTTGTCGACCGCAATCGTCACCTTCACCGGCAGGGCGAACGGCTCGACCTTGGAAACCGTGCCTTTCCCGGCTTTCTCGTTAAACACCACTTCTTCCGGCTTCAGATCCGTGACCGGTTCCCCGCTCGCGTCCGTTGCGCTGACGATGAACTGGAATGTCTGGGGAGCAGCCTGGCCGGACAGCCACACCGTGGAGGAAACAGCGACAACCGCGACAAGAAGGACCGTAATGAACCTGGACATCAATATCTCCGCAAAGGAACGCAGACCCGCTGCGGGCGGACTGACGTAGCATCCGCCTTCAGGCGGACCGAAGGTGAAAGAGGGAGAGAGATATAACCTTCGGACACGACGAGGGTCAAGCTAAAAGGCTCCTGCAGGAACGCCGCAAATCGAAGGGTATAGTGGGTTTCTCACGTTATGCGCATCGCTCTTGTGGCGCTCGGTCTGCTCGTGCCGCTGGCGGTCGTCGGTGCCGGGCAGCGAGGTGCGGACGCCACCTCCACTGCCGTCACATTCCGGGACATCGCTTCGGCCGCCGGGGTCGTCTTCAGGCACGTCAACGGAGCAAGCCCCGCGAAGCACTTCGCTGAAACGATGGGATCCGGCGGGCTGTTCTTCGACTACGACGGTGACGGCTGGATCGACATCTTTCTCGTAGACGGCGGATCACAGGCCGATCCCGCGATCGGCAGAACCGCCCGCCACCGGCTGTTCCGAAACCGCCGGAACGGCAGCTTCGAGGACGTGACCGCGAAATCCGGCATTCGCCACAGCGGTTATGGCATGGGCGCGTGTGCCGGCGACTACGACAACGACGGACGCATCGACCTCTACATCACCAACGCCAGCGCGAACGCCCTCTACCGCAACGCCGGCGGCGGAAGCTTTACCGACGTCACGGCAGCAGCAGGCGTCGGCTCAACGCGATGGGCATCCAGTTGCGGCTTCCTCGATTTCGACCGCGACGGCGACCTCGACATCTTCGTCACCAATTACGTGACCATGGGCAAGAACGCGAACCGCGTCTGCCGCGGCGGCACGCCCGCCGTGCGCGTCTACTGTCACCCGCTGAACTTCGAGGGGACACAGAACACGCTGTATCGCAACAACGGCAAGGGCACGTTCACCGACGTGGTGGCTCAGGCGGGCATCGCCACTTTCCGCGGCAACGGACTCGGCGTGGCCGTCGCCGACTACGACGACGACGGGCTGGTGGACGTCTTCGTGGCCAACGATGCGGTTCCTAACTTTCTGTTTCATAACGACGGCAAGGGCCGCTTTACGGAGACGGCGCTCGGCGCCGGCGTTGCTGTCGCCACTGATGGTCAGGCGCGCGCCGGAATGGGCACGATGTTCGGCGATTACGACGGCGACGGCCGCGTCGATCTCGTCGTCACCAACCACGAGACCGAGATGCACTCGCTGTTTCGCAACCTCGGTGGCGGGCTGTTTGCCGATGCCACAGTTCCGAGCGGCGTCGGCCCGGCGACCGTGCCCTACGTCGGGTTCGGCGTGGTGTTCTTCGACTACGACAACGACTCCGACCTCGACCTCGCCGAGGTCAACGGCCACGTCATCGACAACGTGGCTCAGGTGCGCAACGGCGGGCGCTACGCGCAGAAGCGGCTGCTCCTGCAGAACACCGGGGGACGCTTCCGCGACGTGAGTGCGCAGTCAGGTCCCGCGTTTGCGGCGGAAAGCGTCGGCAGGACCCTCGCTTCCGGCGATATCGACAACGACGGCGATCTCGATCTGCTGGTGACCAATAACGGCGGGCGCGCCGAGCTGCTCAGAAACGACGGCGGCAACCGCGCGAACGGGCTGCTGATCCGGCTGGCCGGGGAGAAGAGCAATCGGGACGGCATCGGCGCCCGACTGCGCATCACCCTCGGGACCAGCGGCGGGACGCGCACGCTCGTCCGCGATGTCGCGTCAGGCGGCAGCTACCAGGGACAGAACGATCTGCGCGTGCACGTGGGCCTTGGCGATCGCACGCGCGCCGAACGGATCGAGATCCGCTGGCCGAGCGGCCTCGTCGAGCAGATCACCGACGTTCCGGCGAACCAGATCATCACCGTTCGCGAGGGCCAAGGGATCGTCGCGGCGATTCCCTTCGCGGGACGCTAGATCTGAGTCCTGGGGACCAATGGACTTAGGACCGGGACGGACTTAGGACCAAGCACGGACGAGGAACCAAGACCTAAGGACCAAGGACTGGAAGCGTACAGAAGAAAGCCCGCGAGCTCGGTTGAACTCGCGGGCTTTTGCTTATCGACCGGTCGATATCGTCAGGCCTTCTTCGTGCCCTTCGATATCTTCGTGCCCTTCGTGCCTACCAGTTGAACTGCACCTGGAGGCGCACGAAGCGCGGCGACACCAGGCTGTCCGGCAGCCCCCACTCGTTGTCGTCGCCCGGCTCGTAGTCGTTCTCGTAACCCTGGATCGCATCGGAGTTGAACAGGTTGTAGATGTCAACACCGACCGTCGCCCGCTTGTTGTTGAAGCGGATGTTCTTTGCGAACTTGAGGTCGAACAGCGTGATGCGTTCGCCGTAAAGCTCGTTGTTGTTGAGCAGGTTCCAGTCGAAGTTTGCCTCGTTCCGCAGCCGGCCGAGACAACCACTACCCTGGCTCGCTGCGCCGCCGGTGCAAGCCAGATTCGCCCGAGCCGCACTCTCGGGATTCCAGATCACCTCGCTCTTGTTGAACGTCATGATCGCCGTGCGCTCCACGCCCGGGAAGGACTGGAACACCGTGCTGACGAGCACGTCCACCCACGGAATGACGTAGGCAGCGGACCCGTTGACGCGCGTCATGAACGGCGACTCGTTCAGACAGCCATCGAGGTAGGGAGCGCCGTCCCGGCCCTTCAACGGCGAGTCCTTCTGTCCAACACCAGCGAAGGGGGGATCCTGAGTGCCCCAGTCGTTGATGGTTTCGCAGTCGTCGCGGTTCGTCCGGCCGGTGCTCGTGCCGCCATTGACACGCAGCCCGCGCGGTCCGCGCCAGACGAAGTTCGTGTCGATGCCGTTGTACGCGTAGTTCAACCGCTCGTTGAACGTCTGCGCCGTCAGGGTGGTGCAACCAAAAGCCGTGCAGTCGGGCATGGTGGTGGCGCCAGTGGTAAGGCCGGTAAGGAGATATCCGCCGCCGCCAGGCAGTCGCGGATCGACGGGAGCCCTCAACGAGTAGAAGTCGTACGTGTTGTTGCTCTGGTAGTTCAGATAACCCTGCCGGCACGACTCGTAGTCGGAGCCAGCGAACTGATCGCAACCGCGGCCGACGACGTCCGAGAGCGTCAGGTTGTAGTAGCTGCGCCGGTTGTAGGTGACCTCACCTGACAACCGCGGCAGGATTTCATGCTGCACGCCAATGCCAAGCTGCCACTCGTAGCGCCGCCGGCCCCAGCCTTCGAGCATCGAGTCGCCGTAGGCGTCGCAGTACGTCTGGAGTCTCGCGTTGATGCCCTGCTCCTGGCGGCCGCACTGGATGGTGTTGAGGCCGAGTGCGTTGCCGGCTGCATCGAGGGCAAGCGGGTCCCTGCCGAACCGGGCGGGGTCATTACCGAACGGGAACCCGGTTCCACATCCGTCCCGCGTGTCGTTCGGGTTCAGCAGGTCGCACTCGACGATGCGATCGCCGTCTGGATCCGTCCAGTTGCGGGTCAGGCTGTTGACCGTGCGGCGGGCCGGGTTCGCGTTCGAATAGATGCCGCTGATCGTCGCGGCATTGAGCCCCTTGCCCATGTTCCACTTGAGCGAAGTGCGCCCGTTGCCGAACACGTCATACGCGACACCCCAGCGTGGCGAGAAGTCGTTGTAGCTGACGCCATCGGAAGCCGGGAGCGTGTAGCCGGCGGTGAACAGGTCTGGAGCGACGACCGTTGAACCATAGTTGCTCGCGGCGTGGTCGTAGCGAAGCGAACCGCTGACCGTGAGCCGCTTCAACGTCCACTGGTCCTGCGCGTAGAACGCGTGGTACTGAACCGTGTCGGTGAGGGTTGCTTCACCGGTGTTGAAGGTGACGCTCGCGGGCACCGGACGGAGGGAACGGTTCGTCGGATCGTTCGGGAACTGCAGGCTGGTGTTGCCGCAGGCGAACGGGGTCGCACTGTTCAGACAGGGGGCGGTAACGACTCCGCCCGTCACGACCAGCGGCGTCGAGTAGTTGTAGGTCAACCGCGAGTCGTTGGCCTGATTCGTCTGGTCGCGGGTGAAGTACGCACCGTCGTATCCGATTTTCGCGTGGTGCGTGCCCGTCACGTACGAACCGGACGCGCGCATGCGGTAGTTGCCGGAGTCCAGGACCTCGGCGCCGCCGGCAGCGATGCTCGAATTGAGCGACGCCGACGTGAGCGCGAAGAACCCGTTACCGGCGAACCCGTTGACTCGCCCGGCCTCGGCGTCGCCACCCGCCGTACATCCGAGGACTGCAGGTGGAGTATTGCCGGTCAGTGGCGAGGCGGAGATGTTCGTCTGACACGTTTCAACGATACGCGGAATTTCCGTCGGGTTCCGATACTCGCGATGCTCGTCGGTGCGGTACTTCTGAATCGTCGTGCTCAGGCCCGCTTCCAGCAGAACCTTGTTCGTCCACGGGTTGGTCCACGAAACCTGCGCCAGGCGGTTCGGATATGACTGCACCGACCACCACGATTCAGGCGAGGTGAACACCGAGACGACGCCGAGGCACGGATCCTGGCAGAAGTCCTGCTCGTCCCAGAAGATGTTGAACTTGTTGCGCTGCGTCGCCTGCCAGGTGATGCGGGCGTTCACGTTGCGCCAGATGTTCTCGTATTCGACACGCGGCTTGCTGCGATCCGGCTGGTAGTTGAAGCCGAACTTGCCCTCGTTCAGGTTCGGCCAGAAGTCGTTGGCAACCGGCAGCTTGCGAATGCGCTGATCGCGTGCGACCGAATAGAACCACAGACGATCCCGCTTGATCGGGCCGCCAAACGCGCCCGAGACGTCGTGATCGCGGAGGACCGCCTGGAACTCAGGCTCGATTCCGCCCAACTCTTCTGCCGCGTACGCCGAGTTGTTCTGGTCGAACCAGCCGCGGCGCGTGTAGAGGACGTTGAAGTCGCCGGCATAGCGGTTGCCGCCGGTGCGCGGGATGATGTTGATCGACGCGCCGCCGGTTTCGGACTCGCCGAGCGCCCCGGACAACTGGATGTTCACTTCCTGCGCATTGGCCAGGTCAGCCGTGTAACCGCCGGCTGCACCGACGATCGGGAGGTTGCCGCCGCTGTTGACGACCTGGCCGTCAACCATCACGCGGCCCTGGGACAAGTTGCCGGTATCGCCACCCGCTTGGCCACCCTGGTTGAAGGCGGTCACGCCGGGATTGCAGAACACGCCAACGCCGCCGCTGCACACGCCGGACAGCGTGCCGGGCTGGTAGCCGCTGTTGATGCCGGGGGTCAGGGCGAGGAGGCTGTTGACGTTGCGGTTCGTCGGCAGGTCGCGCAGCTGTTCACCTTCGAACACGACAGCCTGACGCGCGTTCTGCACGTCAACCGCCGGCGATTCCGCAGTGACAACCAGCGTCTCGGCAAGCTGCCCGACGGACATCGTCGCGTTGATCGGCGCGGTGAAGCCTGAGGTCAGGATGACGTCGGCTCGCTGCTGCTTGGTGAATCCTTCAAGAGAGAAGGTCACCGTATACGTGCCGATCGGCAGCGCCGGAATGCGGTACTGTCCGTTTGCATCGGTTACAGCCGACCGAACTTTTTCGATCAGCGCGGGGCTTGTCACTTCCACGGTCACGCCAGGCATGACGGCGCCCGACGAGTCTCTTACCGTTCCCGCTATCGTGCCTTCCTGAGCGAAGGCGGCCGCCGGCAGCAGCGCGATGACCGCAGCTACCGCCAGACACACTCTTACGACTCCACGCATCACACCTGTCCTCCAGTCCCGCTGTTGGAATCGACACTCCGGCAACCTGAATGTCAATGTCCATCCCGTATACGCGTCTCCGCCGAACTTGTCAATACAGCAGACTCCCGCCAGGGCGCACCCAGTGGGAAGCCACGGGACTTTATCACCAAAAGCCCTATCTGAGCAGGGGGAGGCCGGGCAGCGGCAGCAAAACGCGTCTCTTCAGGCCTAACGACCCGGTTCCATGCCGGCCCTTTCCCGGACCACATAAAACCGGTCAGCCGACGCCCCACCAAGCGTCTCCACAGTGCCGTTCGGCCACCGGACGATCACCCGGTCGACCGACGCCGCCGTTCCCAGCCCGAAATGCACCCGTGTGTCGTTATGTGAAATGTAGCTTCCGCCGCTCCGCACTTCCGCCACCTGGCGGCGCGAGCCGGCCTGGACCGTCACCCTCGCGCCGATCGCCGAGCGATTGCTCGTCTTCCCCTCGAGCCTGAACGTGACCCAGTGTCCCCCCGTCGAATCGTTCCGCAGCAGAATCGGCCGATCGTCAATCACCGACACCAGGATGTCGGTATCGCCGTCGTTATCGTAGTCGCCGAACGCGGCGCCGCGGCTCGACTGCTGGGTAAGCAGCGGACCGGCGACCTGCATGGTGATGTGGCGGTATTGGCCGCGGCCAACATTGCGGAAAAGCTGGTTGCGCTGCCGGTAGGAGCTCGTTCCTGTCTTCTCCACATCCGGATAGACATGCCCGTTGGCAATGAACACGTCGAGGAGCGCGTCGTTGTCCACGTCGATGAAGCCGACACCCCATCCCAGATACGGGCCGAGCGTCGCCGCCAGGCCGGAGCGGAAGCTGGCGTCAACGAACAGCCCGTTGCCCTCATTGCGGTACAGCGAGGTGTAGTCCTGCGCGAAGTTCGTCTTCACCAGATCGAGCCGTCCGTCGCCGTTGTAGTCACCAACGTCCACGCCCATCCCGGCCTGCTCGCGGCCGTCGGCGCTCACCGCGAGCCCGGATTGCAAGGCGCGCTCGCTGAACGTGCCATTCCGGCGGTTCTGGAAGAACAGGTTCGGCGTGGAATCGTTCGCCACGAAGATATCCAGCCACCCGTCATCGTCGAGATCGCTGAAGACGACGCCGAAGCCGTAGTGTCCGGGATCAACGATGCCCGCACTCCTGGTGACGTTCGTGAATACGCCCTTGCCATCGTTGCGATACAGGGTGTCTGGCTCTCCCGGAAGCGGGCGAGGGCCGCAGAACGAGTCGATGTTCATGAACCGGCCGCATTCGCTTTGCCCGCGCATCGGCACGTTCCCGGGGACAAATCGCACGTAGTTCGCGACGTAGAGGTCAACGTGCCCGTCGCGATCGTAGTCGCCGAACGCGCAGCCGGTGCTCCAGCGCGGATCCTGCGCCTGGCGTGTGGCGGTGAACGTGCGGCCGTCGACATTGCGCCACAGCACGTTGGGTCCGAACGCGGTGACATACACATCCTCGAAGCCGTCGTTGTCGTAATCCGCGATGCAGACTCCGGTCCCCCAACCGCGCCTGATGAGGCCGCTCGCCTTGGTCACGTCGGTGAATCGAGCGCCGTCGTTGCGGTACAGCGCCACCATCTGGTGGCCCCCCTTGAAGAGCGCCTCAAGCGTGGAGCCGCTGACCAGCAGAACGTCGAGATCGCGGTCGTTGTCGTAATCGAAGAACGCGACGCCATTACCGTTCGCGTCCGTGATGAAGTCCTTGGTCGGCGTTCCGGACACGTTGACGAACGACGCCAGCCCGGATGAGCTGGTGACGTCCGTGAAGCGGATCCGCAGGTCCTGCCCCGCCTGCGGCGAAGCCATCACGATCGCAGCAATGCAGAAGGACAACGACGCGCGGGCGGGGAGCGTCATCGAGGCGCGCCGAGTCTACTCGGCAGCGATCGAATTGTAAAATTCGTGTAAAATCCCGCCGCCGCCCGCCTTCGCCGCAGGCTCGTTTTCGGCTCCGGCGTGGCAGGCCGGTCACACCAATGCGTTCGAAACGTGCGACGGTCGGGGTTCTCCTCGCGCTGCTGCTGCCCCTTCCGGTCGCCGCGCAGAAGGACTCGTTCGTCGATTCGTTCATCGCCTTTCACAGCGCGCTGGCGGGCACTTACGGCGACGAAGGTGCCGCCGTCACCGCCGCGCTCGACGGCATGGCGTCGAGCCTCGACGTGTGGGAACAGACGCAGGTAAAGGCGGAAGCTGCCCTGAAAGCGCGGGCCGGCGTCACGCCCGGCGAACTCGCCCTGTTCTATGCCGAGCACATCCGCTTCGAAGACGCGCAGCGCGCGGCGGCGGAGGCCATCGCCGCTGAACCGGCGCGCGGTTCTCTACGGACATTCAGGGGCCTGCTGCAGGAGGCGGCAGGGCACCGCACCGACGCAGCGGCTACATTCGCGGCCGCTGCCAGGAACGATCCGCGCGATCCGATCGCGATCTACCTGGCTGCCTCTCGCACGCCGCCGACGGCTTCGCCGGAAGCGCTCCAGGCATTTTCTGTGGCGCTGATGACGGCCGCCGCGGCCAGCAGGGTGCAGCGCGCGCCGTTTCTCCAGTTCGAGCTGATCAACGATTTCCGGTCGAAGGTGCCGGTCTTCTCGCCTGCCGCGTACGAGGACGGCTTCGCGCTGTTCGCAGCCGGACGCTTCCGTGACGCGGTTGCGCGCTTCAAGGCCGCCGCAGCCGTCGATCCGCTGATCGTCGATGCGGCCGCCCGCAATCCACAAGTGCAGACCGGCGTTGCGGCGCTCAGGGGTAAGCAGGGGCCGCAGGCAATCCAGCAGCTCGAGGCAGCGGCCAAAGCGCTGCCGAATTCGTCCGAGGCCCATCGTCTTCTTGGCGTCACGTACCGCGCGACCGCGCGGCTCGGCGACAGCATCCGTCATCTCGAGAGCGCCGTTCGCCTGGCGCCTGGCGACGAGCGTGCGCGCGTCACGCTCGGCGCTACGCTCGCTGAAGCGGGCAGGCTGCCCGAGGGCGAACGCGTCCTTCGCGAAACGGTGACAATGATGCCGAAGTCCGGCGAGGCCCGCTGGGCGCTGGCGCGCGTCTACGAACGTCAGAACCGGGGCCTCGAGGCGATCGCTGCGCTCGAAGAGGCTGCCCTGCTGACGGTTGTCGCCGGAAAAGCCGCGCTGTACTGGCGGATAGCGGAGCTCGCGCACCGCCATCAGGACTACGACCGCGTCGTCGTGGCGCTGACGCATCGCGCGCGGCTGCTGCCGAATGAAGGCCACGCGCACAAGGATCTCGGGCTCGCCTTCGGGCGGCTCGGGCGCAGCGACGAGGCGCTGATCGAACTACTGATGGCGACGCTGCTCGGCGTCGAGGACGCGGAAACTCTCGTTGCCATCGGTCAAATCCACCTCGGCGACGAGCGGTTTGACGCCGCCGAACGCGCGCTTCGCGCGGCCGTCGTGCTGGACCCGAAAAGCGCGCAGGCGCGTTACGCCCTGGGCATGACGCTGACGCGCGTCGGCCGCGCCGCCGAAGCGAAGGAACATCTGGACGAATTCCAGCGGCTTCGTTCCGCGGTCCTCACCGAGCAGCAGCGCCAGTTCGAGAAGCAACCGAAGCCGGCTGGAGCGTTGCCGTAACGAGGGTAACGAAGGCGCGGCACCGACAACACGGCCCGAGGCCGACTCCGGGAATTCTGATGCATGGATACTCGCTGCTGAACGGCCTCATACCCGGGCCATCGATCCGGCCGTCGGTCTAGTTCGCCTTCGCCGCCGCGAACGCATCAGGGTAGTACTCCTGGAAGATCGCCAGGGTCGATTCTCGCGGCCTTTGCGGTGCACCGCCGCGTCCGCGGCCGCCGCGCCCCCCTCCACCCTGCGCGAGGTCGAGCGGTGTCACGCCCGCCTTGTTCTTGATCAGCCGCGCGTTCCTCGACGCGAGCACCCTGACGACCGGGTCGCCACGGTTGACGGCCGCGTGCAGCGCGGTGTTGCCGGCGGTGTTGAAGCTGTCGACGTCCACGCCGCGGTCGAGCAGCAGCTGGACGGCTCCCGCCGCGTCCTCGGGAGTCGGCACGACGATGCGGATGCCGTCGCCGCGGACGCCGCCATAACCCTGGCCGGCCGCCAGCAGCAGCGCGTTCGTGCCGTCGGGCAGCGTCAGGAACGGATTCGCGCCGCCGTCGAGCAGCGCCTTGATCACCGCCGTGTCCCCGGTGCGCGACGCACGCATCAGCGGCGTGGTGCCCTCACCGAAATTCATCGTCGAGCCCGCGTCGTGGTGGCGCTTCAATGGGCGCGTCTTGAGGCGTGCGTCGGGATCCGCGCCTTTCTGCAGCAGCCGGCGGACGATGTCCACGCCGTCCAGCGTGTCGGTGAGAATCGGCGCGGGACGCCCCTGCACCCACTGCAGGCTGTTCATGTCGGCCGCGGCGTAGAGCGCGCCCATCCCGGCCAGATCGAGGACGTTCGGGTCGGCGCCCTTGTCGAGGAGCACCGCCGCCAGGTCGTAATGCACGTTGATGATGGCGAAGACGAGCGCCGAGGTGCCGATGCCGTTGTCGGCGCTGCGCATCTCCTCCGGCTTCAGCGGCACATCGGTCTGCGGCAGCGCGGCGAGATTCAGGTTGGCGCCAAGTTCGGCGAGCGTCCGTGCCGCGTCGACGGCGCCCTGGCGGGCGGCGAACATCAGCGCCGTCCAGCCGCCGCGCGGGAACGGCGAGTTCGGCCCGCCGCTGCGCGGGAACTCCAGCACCGGCGCGTCGATGACCCTCGAGCGCGCATCGATGGCGGCGCCGCCTTCGACCAGCGCCCGGACGGCGCCGGCATGGTTCTCCGCCGCTGCCCACATCAGCGCCGTCTCGCCGAACCAGCGTTCGCGCGCGTTCACGTCGGCGCCGGCGGCGATCAGCCGCTTCAGCGCGTCCACCTTGCCAGTACGCGCGGCCGTCATGACGACCGGTTCGCCCGCGCCGGTTACCGTGTTGGGATCCGCGCCGGCCTCGAGGAGCAGCGAGAGCACCGGCTCGCTGCCGTTCGTGGCCGCGAGCGTGATCGGACGCAGACCGTAGCGGTTGGATGCCGTGACATCGGCCCGCGCGCCGATGAGCAGCCGCACCAGCTCGACGTCATTCGCCTGCACAGCGAAGTGCAGCGCTGTCGTGCCGTCGGGCTGGGCCTCATTGACGATGGTTTTGCTACGCAGCAGCGACTTGACCGCGGCGTGGTCGCCGCGCTTCACCGCGGCGACAAGCGGACGCGGGCTCTGTGCGCCAGGCGCCACTGCAAAAGCAACCAGCAGTGCGCCGGCGAGGAAGCCACGGAGGCACGAAGACACGGAGATACTCAAAAGTGTTTGTCTCCGTGCCTCCGTGTCTCCGTGGCCGATCACGCAGTTCACGCGTTCAGATCGAGCGCGCCCGTACTGACGCCGAAGCGATCGATCTCGGCGCCGAACTTCTGCGCCACCGTCAGCATCGGGTTCGCGAGCGGCGTGCCGCGCGGCGCCACGAGGTGGCGGTTGCCGCTGAACAGCCCGGCGCCCCTGCCCACCATCAGGTACGGCACGTCGAGCGCCGAGTGCGAATTGCTGTCGCTCATCCCGCTGCCCCACAGCACCACCGAATGATCGAGCAGGGTCCCGTCGCCGTCCGGCGTCTTCCGCAGCCGGTCGAGGAACCGGCCGAACACCTCGACCTGCCAGGTATTCAGCTTGACCAGCAGCGCCAGCTTGTCCGCCTCGTTGCCGTGATGCGAGACGTGATGCCACGGCTCGTTGAAGCCCAGGTTCGGGAACACCAGCTGGCTCGCTTCACGATTGAGCATGAACGAGAAGACGCGGGTGAGATCGGCTTCCCATGCCAGGGCCATCAGGTCGAACATCACCGTGGCATGCTCTTCCCACGTCTCGGGAACGCCAATCGGTGCATTCGGCGCGTCCGGCCGCGCCTGCGCCTGACGTTCAGCGCGCTGAATCCGTCCTTCGATCTCCCGTACGTGCGCGAGATACTCGTCCAGGCGCGCCTTGTCGCGCGTCCCGAGCCCGCGTTCCAACGCCGTGACGTCGCCCTGCACGGAGTCGAGGATGCTGCGGTTCTGCCGCATGCGGCGAAGGCGATCCTCCGGCGAGCCGGGACGGCCGAACAGCCGCTCGAACACCACGCGCGGATTCGTCTCGAGCGGCATCGGCGTCGTCGGCGTCTTCCACGAAATCGTGTTCATGTAGGCGCAGCTGTAGCCGACGTCGCACGCGCCGACGTATCCAGTCAGATCCTCAGTCGCAATCTCGAGCGATGGAAAGACGGTGTCGGCGCCGATTGTGTTCGCGATGATCTGATCGAGCGACGTGCCGGCAACGAAGTCCTCCGCTTCGGTGCGCTTGGGTGCGCTCCCCGTGAGCCAGGTGCCGCTGCTCACGGCGTGGGTGCCTGCGGGCGGACGGTCGATGTTCGACACGACGGTGATCGAGTCGCGGAAGGATTCGATCGGTTTCAGAATCGGGCTGAACTCGAAGCCGACGCCGCGGGTGGCCGGCGTCCAGTGGCTCGGCCGCTCACCCATCGGGACGAAGATGGCCCCAAACCGGCGCGTTGGAGCACCTGCCGTCTTGACGGTCGCCGTCAGCGCAGGAACCATCGCGTCGAGCAACGGCAGCGCCAGGGTGGCCCCCATCCCGCGCAGCATCGTCCGCCGCGACAACGCCTTTTTCGTTACGAACATGAGCCGCTCCTTGGCCACGCCGAGTAAGGGTGTACTACGATACGCCTGATCGTTTCGGTCTGCCACGGAGCCACGGAAACACGGAGATTCTCAAGTTGCTCCGTGGCTTCGTGCCTCCGTGGCTCAATTCGAGGGTTCCCTCCTGGAGTCGGCAGCCGCTCGCATCTGGAAAGGGACGCTCCGGATAATCCCCAGAACAACAGAGGAAAACCGGTAGTCGTCGCGGCGCGCATCGCGGACGATGGCCCGCACCGCCGGCATGTCTGGGGCCGCCAGGCCACGTCCGACGGCGTAGGTCAGCAGCTTCTCGGTCACCGTTCCAACGAAGATCTCCGGCTCGCGCATCAGCGCCTGGCGCAGCGCCACGACACCATCCACTTTCGTACCGTCCACGAGCTGGCCTGAGGCGTCCACCGGCGTGCCGCGCGTCCCGCCGTCGCGCGTGCGCCACGCGCCAACCGCGTCGAAGTTCTCGAGCGCCAGGCCGGCGGGATCGATCATCCGGTGACACCCGGCGCACGCGGGATTCCGGCGATGCGCCTCGAGCCGTTCGCGCACCGACTTCGGCTTCGCCGCCGCGGTCTCCTCCTCGAACGGCGGGACGACGTCGGGCGGGGGCGGTGGCGGAGCGCCGAGGATGTTCTCGAGCACCCACTTCCCGCGAATCACCGGCGAGGTCCGGTGCGGATGCGACGTCACCATCAGCACGGCGCCTTTGCCAAGCAGACCCTTCCGCGTTTCGTCGGGCAGCGAGACGCGGCGGAAATGGCTGCCGTAGACGTTCGGGATCCCGTAGTGGCGGGCGAGGCGCTCGTTCACGAACGTGTAGTCGGCCATCATCAGATCGAGGACGCTGCGATCCTCACGGATGATCGATCCGACGAACAGTTCCGTTTCCGCGTGAAGCGCCTGACGGAGGTTGTCGTCGAAATCCGGGAACTCGTGCGAGTTCGGCTGCTTGCTCTTCAGGTTTCGCAGCTGCAGCCACTGTCCGAGGAAGTTGTCGACGAGCGTTTGCGCTTTCGGGTCCGCAAGCATCCGCCGCACCTGGCGCTCGAGCGTCGCCGGCCTGCTCAGGGCGCCGCGTGCCGCCAGATCGAGCAGTTCGTCGTCCGGAATGCTGCTCCAGATGAAAAACGACAACCGCGACGCCAGATCGATGTCGGCGACGCGATACGCCGCGCCGGCCGCAAGTCCTGCGGGGTCGCGTTCGGTTCGGAAGATGAACTTCGGGCTGGACAGAACCCTGCGCAGCGCCAGGTCGATGCCGCTGTCGAAACTGCCACCATCCTTACGTCCCTGGCGGAAGAAGTCCATCAGCGTGGCAAGGTCCCGTTCGGACAGATCCGACCGATAGGCCCGCCGGCCGACCGTCGACAGAATCTGCCGGGCACAGCCCGTTTCGTCAGCTTGCGTTTTCGGGGTGCACACGAACAGGCGACGGCGGCTTGGCGTATCGGCGGCGCCCGTCGCGTTGAAGGGACCTGTGAGGATCACTTCGTCGATGTGCGGGTAGCCTGAGAAGTCGATGGTGTCGGACGAGCTGCGGACGTAATTCTGCAGGCGGCGCGTGTTGAGCGCCTGTGTCTTCTCCAGGAACGCCGCGCCGATCTTGTGCGGGCCGGCCTTCAGCTTCACGCGCGCCGTGAAGCGGCCGTCCACGGCGTCGCCGGTCGTCGTCGGATTGTCGCTCGAGGCGACGATCTCCTTGTCGCCGCCGAACGTGGCCAGGTGCACACGCTCGCCGTCCACCGAAATCTCGAGCTGATGCTCGTACTCGAGGCCGCGCATGGTTCCCAGATTCGTGCGGAAGAGCGTCACGCGGAACTGGTATTCGCCGTCGAGGGGCAGCGTCGTGTCGATCAGAATGCCGCCCACGGTCCCGAGCGGCAGTCCGGGGACGTGGCGATCCTGCGACTCGTCCTGACGGACACGGTAGATCTCTCCCGCGGGCGGCAGGCTGCGATCTCCCAGCGCCAGCGCGCTGATACGCTCCGCGGCCGTCAGGTAGCTTTCGAGCAGCACCGGCGACACGCCGAGCACGTCGGCGTTGTTGTCGAAGCCCGCGCTGGAATCGTCCGCCGGCAGCATCGTGGAGACGTCGACGTCGAGCGCGAGCAGATCGCGAATGGCATTGGCGTACTCGGCGCGATTCAGCCGGTGCACGAGCGGCCGACCGGGATTCGGTCGTGTCCGCGCCGCTGCATCGAGCGTCGCGACCAGCGACGACAGCAGCTCGTCGCGCTCGGCGACGTTCGGCCGTGGCGCTCCCGCCGGCGGCATCATGCCGGTGCGGACTTTGCGGATTACCTTTTCCCAGACGTCCGCATGCGCGGCGATGTCGGCAAGCTCCGGGCGATCGAGCGCCAGCCCGCCGGTTTTCAGCTTGTCGTTGTGACAGGTGACGCAGTAGGTGGAGACGATTGCCTGTACGCCGAGGGCCGGAGGCGCCGCGCTACCGGATGTTTGCTGCGCGGCGCCGGTGCCTGAAGACCACGGCGCCAGAAATGCAGAATTCAAAATGCAAAATGCAAACAGCGCGTGGCGTCGAACCGCAGCGTGCCGTTTGCATTTTGAATCTTGCATTTTGCATTTTGCATTCGCGACGCGCCTACTGGCCGTCGCAGAGGGCCACGACGCAAATCGAGTTGATCGTCCGATTTGCCGGCGGCACTTTCATGCCTCGCTCGATCATCAGCTTGCGGATCAGCTCCTTCGCTTCCGGCCGCTCGACGGCGGACTGCACGCCAACACGGACGAGGCCCTCGGCGTAGTCCAACGCCTGCCAGGTGAGGCCGGCGATGGTCGCGCCGGGGATATGCGTGTCGCGGCTGCCGCGATCCCGTGCATCGAGCCTGGCGCCGCGGTCAACGAGCAGCTGAATGACCTCCGGACGTCCCTTCAGCGCGGCGCCCATCAGCGGCGTGCGCCCTTCCTGGTTCGCCGAGTTCGGATCGAGGCCGAGATCGAGCAGCATGCGAACGGCTTCGAGGTTCTCCTTCGCCGAACGCTCGTAGGTCACGCCGTCCACCCAGCCGATGCCCGCCGCCGCCGTGAGCGCATTGTCGCCCTGGGCGGTCGCCACCTTGGGATCAGCCTTGTACTCGAGCAGCAGCTTCATCAGCGCCGTGTCGCTGGACTGCGCCGCACGGATGAACGCCGTTGCGCCGTTTTCGTAGAACCACTGCATCGTGAAGATGGTGCGCGTCAGCGTGTTGTCCTTCACCTTCGCGTTCGGGTCGGCGCCCTTGTCGAGCAGCAGCTTGATCAGCTCGAGGTGATCCATGTCCGGCTTCGGCACCGGATAGTCGCCGCCCTCGATGTTGCGGTTATCCGTGGCGAGGTACAGCGGCGTCCACCCACCCTTGTTCGCGAGGTTGGGATTCGCGCCGCTCTCGAGGAGCAGCTTCGCCAGCTGGTAGTTGCGGTTGTTCACCGCGACCAGCAGCGGCGTCCAGCCGTACTCGGTCGTCTGGTTGACGTCGGCCTTGGCCGCGATGAGCAGCCGCGCCGACTCGATATCGCCTTCGCGCGCGGCGAACACGAGCGGCGTCAGCCCGCCGCCGCCACCGCCGACGAGACCGGCAACAACCACCTCGGCATCATCATCGTCGGGCTCTGGTGCTTCAGCCGCAGCCGCCTGCGCGGGCGCCGCGCCACCCGCGCGTCCGCCCGCTCCGCGGCCACGTCCGCCCGCACCGCCGTTGCGTCCGCCCTGGCCGCGACCAGCTCCCGCCTGCGGATCTGCGGCACCAGGCTGAGGAGCCGCCGCGGGTGCCTGATCACTCGTCGCCGGCGGCTGCGCGGGGCTCGCGGGCTGCTGCGCCGGTGTGTTCGCCGGGTTCCCCGCCGGCTGCGCCGTGTTGCCCGGCTGCGGCGCGGCCGTCGCCGGCTGTTCAGCGGCCTGGCCCTGTCCGGCGCGGTTTCCTGTAAACGCATTGCGCGGCCCGCCGAGATCCTGGCCGCTTTCGAATTCGAACTCGAGCTGCTCTTCGTAGGTGCGGCCAGCGGCCTTCGCCCGCTCTCGGCGGCGCTGCGCTTCCTCGACGGCCCGCGTGTTGACGCGCGGCGCAATGTAATTGCGCGGAAGGCCGGCGCCGGCAGATCGCGCCGCCGGATCCGCACCAGCCTTCAGCAGCGCGGCCACGGCTTCCGGATGCCGCTGCTCCACGGCCCACATCAGCGCGGTGGTGCCGCGGACCGGTTCGCGCGCGTTCACGTTGGCCCCGGCTTCGACCAGCAACCTGATGACGTCGGGATTGCCGTTGCGCGCGGCGAACATCACCATGGTCTCGCCATTCGGCCCGAGCGCCTTGGCGTCGCCTCCGGACTTCAACAGCCGATCGACGACCTGCGGATTGCCATACAGCGCCGCCATCGCCAGCGGAGTCATGCCCTCGCGATTCGGCGCCGACTTCGCGCCCGCACGGAGGAGCATGTCCACGACTTCGACGTTGTCCCGATAGACCGCCCAATGCAGCGCCGTCGCGCCGTCGTCCTGCGCCGCGTTGACGTCGGCTTTCTTCTGGATCAGCGCGCGTACGGCAGCAACATCGCCGCGCATCACGGCATCGGCCACGTCCGAACCCGCGGCACGAAGCGCAACCGTGACGCTCGCGAGAACGAGGATGACGCCGGCAACTCGGACAGCTCTCATGGTGAATCCCACCTCTTGATCACGTGCGGCTTCGACCGTGGGGCGAACCCGACAGGGTTCGCGCCACGAGGTACAAGAATAATCCGGGACAGGGCGGGCGAGCTGGCCCCGGAACGGCCCAGTTTGTCAAAAGAACGTTAAATAAGCTGGCCTTTGACCCAGTCGAGCTCGCGGGTGACGTATTCCACGATGTCGCCGGTCTTGAGGTGATCGGGCAGCACGTCCCAGGTGTAGGTTTCGATTTCGAGGTGAGTCGAGAGCGGCCTCTTCTTGTGAAACGCCAGCGCCTGTTCGAGCGCAAACCGGGTGGTGCCGAACGCGCCGAGATCGTTGAGGAAGACGGGCACGTGGAAATGCGTGCGCCATTCGCGCGGACCGGGGTTCTTGTACCAATCCTCGAACGCGTCCTCGAGGTTGAGGAACCAGGTCATCTTGCCGTCTTTCTTCTGGCAGGTCTGCGACAGGTAGATCGTCTTGGCGAATGTCTGCAGCGCGTCCACGATCTTCTGCGAAACGTCGGGGATATACATCGAGGCGGCTTCCTGCAGCTTCACGATCTGCACGCCGCTGTCCACCAGCTTCTGCAGCGACGCCGGAATGTCCTCATAGCCGACCGCCTGGTGACCGATGTCGAAGACGACGCCCATGTAGTCGCGCATCGCCTGCGCGGCATCTGCTTCGTTCAGTCCGGTTTTTTTCGCCAACCGCTTCGCCGTCCCGCCCGAGAACAGGTGATTCTTGAAGTAGGTGATGGTTTCGTCGGTCGTCTCGAGGTAGCAGCGCGGCTCCGGCTCGAGGCCGAGCGTCACCGTCTTCCCCGTCTTCTTCTTCAACTCGACCAGGTGGGCAACGACGTCGATGACGTTCGACGTATACGCCTCGACCACGTCATCGCCGGTGACCTTCGGCTTGAAGCCAAGCGGCGCGCTCTGGATCGAAGGGTTGATCCCCTCGGGAGCGAGCTCCGCGAGAAGGTTGGCAACTTTCTTCGTGTACTCCCGGCGCTCCGGGGTCGCCCAGTCGGGCTCGTACACGTCTTCCTTGATCACCTGCTTCTTGAAGACGCCGTAGACGAATGCGTTCGCGGTGTAGAGATAGAGGTCGTTGTCGGCGAAGAATTTCTTCAGGTCGGCGACCTTCGACGGTTCGGCAGACAGGAGCTCGGCCGACGGCGCCGAGGTGCGGAGGCACACGCCAAACTTCTCGTGCGGCGCGACGCGCGCCTTCACCGCGGGCAGATAGGTGTTAACGCTCTTCCAGAGCTGTTCCCAGTTGTCGGTCTGGTGGACGAGAGTCGAGTACGTGAGGTGGCCAAGGCCTTTACCGAGATCCATGTCGCTCCTGTTCGGTTAACCGTGAAGCACGCAAAACGTTAGATCTTCTCGACGCGTCCAGATTCAGCGGATCTCACGACTGCTTCGGTTACGGCGACGCCATGCACCATTTCGCCGAGCGGAATCGGATACGGTGCACCGCCCTGGGCGGCGTCGGCGAACGCCTCGAGTGACGCGCGCGTCACGTCGAGCTTCGCCGCTTCCCACGTCTGCGCCGGGCCTTTGGCGGGCTGGAATTTACAGGTGCCGAACAGTTTCGTGCGGCGCTCCTCCGACGGCGCGCCGGCAACGTGCGTCATGCCCTCGAGGCGGACCCAGCCCTTGGAGCCGAACACCTGGAAGCTGAAACCCGGACCGGTCGCCGTCATCGTGCCGAGGTATCCGGACATGCCGGCCTTCATGCGGAACAGCATCGACGTCGTGTCATCGGAATCCACCGCCACCACACGACGGAAGCTCTGGCAATAGACCGTGTCGATCTCGCCGCACAGGTCGATCATTCCGTCGATCGCGTGCACGCCCATTGGCGTCAGCCCGCCGGCCGGCGTTTCATCCCGCTGTGCGCGCCACGCGTCGGCTTTCAGCGCCAGCGCATTGGGAAACGTCATGGTTGCTTCGATGTGCAGGATGGTGCCGAGATCGCCGTTCCTGATCTGTTCGCGAAGCCTGGTCATCTCGGGATGGAAACGGCGGTTGTAACCGAGGCCGAGAGTCACGCCGGCCTTCTCCGTCGCGGCCACCGCCTGCTCCGCTTCCGTCTTGTGCAGCGCAAACGGCTTTTCGCAGAAGACATGCTTGCCCGCCTTCGCCGCGGCAATCACCTGCGGCGAATGCTGCGAATGCGGCGTGGCGAGCACCACGGCATCAACGTTCGGATCGGCGAGGATCGCTTCGTAGCTGTCGGCGTAGGTCAGGCCCTGCTCTTTCGCGAACGCGAGGTAGTCATCGGTCTTCGTGCGCGAGGTGGCAGAAACGAACTTGATTTTGTCGCTGGTCCCCTGAACCGATTCGACGAGCGTCTTTCCCCACCACCCGAGGCCGACCTGTGCTGCCCTGATCACAGCTGCTCCAAAGTTGAAAACTGGAAAACTGGAAGAAGTGGAAAAGTTCCACTCTTCCACTTTTGTACTTTTTCCACTTACTGTTTCAGCCGTAACAGCGAGAACTTGGGGTCGGCGCCGAGCGACTCGGTCGGCGGCAGCCCGAGCTCCTGCTTCACCAGGTTCGTCCCCTGCACCAGCGCCACCATCTTGTAGAACGCGTGCCGCCGGCTCATCCCCTCGCGCCCCATCCCGCAGTCCGACGACACCACC
>JAICQE010000048.1 GCA_025938035.1 Vicinamibacteria bacterium
GCCATTTTCGTTCCCGAAGATGGTTCAAGCTAGCGCCGCCTCGTCTGCCGAGCTCATACCGGCGCTCGAAGCGAGCGTGGCCAAGGCGAAGACCAATCTCCTCGCGATCGGCGACGGCGGGCTGGCAGACGTGTGGCGGCTCGTTGAAGGCGGCAGAGAGTTGATGGCCGTGCCGGTCGGCGGCGTCGTGCGGTCGATCATGCTCAACCACTGGTATCACCACCGCGGACAGCTGTCGGTGTACCTGCGCGAGCTCGGTGTTCCGCTCCCGTCGATCTACGGGCCGAGCGCGGATGAGAATCCGTTCATGGCCGCGCAGCCGTCGGCCGCCGCCGTCGTCTGAGGACGCGCTACGTGCAGCACGTGGAGTCGCAGCACGCCGTCGCGGCGGGTTGCGGCTTCCGTGCACGAATGAACGCGCTCGCGAACCGCGCGTCGATGTGCTCCAGCGTGCGCGTGACTTCCACGTCAACGTGCTCGAATCCCGCCCGCGCAAGCTTGCTGCGGTAGCTGTCTTCCTCGAGCGCGCCGCCGAGACATCCAACCCACAACTCCGTGTCCTGACGGATCGAGTCAGGCACCTCGCCGCGCGCGATGACGTCGGAAACCGCGAATCGCCCGCCCGGCTTCAGGACGCGGAACGCCTCCGACAACGCGCGGTCCTTGTCGGCGGACAGGTTGATCACGCAGTTCGAGATGATCACGTCCACCGAGTTGTCCGGCAGGGGTATCGCCTCGATCTCGCCCTTGAGAAATTCGGCATTCGCGGCGCCGGCCTTCCGCTGATTCTCGCGGGCGAGCGCGAGCATTTCGTCCGTCATGTCGAGCCCGTACGCCTTGCCCGCCGGTCCGACGCGGCGCGCTGAGAGGAGCACGTCGATTCCGCCGCCGGACCCGAGATCGAGAACCACGTCGCCGGGATGAAGATCGGCAAGCGCCGTGGGATTGCCGCAGCCGAGTGATGCGAGCACCGCCTCGGCAGGGAGGCCGGCCGCCTCCTCGCTGTCGTACAGGTTCGAGGTGATCGTGTCGCAGCAGGTGCTGTCGCAGCCGCAGTTCGCCTGTGCGCCGGTTCGTGCCGTTTCCGCCGCCGCACCGTATTTCTGTCGAATGGCGTCCTTGATCGCGTCCATGTCCGTCTCCTTATATATGCTTGTGCGAATATATTGCCCGGTGATATATTTGTCAACGCGAATATATGAAGCGAACCGCAGCAGCCGGAAACAGCGGCAGAATCGAAGGCCTCGAGCGTGTGTTCCGCGCGCTGGCCGACAAGACGCGCCTGCGCATCCTCGCGCTGATTGGGGGCAACGAAGTCTGCGTCTGCCACATCCACGACAGCCTCGGTCTCGCGCAGCCGACCGTGTCGCGTCATCTCGCCTATCTGAGACGGGCCGGGCTCGTCGATACGCGCCGCGACGGCGTGTGGATGCATTACCAGCTGTCAGCATCGCTCGACCCGTCGGTCAGGTCCGTTGTGAACGCCGCAATCGAGGCACTCACCGGCACTCGCGACGCGGTTCAGGACCGGAGGCAGTTCGAGCGGTCGTTTGGCGGACTCTACGTCCTCGCCGCGAGCAACGGCGGCTCGTGCTGCGCACCGCGGGCGTGAGGATGCCGATCGTCATCGACGCAGCGCGCGCATCGGATTTGCCCGCCGTCCATCGGCTGCTCGAGGCACAGCAGCTCCCGTTGGACGGAGTGGACGAGCACCTCGACACGATGATTGTGGCGAGGACCGATAAAGGCGTGGTCGGTGCGGCGGCCATCGAACTCTATGCCGACGGTGCATTGCTCCGGTCCGTGGTCGTGGCCGATGCGCATCAGGGCCAGGGTCTCGGTCATCGTCTGACGGAGTCAGCGCTGCAGGTCGCCAGCCGACACGGCGCGGATACGGTGTTTCTGTTGACGACGACGGCCGACGGGTTCTTTCCACGATTTGGCTTCGGGCCGATCCCGCGTGGCGAAGTACCCGCATCGGTGCAGGCCTCGGTCGAATTCCAATCGGCGTGTCCGGCGTCCGCGACCGTCATGAAGAAGACACTGGCGGCGACCCGATGAGCGGCGATCGCATCCGGCAATTGACTGCTGAATTCGTCGGCACAGCGTTGCTGCTGGCGGCCGTCGTCGGCTCCGGCATCATGGGTGAACGCCTGGCGGGCGGCAACGTCGCCGTGACGCTGCTCGCGAACACGCTCGCGACCGGTGCGGCGTTGCTGGCACTCATCCTCACGTTCGGCCCCGTTTCGGGCGCTCATTTCAATCCCGCCGTGACACTCGCAGACGCGTCACAGCGCGGAGTCGCATGGCGGGCGGTCCCGGGCTACGTTGCCGCGCAGCTGGCGGGAGCCGTCGGTGGCGTCTGGACCGCGCACGCGATGTTCGGTGAGTCCATTCTGATGCTGTCGACGCACCCAAGGAGCGGGTTCGCGCAGATGCTCAGCGAGTTCGTGGCCACCTTCGGGCTGGTCGCCGTGATATCCGGCTGCTCGCGGCGTCGATTCGAGTTTGTGCCGTTCGCGGTGGCCGCGTACATCACGGCAGCCTACTGGTTCACCGCGTCCACTTCGTTCGCGAATCCTGCCGTGACCGCCGCCCGCGCCCTCACCGACACGTTTTCGGGCATTGCACCCCGCGACGTATCCGGATTCGTCGCCGCGCAACTGCTTGGCGCGGCGGCAGCGACGCTGCTCTTCAAATGGCTTGTGCCGGCCGCATCGGCATCAGACAGGATCGTGCCGCGCGTGGGGGAGGCGGTGCGATGAAGACCGTTTTGTTCGCCTGCGTGCACAACGCCGGACGATCGCAGATGGCGGCCGCGTGGTTCAACCTGCTTGCTGACCCGTTGAAGGCGCGCGCGATCTCGGCAGGGACCGCGCCGGGAACGCGCGTGCATCCAGAAGTGGTCGCGGCGATGCGGGAGGTCGGCGTCGACCTATCTGCTGCCCGGATGACAAAGTTGACAGACGAAGTCGCCCGGCAGGCGCAGCTGCTCGTGACGATGGGGTGCGGCGACGGATGCCCGATCGTGCCGGGCGCCGCGCGTGACGACTGGCCGTTGGACGATCCGAAAGGCAAGCCGATCGAGCAGGTTCGCGCCATCCGGGATGACATCCGCGACCGCGTGCGGTCGCTCGTCGAAGGTGAAGGATGGTCCAGCCGCTGATTCGGTTGGCGACTGCGGACGACGCTCCGGCGATCGCGGAGATCTATCGCCCGATCGTCGAGTCCACGCCGATCTCGTTCGAGACCGTCGCGCCGGATGCCGATGAAATGCGCCGCAGGATTGAAAACATATTAGGCTCGCATCCCTGGCTGGTTTGCGAGCGGGATGGTGTGGTCGCCGGATATGTCTACGCCTCCAAGCATCGTGAACGCGCCGCCTACCGGTGGTCAGTTGACACCTCCGTGTATGTCGACGACAGGTTCCGGCGGCGCCGCATTGGACATGCCTTGTACCTGTCGCTGTTCGCGGTGTTGAGCGCGCAAGGGTATGCGAATGCGTTTGCCGGCATCACGCTGCCGAGTCCAGCGAGTGTCGGGCTGCACGAGCACGTCGGGTTTACTCCGGTCGGCGTCTACCGTCGCGTGGGATACAAGTTAGGCGCCTGGCACGACGTCGGCTGGTGGCAGCGATCGCTCGAACGACCGGAGGAGGAGCCCTCATCCATTCGCGGCCTGAGTGAGGTTCAGCAGCGAAACGAGTTCGGCGCCCTTCTCGCCACTGGTCTGGCGGTCATCCGAGACTAGCGATATGTCAGCGGAACCGCGACCGCCCGCAAGCGCGACAAGATATTGAAGCTGGCGAATGTCCACCGCCCTTGGATGGTAATCCGTGACGCGTAGCGCCCTCATTGTCGGCGCAGGCATTGGCGGTCTTTCGGCGGCCATTGCCCTGCGCAAGGCCGGGTGGGACGTCCGGATCTTCGAGCGGTCAGCGTCGCTGCGCGAACTCGGCTTTGGTCTCGGCCTCGCGCCGAACGCCATGGCGGCCCTGGGCGAGCTGGGAGTCGGCGAAACCGTGCTCGCGCGCGGCTGCGAGCCGGCGAGCGGCGAAATGCGCCGCCTGGACGGCACGGTTCTGAAACGCGCACAGATACCGCGCCGGATCCTGGGTGGACCGTTCGTCATCGCGATGAGGACGGCCCTGTACGGGTCATTACTCGACGCCGTCGGCGTGGACACGGTAACGGCGGGAAGCGAAGCGACCGGTTTCACCATTCACGGCCGGCGAGTGACGCTGCATCTGGCGAGCGGGAGCAGCGCCGAGGGAGATCTGCTCGTTGGCGCCGATGGCGTTCGCTCGGTCATCCGCCGGCAACTGCATCCGGCCGAGCCGCCGGCGCGTCCAAGCCGCATCGTCAGCCTGCGAGGAGCCGTTGATGGCGCGGCGTCCCACCTCGGCGGCGTGGACGGGCTCTATTACCTCGGGCCGGGTGTCGAGTCGGCGCACATCCGGGCCAGCGCGACGGGCATCTACTGGTTCTGTGCGGTCGCCGAGGAACTGGTGCCGCAGTCGGTCCGCCTGAAGGCCGACACTACGAACGGCGACGCTGCGGCGAGAGCGTTGCTGGCGCACATGGCGCCGACGTTCGACGAAACGTTCCGCGCGATCACCTCTGCGACGTCGGAGTTTCATTACGACGGCGTTCTGGTCGATCGCGATCCGTTACCGCGCTGGGGTGACGGCGTCGTCACGTTGATCGGCGATGCCGCTCATCCGATGCTGCCACACACGGGGCAAGGTGCCGCGCAGGCGATCGTCGACGCGGTGATGCTTGGACGGATGCTCGCCGGCAACGCTGATGTCGACGACACGCTTCGAGCATTCGAAGCGGAGCGAATGCCGAAGACCGCTGCGCTCGTGTATCAGGGACGGAGAACGGCGCGATTCATGCGGATACGGAATCCAGCAGCGTGCTACCTGCGGGAGGCGGCGGTCCGGATGGCTCCGCTGAAGACGGTGATGAAGCTGTACGTCCGCGTCAATCGGCGCGCCGGAACATCAACGTCCTGAGCCCGTTCGGGTTATAGCGCGGCCTGAACCGCCACGCTGCTCCGCACGTGTGCGGCAAACTGGCGCAGCCGCCGGTTGAAGGCATCAGGCTCGTCGAAGAACGGCGCGTGTCCCGCCTCCCGGGTCCAGTGAACCTGCGCGTCGGGCATGGCCGCCAGATGTTCGTCCACCGCCGACGGCTTCACGATCGTCTCCGCGCTGCTGTGCGTGATCAGCACCGGCTTGCGGATCGTGGGCAGCAGATCGTCGTTGTCGAACGCCCGGGCGAACAGCGCCTGTCGAACGTAAGGCGGCACGCTGACGTTCCATCCCAGCATCAGATAGCGATCCTGCGGCGTCAGGTTCGACGAAATCGCCAGGTCGAGCAGGGTTTCCAGCGCGCGGGTGCTTTCTTCGCCGTCCGACGAAAGCAATCCCGGGACGTTGGCCAGGAAGTCGGGCGTCAGCACGGAAAGCGCCGCTTCGCTTCCCAGCTTGCTGATGCCGCCGACGAAGTGGATGCCGCCTATTGCCGCTTCGCCGTAGTGGCGGATGTAGTCCAGGATGACGAGCGGGCCGTACGACCATCCGGTGAGGATTGGCTGTTCGAGGCCGAGCGCCTGCACGACCGCGTTGACATCGTCCGCCCACAGCTTCGAGTCGCCATACGCGTCGCGAGGTTTGTCGGAGAGCCCGTGACCGCGGAGGTCCATGGCCACCAGCCGGTGGTCATCCGCCAGGTCCGAACTGAACTGACGGCCCCAGCACAGGGCGCACTGCGAGAAACCGTGGATAAACAGGATCGACTGCCCGTTCGGATTCCCGGTTTCCAGGACGTGCAGGCGCGTTCCTCCGCCGCCGGCGACGTATTCACTTTTCATGTGTCCCCCCAGGCGAGCTCGGTCCGTGAGCGGCGAGAACCATATCGCCGCCCGCCCGCCTTTTCAACGGGGAACTTGTTGATGAGCTTGAGGTTAGAGTGGTCCGCCGGAAGGCGGACCCTGCGGTCAGAGAATCGCGTCCAGGAAGTTCGACCCCACGTTCACGCAGTCGAAGACGTGCAGTCCGAGCCGTGACGCCAGGTCGATGCAGACCTCGGTGCCGCGGACGCTGTTCCCGTAGCGATCAAGTCGGGGCGAGTAGGTGCCGATCCCGAGCTGCCGGTTCACGACCGCCATCACGCCGCCCGCGACACCACTTTTGGCCGGGACGCCGACGCGGTAGGCCCACTGCCCGGAATAGTCGTACATCCCGCACGTGAACATGATCGACAGGATGTCCTTGACGTAGCGGATGGAGAATGCGCTGCGGCCGGTGACCGGGTTGCAGCCCATGTTGGCCAGCGTGGCGCCCATCATCGCCAGGTCGCGCGCCGTGACCTGGATGGCGCACTGCTTGAAATAGACGTCGAGCGCCGCCTCCGCCTCGTCGTGGACGACGCCGAAGTTGAGGAGGAGGTGGGCGATAGCGCGATTCCGGTGGCCCGTTCGGCGCTCGGACCCGTAGACGTCTTCGTCGACTGCGAGCTGCCTGCCGGCGATGGTGCTGAAGCAGTCGAGCAGGTGGCCGAACGTGTCGTCGCCATGCTTTGCATGCAGCATCGCGGTGACCGTGATGGCCCCGGTGTTAATCATCGGATTGAACGGCCGGTTGGTGAGGCCGTGCAGCTCGATGGAGTTGAAGGCGTCACCACTCGGTTCCACGCCGACGAACTCGAGCACCTTGTCCGGGCCGAATTCATCCATCGCCAGGCCGTAGGTGAAGGGCTTCGAAATCGACTGGATCGTGAACGGCCGGTCGCAGTCGCCGGCCTCGAACAGCTGACCGTTGGCGGTCGCCACACATACGCCAAATTTGTCTGGACATGCCCGGCTCAGTTCGGGAATGTAGGTCGCTACATGTCCCTCGCTGTTGCTCCGGTGCTTGTCATGAAGATCGTCGAGCAGAGTCTGGAGGGTGTGGGGAACGGTCGGCGCGGTCTGGGGCACGGCCGGCCGGATCGCAAGCGCCGTTCCGGCCGAGCTTGGAGCGCGCTATACCGCTATCCGACGACAGGTCAGTTGATTAGCTGGCCATACGAGGCTGTCGCCGGAATCTACACATCAGACAACTGCGTCTGGACGCGTCTGATATGAGACGTTTCCGTAGGAAAGCACGGGGGAGGTCCGCCTAAAGGCGGACGCGCGTCGGCCGCCTGTCGTCGTAGTGTCCGCCTTCAGGCGGACCCGCGCGTCAGCGCGGCTTTACGCTAAGCAGCAGCCCGGTGTACTGCATCTCCTCCCACGTCTGATCGCCCCACTTGACCTCAACGCTCGGATCAGGGTTCGCGCGGTTGGCGGCGGAGTTGTCGTACCACGCCGACGAGTGGATGCGCGAGCCTTTCGGAATCTCGAGCGGCTCCTTGAACATGTAGTACGTCTGCCAGTTGAAGTCGTATTTCGGGACCGAGAGCAGCGGCTTCCTCGTGCCGTCCGGCAGCTCGAGGACATAGTTCCAGCGCTTGCCGCGCACATGCGTGTGCGGAAACACCCCCCACACCGTGACGTCCTCGCGGAAGCCGATGTCGGTGTCCACCTGATAGTCGGCCGCGCCAGGCGGAATAGTGAACTGGCCGTTCAGGAACTGCGTAGCGAAGATCTCGCTCTTCGGCGGTTCCTTCGCGAAGATCAGTCCCACCCTGGACCGGTCGGTGCCCGCCGTGCCATTGGCGGTGTAGTGCATCTGCAGCTCGATGACTCCGCCTGCCGGCAGCCGCATGGCGGTGCCCGGGCGGAACACCTGCGGCGCCGTTCCCGGTGCATAGGTCGCAATCAATCTGCGCTGCCCGACAGCGCGCTGACGCGGACGGTTGCCGGGAGTCGGCGGCGGTGTGCGGCTGTGCTGCAGGTTGAGCTGAAGCGCCTGCGCCGCTGCCGCCAGCGTTGGATCCGGCGGCGCCTGGTAGTAGACGAGCACGTGATGCACGAGCGCGCGGTTGCCTGGACGCACTTCGATCGCCTGCAGCCATTTCGACTCGGTGAAGTTGGTCGCGATGGTGAAGTACTCGTACTGAACTGTCCCCGTGGCCGGCACGGCGTAGTCCTCGGCCATCTGGAACACTACGTCTGGAGCGCCGATGCTCCACCCCTCCGCGAACGTGGGGGCTGCGGGCAGGTCCTTCGGATCGCCTTCGGGCGCACCGGCGTCCGCCCAGCGCGCGATGATCGATTTCTCGTCTGCCGTTAACCGCCGCTCGTTCTCGAACGTCCCGGCTGCCGCGTCCGCGTGCCACGGCGGCATCGTCCCGTCGGTGACACGGCGGGTCATTGCCCGTGCCCACGGCCGTGCCGCGGCGTAGGTGAGGAACGACATCGGCGCCGCCTCGCCGGGGCGATGGCAGCCGACGCAGTTCTTGTAGAGGATTGGCGCGACATCGCGTGAAAACGTCGGCGCCTGCGCTGCGGCGGTGCCCTGAGCGAGCACTGCGAGTCGAAGGGCAGGGGGCCGCGCCTGACTGGCCGTCAGGGCGGCCGCGCCACCGATCAGGAGCACGCCAAGACCGAGACCAGCCGCGTAGATCTTCTTCATGCGGCTGATTTTACGCCGTCAGTAGGTGACCCGCACCCGGTAGTTGACCTTTACTTCGCCATCTGACGCAACGGGCACGTTGAACTGCGCCGCCCACGCATCGGTCTTCGTCGCCTGGTGCGTCGAGCGGAGGATTCGCCACGTTCCGCCGATCGGCTCGTTCACTTCCACCGCGATCGGCGTCGTCTTGTGGTTGCGAAGGACGACCTCGTACTCCACGTCATAGATGTTCGCCGCCACCTTCTGGAAGTCCACCTGCTTCCGCTCGGCGACGACGTCGAAGGCGTTGCCGATTTTGAGCTTCAGCGTCTCGTCCTTCGGCGTGTGGCCGATGCGGTCCTCGCCCACGAACTGCACGCCGCCCTTCGAGTCGGCCTGGTAGACGCGCACGGTGCCGGCGGGCATCGGCATGCCAAGTCCGGCTGCCTTCTCATTCTTGAACTGATAGAACACCTGCACGACGTCCTTGATCGGCGCACCGGGATTCTGGGCGTTGCGATAGTAGAAAGCCTGGCCGTTGACGACGTAGCGCTTGGCGACCGGAACTTCGCTTGCGCCAAGCATGCTGACCTGCTTGGTCTGGTTGTTGTTGACGGTGGTCTTCCGCGGCAGCGTGTAGAGGTGATAGTCCGAGAACGCTTCCTGCGTCATCGCGGACGCCGACTCGGGCACGGCCGCCCGGAGCTGCACGTCGGCTTCCATGCGGTCGAACATCCGGCGCACGCGATTCAGCTCGCCGGCGACGAGCTGGAGCGAGGCATTCCGGAATGCCGTGCCGCTGCCGTTATTGATGGTCACCCAGCCGTCGATGTCGGCGACCTTGTCGTCGCGGGCGACGGTCAGGACGTAATCGGCGTTCCACGACAGCTTGGTGGCCAGATACGACGCTTCGACGCGATGGCTGGTGCCGCCTTCGTTGTTCAACGACCAGATCAGCGTCGGGCGCTCGAACAGGTTGCCGGGCAGTTCGGGAAAGCGGATGTGGTCGGCGTGCATGCCGGTGACGATCTCACTCCCGATCTGCCAGACCGGTGCGTTGTTGTAGCTGAGGAGACGCGCAGTGATGGTCTCCTCTCCCTTGCTGCCCATGCGCACCAGCGTGACGTCGCGTCCCACGTACTTGCGCAGCAGCTTTTCCGGTTCGAGCAGGTCGTACTCGTAGTTCTGCTCGAGCACGCCGAGCCGGGCCGGCTCCGTCAGCGAGCGGAAATGGACGGTCGCCGGATTGACGGTCGCAGCGACGTCCATGAAGCGAAGGTCCGAGACGCCGCGGGGAAGCCGCAGCGTGCGGACGTCGCGGACGAGGGCAAGATCAGAGTTGTAGACGGTCAGCGCCAGCTCGGTCTGATCGTCGAGCGTTGAGGTGTCCTGCGCCGGCGGCGGTGCCGCGGCCAGCGTACGAGAGTCGATGGTTAGAGCTGCGAGCGCGCCGGTCAATGCCAGCGCCGGGACCGCGAACCAGAAACGAACGGCCATGTTAAGTGCTCCTCCTGTTCTTAGAACGGGCTCGTTCGGGTTTCTTGCAGGCGGGAGGAGACGGAGGATACGGAGGGAACGGTTGCACAGGAGGAACGAAGGAACGGAGGCGAACGGAGTTTCAGGCCCGAAGGACACGAAAGTCCACGAAGATCACGAAATTGCGCGGCCCTCCGTTTACCTACGTTCCTCCGTTACTCCTGTGCAACCGTTACCTCCGTCCCCTCCGTTCCCTCAGGGCGCCCAGGTTTTACCGAGATCGTTGGTGCGGAATTCCCGCCCGTCGGCGGCGGTGGCAATGGCGCTCGTGGCAGTGGGAGCGCGCACGGCGATCACGTCGACGGGTTGCGGCAACGCGACCAGTGCCCACGTCTTGCCGCCGTCCGTCGAACGTTCGAGCCGCCCTGGCGGGACGATTCGCCAGCGAATCAGTGGGTCCGGCGAGACGACCTCCGGCATCGCGGCCTGGCGCTGCAGGCCGCTCAGTGTTTCAGTGCGGAGCCGAGCTTGATCGGGTGCTGCTGACGCTGCTGGCGCTTCTGGTGCCCGCGCCGCGGCAGGCGGTGCCGCCTGGGACGGCTCGGCTTTCAGATCCTGTTCGGGCGCGTTTGCCGAGGCTGCCCGTTTCTCCTGCTTGTCCGCGCGGTCCTCGAATCCTGAGATCGCCTGATCGCCGCGGGACGACTGAGGCTTCGCCTCCTGCTCTGCGGGTGGCGCGTCAGCAGAGGCCGGCCCGCTCGGCGCGGAGGGGCGCTGTTCGAGTGCCGGAGCAACAGTGCGCTCGAAGTCATCCTGGCTCGTGTTGTCCGGCACCGCGACCCAAATTGCCGCGGCCGTGGCCGCGGCCGCTACCGGGACGGCCCACCGCCACCGAAACCAGCTGAAGCCGGAACGTTCGGGGCTTATCCGGCTGAAGCCGGACTCCACGTCCTGAGGCTCCGCGCGCGCAAACACCGCGAGCGTTTCCTGGCAGAGCGTACAACCGGCCAGGTGCGCCTCGACAGTTGCCGCTTCGGCAACCGCGAGCCGTCCTTCCGCCCAGGCCGCCAGGGCTTCCGCCTGCACGTGGTTGTTGCTCGTCACATGGCGCCTCAGCGTTGACCGGAACGCCTTAACGGCGTTCCTTTACGTAGAACGATCCTGCACGGCATTCTTGCGCACCAGCGGGAGAATCTCCGCGAGATCCAGCGTCCCGGCATCGTCCATTACCGAGGCGAGGCACTCGGCGACCTCGGCCTCGCTCATCCTTTCGTCGTGCCGCAGCTGGCGCTCGACGTCCTCGCGGATCGCGCGCCGGGTCCGCGTGAGGTGACGCGAGGTCGTGGCTTCGTGCTCGCGGAGCGTGCGTCCGATCTGGGCAAGCGTCAGGCCCTGGGCATGGTAGCAGGCGAGTCTCAGTCGATCTCGCGGCTCCAGACGGTCTACCGCAGCGGTCAGCGTCCGCCGCATCAGTTCGAGGAAACGTGTCCGCTCGGCTGGGACTTTTTCAATCTGCGCTGGCAGCCGTCGAACCGGTTCGTCGTCTCCCTCGATCGACTCGAAACGGCGTGTGCGGCGGAGACCATCGACGTACCGCTGCGCGAGCACGGCGCGGAGCCATGTTGCCAGCGTACTGCGGCCGTGGAAGTAGCGGAAGAGCGAGCGCCGCTCGCCCTCTCGCTCGGTCATTCCAAAGAGGTCCGCGTACAGGGCGTCCGCCGCTTCGCGGGCGGCGCCGGTCTTGTCGATGGCGTCCGCCGCTCGATAGAGGATCGGCCGGTGCTCGCGGATGAAATGTTCCCATGCCGCCTCGTTTCCGTCCGCGCACGCGGCGGCAAGGGCGAGGTCGGCAAGGTTCAGCGCAGCGGCGTGGCGTTCGGCAACAACCGCGGTTGCGCCATCGGGAAAGGCGTGAGCGATGCTCGACTCCAGCGCCGCGGCGAAGCGATCGGGAGTCACACTCCATCTGCCGGCGTTGGCGTTCCGGTGGAGCCGCTTAACAACGGCCGCGTCGAGCACAGGGTAGTATTGTGCCCGCTGTTCCCGCATCTTCCGCCTGAAGGCGGACGCACGATCGGATCGACCTTGGAGGTTTCCGTGAAGCAGCTCGTGTTCTGCCTGGTAATTGCCGGGTCCGTGACCGTTGCGGCGCAGTGGGGGAAGGTGCCTGAATCGCCCGCCGTGCCGCGCGACGCAAAAGGGCAGATCCGATACGACGCGCCGGCCCCTCGCACCGCGGACGGTAAGCCGGATTTCTCCGGCATGTGGATGCGGGCGCAAAGTGGTCCGCCACGTGGTGGAGGCGCAGGCGGCCGGCAGGGCGAAGCGGGGCGACAGGGCGGCCAGGCGCCCGCGGCGCAGGGAGCAGCGGCGGCAGGCGGCGCCGTCCCGCTCCCTCCGCCCACTGGCGGCGGACCACCGGCTGGTGGAGCCGGTCGCGGCGGAGTCTCGCTCGAGCCGACGACGGCGGCTTTCCCGTACGACCCGAAAGGACCTCCAGTCGCCGAGTTCTTCGAAGCTGGCCGCAACATGGAGGGCGGACTGCCCTATACGACGTGGGGGAAGACCGTCAGGGACGAACGCTTCGCACGCGGCGCGCGCGACAACCCGGATGCGATGTGCCTGCCGATGGGTTTTCTCCAGTTCCACCAGCAACCGCAGCCGCGGCGGATCTATCAGTTGCCCAACGTCATCCTCATTGAGTACGAGGCCAACTACGGCCTGCGCCACATCTACCTCGATGGCCGCAAACTGCCGCCGCAGGGCGAGCCGCAGCCGTTCTGGTACGGCTACTCGGTGGGACGCTGGGAGGGCAACGACCTGGTCGTCGAGACCAACAACCTCAGAGGCGCCGAGGATGGGCCGAGCGATGGCTGGATGGACGTCAATGGAAGCCCATACAGCAGGGGTGCGAAATTCACCGAGCGCTTCCGTCGTCTCAGCTATGGTCAACTGCAGGTCGATCTGACGATCGACGACCCGAAGTCGTACACGAAGCCGTGGACCGTGCGCGTTGATTTCCGAATCCGGCCGGAGGAAGAACTGATCGAATTCGTCTGCAACGAGAATCAGCAGTTCAGAAAGATGATCAAAATCGATTGACGCGAAGGACACGAAGAAAGAGGGCGTGAGGCAGAGCTTCGCGCGCTCTTTTTTTGCCTGCGATCACTTTTTTGCGTTGATGCTCCTCTTCTGTGCTGCTACTCTCAGTGAACTCGTGACCCCAACCGCACGGGGCGCCTCGTCTCCTGCTTGTTAATCCGGCTGAAGCCGGACTCCACGACGGGGCATGCGGTAATTCCTTCCTCGCGGGTCAACGATAAGCCGCTCAACCACACGGAACAACCACCACTCTGGGATTTGGTCATGGAACAAACCCTCGGAGCCCGGCTTCGCTCGCAGCGTGAAAGTCAGCGGGTGGCGCTGGCAACGATTGCCGAAGAAACGAAGATTAACGCGGCCCTGCTCGAAGGGCTCGAGCGCGACGACGTCTCGCGCTGGCCCGCTGGACTGTTCCGGCGCGCCTACGTGCGGACCTACGCACAGAAAATCGGCCTCGATCCCGAACAGGCTCTTCGTGACTTCCTGGCCGTGCACCCCGACCCGCTCGAGTCCGCGTCGCCCGTCGAGGCGATCGCCCAGAACGCCGATGCGAAACGCCCACGAACGCGCATTGGCCTGATGCTGGCGGGCCTGGCGCAGCGCCGGCCGCAGCGTGTGCACCACGTCCAGCATCGGACCGTGACGGCGGACATGTTTGCCGTCGATGAACGCGCGCCTGTCGTGGTTCCTGAGACGCCCGATGCGCCGGAGCTCCAGCCGTCTGCGGAACCCGCCGAGGCGGTCGTCGAAACCGCCGCCGACGCCGCTCCGGCTCCGAAGCTGGTGATGATTCCGTCGCTCGACGCAGCCCTCGAGTCCCGGCGTGACGTTCGCGCGTGCGAGCGCAGCGTTGCCGCGGCAGCGCGGCTGTGCACGCGAATCGCCTGCGTACGGGACGACCAGGATCTCGGCAACGTCCTTGAGGACGCGGTCAGCGTGCTCGACGCCCACGGCGTGATTCTGTGGATCTGGGATCCCGACCGTGACGCTTTGTTTCCGGGCCTCGCGCATGGGTATCCCGCCGAGCTGCTGGGCAGGCTCCCCGAAGTCGATCGCCTCGCCGACAACGCCATTGCCGCCGCGTTCTGTTGTGGTCAGAAACAGGTCGTCCGCGGCACCAGCGACGCAACCGGCGCCTTTGTGGCGCCGCTGCTGACGCCGGACGGCTGCGTCGGCGCTCTCGCGCTCGAGTTCGCAAACGGCGGCGAGCAGCACGATCTCGTGCAGGCGCTCGCCATAATCCTCACGGCTCAACTGTCGACCCTGTTCTCGGCGCCGCCGAGCGGTGCGATCGAAGAGGGCTGGGCTCAACAGGACCGAAGCCTCGTCGCCTCATAAGGGAACGTTCCATGCACATCTCTCCTCCGGACACGGAGGAGGGATCAATCGTGGAATCATCAGTCATATGGGTGCTGGTCGCGCTTGTGCTGATCGGCGCCGTCGTATGGATCACCATGAACCGCATGCGGAGCCAGAAGCTGCGTCAGCGGTTCGGCCCCGAGTACGACCGCACCATCCGCGAGGAAGGCAACATTCGACGAGCGGAGGCCGCGCTCGCAGCCCGCGCCAGGCGCGTGGCGAAACTGGACATCCGTCCGCTCAGCCCGGCTGACGCGGACCGGTTCGACAGCGCGTGGCGCGGCGTCCAGGCGCGCTTCGTCGATGATCCGCGTGGCTCCGTCACCGAGGCGGACCGCCTCGTCGGCGAACTGATGGCCGCGCGCGGATATCCAGTCGGCGAGTTCGAGCAGCGCGTCGCCGACATCTCGGTCGATCACCCTGACGTGGTCGTCAATTACCGCGCGGCGCGCGAAATCGCTCTGCTGCATTCCGCGGGCAAGGCGAATACGGAAGACCTGCGCCAGGCGATGGTGCACTACCGCGCGCTGTTCCGGGATCTGCTCGAAACCAGAACCACGCACCCACCCGTCCCCCACGATCATGCGCACCACGACGAGGTCGTGGGCGACACGAGGAGGCAGCGATGAAGGAGCGTCGCGAGATTCACACGGAAGACCTGGCGCGGCCGAGCGCGGCGGACGATCGCGCGCTACTGGACCGCGACCCGGTCACGGGACGCGAGGAATTCTCCCGTTCGGCCGAAGCGGTCGAACGGACGATGCTGTTCCGGCCGGAAGAAGCGGGGCAGTTCCGGACGCGCTGGACCGACGTTCAGGGCGCGTTCGTCGACTCGCCTCGGAGCGCGGTCGAGCGGGCCGACTCCCTTGTGGCCGAGACAATGAAGCGGCTCGCGGAGATGTTCTCCGAGGAGCGCGCGAAGCTCGAGGCGCAGTGGGACCAGGGGGATAACGTGACGACCGAGGATCTGCGGGTGGCGCTGCAGCGCTATCGCGCGTTCTTCGATCGATTGCTGAATATCTAAACCGAGCGTTTCGAGGTCAGCCACGGAGGCACTGAGGCACGGAGATTCTTACCTCCGTGATTTCGTGACTCCGTGGCTTCCTTTCAACCCACCCGGTACTCGGTGCGCGCCGGCTCGGCGTAAGGCACGGGCGCGACCGTCGCCCGAATCTCGAGCTGCTTGTGCCGCTCGACCGTCGGCTTCGACGACCCGCCGCCCTCTTCACCCCACACGAACGTGACCTCGGTGCCGGGCTCGCTGTGCTCGGTGTCGACCATCGCCAGCGTCAGCATTCTGCCTTCGTTCGAGCTGTAGCCGCACCAGGTCGAGACGCCGATCACTTTGCCGTCCTTGACCACCTTGTCGTACGGCAGCGTCGAATAGACGGCAGAGGGGAACTCGAAGTACTTCGTCCGCTCCGCCCGAGGTCCGTAAATCGTCGAAATCCCCTTCAGCACGTCGTCGCTGTTCAGCGCGAGCGTGACTTTCCTGCGCCGCGGGTTGGCGGCGATCTTCTCCAGCGCTTCACGGCCGATGAAGTCGTGGTCGAACTTCACCACCGTGCCGTAGCCGAGGTCGTACGGCGTCAGGTAATAGTCCTCGATGTTGGTGGAGGAGAAGCTGCCGCCCAGCGACGCGATCCCCTCGAACGACGTCGCCGGCAGCCACTGCCGGTAGGCTTTCATCTTCTCGCCGCTGTAGACGGCAGGCATCGGCGAGGGTATCCATCCTGATTCGAGCGTGTTGCTGGAGTACGTGCGCGAACCCGACAGTTTGATTCCGAACTCCTGGCCTGCTTCGACCAGCGCCGCCTTCACCGCCTCGCCATCATCCCATGGACCAAACAGCTCGAATCCCGGCTGGCCGACCATGCCGTGACGCAGCGCGCGCACGCGCTTGCCGGCGATGGTGAATTCCGTCATGTTGAAGAACTTCACGTCCGGAACAGCCTTGCCGGAGGCCTTCTCCATCACCTTCAGCGCGTTCGGTCCCTGCACCTGGAAGCGGTACGCCTTGCGTGTCAGCGCGTTCGGTCCCGTACGCGCCACCGTTCGTTCGTCGCGGTCGAGTGTGACGTCGTATTTCCCGGTCTGCGCGTGATACTGCACCCAGTTGTGCACCGGAGGGCGGCCGACCAGATTGAACCGGTTCTGTTCGAGGTGGAAGAGGACGACGTCGCCGATGACGTAGCCGTCGTAGTTGACCGGCACGTACTGCTTGGCCTTGTTCGGCCCGAAATTCTTGAAGGTGTTGACGCCGAGCCGCTCCAGGAGTTTCGGCGCGTCCGGCCCTTCCACATACATATCGGTCATGTGGTAGGACTGATTGAACAGGATGCAGGTTTCCCTCCACGCACGCTGTTCATCCCTCCAGTTCGAGTACTCCGGCGGCACGACCGGGTAGACGTAGGGTCCAGTCTGCGACTCGCGCAGCAACTTGACCGGACCGCCGGCGGCCTGCAGCAGGTCCTCGAGGCTCTTCTGACTCATTCAACTCTCCTGACGCAACGCGAAACTCTAATCATATATCCGTGGCCGTTCATGCTTCCGTGTTCGAACGTCGTCCTTCATGGCTTCGCGGGAACCGAACTCCGGAACACGAACCGAGAAGTGAGCACCCGGACGAGTGAACTGCCTCAAAAAATCCTCAAACACTTGCGTCCTCGAGCGAAGCGCTATAGCCTGCTCGCGCCGGAGGGTCCATGCGATTGATCGTCGGACGCTCGTTGTTCGTGCTGCTTGCCGCCGCTGTGACGGGCGCCGTGTCCGCCCGTGCCCACCACTCGTTCTCGATGTTCGATACCGCCACCCCGGTGACGCTCACCGGCGTGGTCTCGAGCGTTGAATGGACCAACCCGCACGTCTACATCGAGTTGGATCTCACCGAGCCGGTGAAAGGCGCGCGGCACTGGAGCATCGAGCTGGGAAGCCCGAGCATCCTCCAGCGGGGCGGCTGGAAGTTCAACAGCGTCAGGAAAGGCGATAAGGTCACCGCCATCGTCAGCCCGCTGAAGAGCGGTGAACCGGGCAGCCTGCTCACGCGCATTACGCTGCCGGACGGGCGCGTTCTGGGAAATGGCGGGCCCACCGGCGTGGGACCGGGCATTACCGCGCCACCGGCAACTGCTCCGGTGAAGTAATGACACGCATGGCCCGCATACTCGGCATTCCGTTGCTGCTCGTCGCGTCTCTGACCGCGCTCGCGGACGCCCAATCGAGCGCGGGGCGCGCCATCAGCGGCGCCTGGGTTCCGATGGGTGGCGGCCGCGGCGCCGCCGCGGATCCCAAAATCGCGCCGCCGCCGGCGACGCCGATCGTGCTGAAGCCTGCCTACGCCAAGATGTTCGACGCGCGGCGGGCCGCCGACGCCGAGGCGACCAAGCGGGGCGACGCGCCCGCGACGCCGGCGGTGCTCTGCCTGCCTTACGGCATGCCGCGCATGATGACGGTGGCGTCGTATCCGATCGAAATCCTCCAGACGCCAGGACAGATCACGATCGTCACCGAGGCGTTCAGCGAGGTCAGACGCGTGTTTCTCGATCAGCCGCAGCTGCCGATCGACGAAGTGCCGCCGGGCTTCTACGGCCACTCCGTTGGGCGATGGGACGGCGACACGCTCGTCGTCGACACCGTCGGGATCAAGGAGTCGGTGCCGGGCTATAACCTGATGCCGCACAGCGATCAGATGCGGATCACCGAACGGATCCGCCTGGTGACGCCCGACGTGCTGCACGACCAGATCACTATCGAGGATCCGGTCGCCCTCGAGAAGCCGTTCACCTACACGCTCGCGTTCCGCCGTCTGCCGAACTACAAGATGGTGGAGTTCGTGTGCGAGAACAACCGCGAGTACATCGACGAGCAGGGCAGGGTGCGGATGAAAGTCGGAGGACAGAAATGATTCGACGGGTCGTGTTTGCCTGCGCCGCCGCGTGTGTGGCGACCGGCGCCTTCATTGCCGCTCAGGCGCCTGCCCAGCCGGCGCCTCCGGAGCCGACCGCGGCTCTCTCGCGCGCGAACCTCGCGAAGCCACGGCCGAAAGCGCCGTTCGACCTGACCGGGGTCTGGCTGCACGGAGGCGGTGCGGACAACTCTTTCCGCTTCTCGCCGCCGGCGGGATTCAAGCTGACGCCCGCCGCGCAGGTGCACTACGACGCCGCGCGCAAGGCGCAGGCGGAAAACAAGGTCTATCGCGACGATATCGGCCAGTGCTGGCCGGCGGGCCTGCCGCTGATCATGACGCGCGTCTGGCCGATCACGATGATGCAGTATCCGACCGTCATCTACATGATCAGCGAGTTCATGAACAGCCTCCGGATCGTGTATCTGGATGGCCGGCCGCATTCCGATCCGGACGTCGTCGTGCCGAGCTGGAATGGGGAGTCGATTGGCCGCTGGGAAGGCGATACGCTGGTGGTCGATACCAAGTACTTCACCGGCCACCACCACTGGGTCGATTCCGGTGTCCCGGCAAGCGACGCGCTGCACATCGTGGAGCGCATCAAGCCGTTGAACGACGGCAACACGTTGCAGATTGAGTACGAACTGACGGATCCGAAGAGCTGGGAAGGCACATGGAAGTACACCAAGCGGTGGCGCCGGGTCGAAGACCGCGACATCGCCGAGGTGTCGTGCCTGCCGGACCTGAACGACCACATGCCGACGACGAAATCGGGCGCGAACGTGAGATAGGTAACCTGAAGGGAACAATAAGCGATGAGAACACGAGCATTCCTCGCCGGCGCGATGCTGTTGGTTGCGGGCACGGCGTGGGCGCACCACTCCGGCGCGGGCGTCGACCGTACTCGAACGGTCACCATTACCGGCGTCGTGAAGGAATTCCGCTGGACGAATCCGCACTCCTGGATCGATCTCGAGGTGGCCGACGCGAAGGGTGCGCCGACCGTCTGGTCGATCGAGATGAATCCGCCGCCGTATCTCATCCGCTCCGGCTGGAAAGCGAGCACGCTCAAGCCGGGCGACAAGGTGAGCGTGACGCTGAACCCCATTCGCACCGGTGAGCCCGGCGGAATCTTCGTCTCGGTCACGCTGGCTGACGGGCGTGTGCTCGATGGCCGCGGAGCGGGACCGCGTCCGCCAGCGCCTGCGGCACAGTAGGAAGATCGTGGGGCGCGCCGTGTCAGGCGCGCCTCGCGGACCTGACAAGGTCCGCGCCACGATACCCCCGCCGAGCCCGACAGGGCTCGCCCGATGATCGTCGAACTCGTCCGTCCGTCCGTCCTCCGTCCTCCGTCCTCCGTCCTCCTCATTACCACCCATCGTGATCGCGCGACGACACGTAGTCGTGCGCTGAACGCTCGCGGCGATTTTCCTGCCAAAACGCGTGGCTGCCGCCTTGCTGTTTCAAGCGAAGCAGGAGAGCTACGGGAGCACATCATGGTCGATTGGTTCTTTGCGACATTGCGTCAGTACCCCGAAATCGCCATCTTTCTCACGCTGGCGCTGGGCTATTACTTCGGCAAGTTCACCTACAAGGGCATCGGCCTCGGCTCGGTCACCGCGACACTGCTGGCCGGCGTCATCATCGGGCAGATAGGCATCACCATTAACCAGCCGCTCAAGGCGTTTGCGTTCCTCCTGTTCCTGTTTGCTGTTGGTTATGCGGTTGGACCGCAGTTCGTCCGCGGGGTGGCGAAGGACGGCCTGCCACAGGCGTTCTACTCGGTGGTCCAGTGCGTACTCTGTCTGCTGGTTCCCGTGGCGATCGTCAAGTTCGTGGGCTACGACCTCGGGTACGCGGCCGGACTCTATTCCGGATCGCAGACGATCTCCGCCGCGATGGGCCTCTCAACCGACGCCATCAACCGGCTGGGCCTGGCTGCCGATCAGGCCAAAGCCCTGATCGACTCGATGCCGATCGCGTACGCGGTGAGCTACATGTTCGGCACGATGGGCTCGGCGATCATCATCGCTCTCGTCGGTCCCAAGCTGCTCGGCATCAATCTCGTCGCCGCCTGCAAGGACTACGAGGAGAAGCAGGGCGGCGTCAAGGAGCTGGGCGGTCCCGGCACGGCCTGGCGGCGGTGGGAAGTGCGCGCCTATCGCGTTGCCGAGGGCGGCAGGGCAGTGGGTCTGCGGGTGAGCGAGGTCGAGGCACTCCTCCCTGACGCGCGCCTCTTTATCCTGCGCGTGCGTCGCGACGGCAAGATCGAAGACGCGGCGGCGGACACCGTTCTCCGGGTTGGCGACACCGTTGCCGTCGCCGGCGCGCGTGACGTGCTGGTGAAGATGCTCGGCACACACGCGGACGAGGTCGAGGATCGCGAGCTGCTGGCGATGCCAATTGAGGGCGTCGACGTCCTGGTGAGCAACCGGGCGGTCGATGGCAAAACGCTGGTGGACCTGGCGCAGATGCCGGAGACGCGAGGTGTCTTCCTGCGCAAGATCGTGCGCGGCGCCACTGCGACCGTGATCCCGATTCTGCCGAACACCACGGTTCAACGCGGCGACGTGTTCACCATCGCCGGCCGCACGCAGGACACCAACAAGGCCGTCAAGCTGCTCGGCGTTGCGGACCGTCCGACTGATGCCGCCGACATCGCGTTCGTCGGGCTGTTCATCGTGATCGGCGCCCTGATCGGCTCGCTGGTGTTCAAAGTCAGTGGAGTCCCGCTGACCCTGTCCACCGCGGGCGGTGCGCTCATCGCGGGAATCGTCGGCGGTTGGCTGCGTTCAGTACATCCGAGCTTCGGGCGCATTCCGACTCCCACGCTCTGGTTCATGAACTCGGTCGGCCTCAACATCTTCATCGCCATTGTCGGCATTTCCGCCGGGCCGGGGTTCGTCGACGGCCTCAGGACGCAGGGCATCGGCCTGTTCCTGTGGGGCGCCGTCGCCACGACGATCCCGCTGGTGATCGGGATGTTCATCGCCAAGTACCTGTTCCGCTTCCACGACGCGCTCACGCTCGGCATCGTCTCCGGGGCGCGCACCACGACGGCGTCGCTCGGGCTGGTGTGCGATCAGGCGCGGAGCCAGGTCCCGGCGCTTGGCTACACCGTGACCTACGCCGTCGGCAACACGCTGCTGACAATCTGGGGCATGGTCGTGATCATGTTGCTGGCATGAGCCCCCGCACACCATGGCTGCCCACACTCATAAGGACGCATCAATGGACGATCTGAACCTCAAACAGTACGAGAAGCTCGGGCCTTTCGAGATCAAGGACTTCCTGGCCAAGGCGGCCATGAAGTCGGCGCAGGAGGAGTCCCTTACTTACCTGAACGCCGGTCGCGGCAACCCGAACTGGGTTGCCACTGAGCCGCGCGAAGCGTTCTTCCTGCTCGGCCAGTTCGCCGTCACCGAGAGCAAACGGGTACTCGACCTGCCACCGGGCGTGGGCGGCATGCCGAAGGCGCCGGGCATCGCCGGCCGGCTCGAGACATATCTGAAGGCGCACGCCGACATGCCGGGCGCGGACTTCCTGCAGGCCATGGTGCCGTGGACGGTCAGCAGGTTCGGCTTCGACCCGGACAAGTTCGTCCACGAGCTGGTGGACTCCATCATCGGCGACCACTACCCGGTGCCGGACCGCATGCTGGTCCACAACGAGCAGGTCGTCCACGAGTATCTGCAGTGGGCGATGTGCGGGTCACCGCGGCCGGAAGGCACGTTCAAGCTCTACGCGGTCGAAGGCGGCACCGCCGCCATGTGCTACATCTTCAAGTCGCTGAAGAGCAACCGGCTCCTCAACCCCGGTGACACGATCGCGATGGGCGTGCCGATCTTCACCCCATACCTCGAGATGGCCCACCTCGAGGATTACGACCTGCATTTCGTCGAGGTGCACGCCAAGCAGGAGAACCGGTTTCAGTACCCGGACGAAGAGCTCGACAAGCTCCTCGATCCGAACATCAAGGCGTTCTTCATCGTCAACCCGGGCAACCCGTTCGCCGTGGCGCTGTCGGACGAGACGATCGCGAAGATCGGGGCGGTCTTGCAGAAGCGGCCGGATCTCATCCTGCTGACGGACGACGTCTACGGTACGTTCGTGCCGGGCTTCCGCTCGCTGATGGGAGCGTTTCCGAAGAACACCATCGGCGTCTACTCCTACAGCAAGTACTTCGGCTGCACCGGCTGGCGCCTTGGAACGATCGCCGTCCACGAAGACAACATCTTCGACGAGATGATTGCCGGGCATCCCGAGGAGATCAAACAACTGCTGGACAAGCGCTACGGCGGGCTGACGCTCGAGCCGCGAAAATTCGCGTTCATCGACCGCATCGTGGCCGACAGCCGCGACGTGGCGCTCAATCACACGGCCGGCCTGTCGCTGCCGCAGCAGGTGATGATGTCGCTGTTCTCTCTGGCCGAGCTGATGGACGACAAGAAGGCCTACCAGAAGGCGTGCATCGGTATCGTCAAGAAACGTTTCGAGGCGACGATCGAAGGGCTGGGCATCGAAGTCGGCGAGAACGCCAACTACGACTACTACTACGGCCTGATCGACTTCGAATTCTGGGCTCGCAAATACCTGGGCGAGGACATCGTCACGTGGATGAAGGCCAACGTGCATCCGCTCGATATCGTGTTCCGGCTGGCCGAGGATCACGGCATCGTGCTGCTGAACGGCAGCGGCTTCGCCGCGCCGGACTGGTCCGCGCGCATTTCGTTCGCGAACCTGGATGATCACGTCTACGACGACATCGGCCGCGCCGTGCGCGCGATCGCGCGTGAGTACCGACACGCCTATGAGGCGGCCACAGGGAAGAAGGCTGAACGTGTTGAGGAGCGGGAACCCGTCGGGAAGCACTAAGTAACCGATCGTGGGGCGCGCCTGGTCAGGCTCGCCCCTGCGGTCAGGCGGATGATCGTGGCGCGGACCTTGTCAGGGCCGCGCCGGCCGAACGGCGGTCTCGTTGGCGAGCTCCGCCAGTCGGGCGACGGCTTTCTCGCGCAGGGCCGCTGCATCACGCGCGATTGCCGCCTCACCCGCCCGTTCGACACAGGGCACGCGCCGGTCCAACGCGATGATCAGTTCCTCGAGCTCACGCGCGAGCTCCTGCACGTTCACTTCCATCGATATCCTCCGGGCACGACAGTATCCCTCCTGGAGGCATTCCAGATCTCGCCGCAACCGCCGCACCGCCAATAGGTGTTCTCGTCTGGGTTCCGCGCCGTGGTCGTAATCGACGACGACTGACACGCCGGACACGCCGTGGGGTTGACCGCACTCGCCGGACGTGGCCGACCGCCAAAGCCGTTTCCAAAATCGGATGAATTCACTGGCTGCGAGCCTCACGCAAAGGGCTTTGGTGAGGGCTGGCCGGGATGGCCCGAGCTCAGAAAAGCAGGAACCTGATTGTAACCGGAGATTGAGTTGGGGTCTAACGGCGCGTTGTCGGACCGGGGGTGGCCCCCCCGATTCGGGTACCAACGCCCAAGCCGCCGCGGGCGTGCCGCGCCGGGCGGCGCGCGGGGCGCCCAC
>JAICQE010000164.1 GCA_025938035.1 Vicinamibacteria bacterium
ACGCCGGAGACCAGGTGCACGGCGTGCAGCCGCGGCCAGCCGCCAACGCGAACCACTCCGGTGACGCGCGCTTCGCCCTGGGGCGCGCGGATCGTGCCGATGTCGGAGACCTGTCCGCCAGCCTCGAGATAGAACGGCGTCTGCGCCAGCGCGACGAAGCCGTGCTCGCCGGCGGCGAGGCCGTCCACCGAACGCCGCCGCTCGTCGAAGACTGCCAGCGCCTGGGTGTTCAGCGCGGTCTGGTCGTAGCCACGGAACCCCTGATCGCCCGCGCTCTCGAGCGACTGCTTCAGATCGTCCGGCGCGTCCCAGGCCGCGTCCGGTCCGCCGCCCGCCTTGAACGTGCTTTTCGCGCGCGCCTTCTCGCGCTGGCCTTCCATCGCCCGATCGAATCCTTCCCGATCGAGCGTGAGCCCGCGGGATTCGATCGTGTCCTCGATGAAGTCCTGCGGGAGGCCATGCGTGTCGTAGAGCCGGAAGGCCTCGTCGCCGGACACCACACCGCCGGCCGACGCCGCGCGATCGAGCGCCTGTTCGAGCCGCGGCAACCCGTTGGTGAGCACCGCATCGAAGCGCTCCTCTTCCGAGCGAATCAGCTGCGTGATCGATGCGCGGCCGGCCACGAGTTCCGGATACGCATCTCCGAACTGCGACACGACGGTGTCAACCAGCGAGTGGAGGAACGGCTGCCGGAGGCCGAGCTTCTTGCCGTGCCGCATCGCGCGCCGCATGATCTTGCGCAGGACGTATCCGCGCGATTCGTTGGACGGCACGACACCGTCGGCAATGAGGAACGTCATCGCGCGCATGTGATCGGCCACGACGCGCATGGACGTATCCGACGGCGCCATCGTGCCCCGGTGCGTCGTGCCCGCCAGCTCGCCAATCGCGTCGAGCAGGGGAGTGAACGCGTCGGTGTCATAGGTGGACACCTTCCCCTGGAGTACGGCAGTGACGCGTTCCAGGCCCATGCCGGTGTCGATCGACGGCGCCGGCAGCGGCTTCAGCTCGCCGCCCGGCTGGCGGTCGAACTCCATGAACACGTTGTTCCAGATCTCGAGGTAGCGGTCGCACTCGCACTCGAGGCCGCGGCAGGATCGGCCGGCCGCCTCTTCGGAGCAGGGCAGGCTGTTTCCGCGGAAGTAATAGATCTCGGAGCAGCGGCCGCAGGGGCCGGTGTCGCCCATCTGCCAGAAGTTGTCCGCCGAGCCGAGCTCGCCGATGCGTTCGGCCGGCAGGAATCTCCGCCACACCTCGTACGCCTCATCGTCGCGCGGCACGCCGGACTCTCCGCGGAATACGGTCGCAAACAGCCGGTCGGGTGGCAGTTTCCACTCGCCGGTGAGCAGCGCCCATGCGAACGGGAGTGCCTCGCGCTTGAAATAGTCGCCAAACGAGAAGTTGCCGAGCATCTCGAAGAACGTGTGATGCCGGAACGACGGGCCGACGTTCTCGAGGTCGTTGTGCTTGCCGCTGACGCGCATGCACTTCTGCGCCGTGGCGGCACGCCTGTAGTCGCGCGTGTCCCTGCCGAGGAAGACGTCCTTGAACTGGTTCATCCCGGCGTTGGTGAAGAGCAGCGTCGGGTCGTCGTGCGGCACCAGGGGCGAGCTGGCCACGACGCGATGACCCTCTCGCTCGAAGTAGCGCAGGAACGACGCGCGGATTTCCTTGGAAGTCACTGGCTACATTTTACTGTCTACTCTTCGTGTCCTTTGTGGCGGCGCAAAAGCGCCAGGACGCGATCGGACTCGAATCCCTGTCCGATCAGAAAGCGATAGAGCCGTTGAAACTCGCGGTCGCCGGCGATTCGTTCGCGGCCGCGCAGGCGCTTCTGCAGCGCGGCTTCCATCAGCGTGGCGGCGTCAACGGTCTGAAAGATCTCCTGCGTGGCGCGCTGGGCGACGTCCGGAGCGATGCCGGCGGACTCGAGGCGGCGTTTGACGCGCAGACGCCCGCGCTTTCGCAGGCTGGTCTCGGCGTGCGCCATTGCTCGTGCCGCACGCTCGTCGTCCAGGCTGCCGTCGTTCTTGAGGCGGGCGACGGCGGCGTCGATCGCCTCCTCGTCGTAGCCGCGGCGGGCGAGCCGTTGACGGACCTGGCGCTCGGACAGCTCGCGCCCGCCCAGCATTTTGAGGGCCGCGATGTAGGCGGAGTCGGGCATGGACAGGGATCAGGGATCAGGGATCAGGGATCAGGGGGCTTCTGATTCCTGGTCCCTGATCCCTGCTCCCTGATCCCTGATTCTAGCTGCTGCCGAAGCGGGTGATTTCGGGTGCGCGGCCTCGCGAAGGCTCGGCCGGTTTGCCGCGGGAGACGTCTGGCGTCCTGCCGCGGGAGAGCTCAGGCGCTTTGCCGCCTGTCGCCTGGCCGCTGCGCGCCATCTCGTCGAGGGTCATTTCGGCGGTGGTGGCGATGCCCTGGACTTTCAGGTTGAACTCGTCCACGTTGGACGCCCAGCGCACGGCCTCCTCGTAGGAGATCAGCTTCTGTTCGAACAGGCTGAAGATCGACTGATCGAAGGTCTGCATGCCGTACTGCGAGGTGCCCTGCGCGATCGCGCCCGGAATCAGGTGGGTCTTCTCCTTGTCGAGGATGCACTCACGGATGAATGGCGTCGTCAGGAGTACTTCAACCGCGGGTGCCCGGCCGGCGACGTCCTGCCGCGGAATCAACCGCATTGAAACCACCGCCTTCAGGATGCTGGCCAGCTGGACCCGCACCTGCTTCTGAAAGTGCGGCGGGAAGACCGAGATGATGCGGTTGATCGTCTCGGTGGCGTCCACGGTGTGCAGCGTAGAGAGAACCAGATGCCCGGTCTCCGCCGCCAGCACCGCCGTGTCGATCGTTTCGTAATCGCGCATTTCGCCCACCAGGATGACGTCCGGATCCTGCCGCAGCGCGCTGCGCAGCGCATGGGCGAACGAGCTGGTATCCGCGCCGATCTCGCGCTGGTTGACGATCGACTGCTTGTCGCGGTGGAGGTACTCGATCGGATCCTCGATGGTGAGGATGTGCTTGTTCCGGGTGGCGTTGATCTCGTCGATGATCGCGGCGAGCGTCGTGCTCTTGCCGCTGCCGGTCGTGCCGGTGACGAGGATGAGGCCGCGCTCGAACTGGGCGACCTTCTTGAGCACCTTCGGCAGCACCAGTTCGTCGATGGTGGCCGGCTTCATCGGGATGACGCGGAAAATCAGCCCGATCGTTCCGCGCTGATGAAACGCATTGCAGCGGAAGCGTCCGAGGCCCGAGACCGCGTAGGCGAAGTCGACCTCGTGGGTCTCCTTGAAACGCTCGCGGTACGTCGTCGGGAGGACGGAGGCAGCCATGGCCACCATGTCCTCGTGCTCGAGCCGTTTGTCCGAAACGGCGGGAACCAGGGCGCCCCGGACGCGGAGCATCGGGTAGCTGCCGACCTTCAAGTGGAGGTCCGATGCGCCGCTGTCGACTGCGATCTTCAGGAGGTCGTTGACGTGCATCCCGTGGGGTTATCGGCTCTTTGCGGCTCCTGAAGCAGTGGCCGCTTTCGCGCCCTTCCCGACGGCAGACAGGGCCGGGACATTCACCGGGTGGAGCCATCCATACGGGTCTGGCGTCTCTCCCCTCACGATCTGGAAAAACCGCTGCTGCAGGGCCTCGGTCACCGGCCCACGGCGGCCGCGTCCCACCTTGACCCGGTCCACGGTCCGGATCGGGGTGACCTCGACGGCTGTCCCGACGAAAAACACCTCGTCGGCGATATACAGCATTTCACGCGGCAGCGTCTGTTCGCGGACCTCGAACCCCATGTCGCGGGCGATGGTCATCACCGAGTCGCGCGTGATGCCCGCGAGCACGGAGTTGCCAATCGGCGGCGTAAAGATGAGGCCGTCGCGGACGATGAAGACGTTCTGGCCGCTGCCTTCGCTGAGATTGCCATTCGTGTCCAGCGCGATCCCCTCGGCGTAGCCCTCGCTGACGGCTTCAAGCTTGATCAGCTGAGCGTTGGCATAGTTCGCCACGCTTTTCGCCATGGCCGGCGTCGTGTTCGGCGCGTTGCGGGCCCAGGTCGCAATCTTGACGTCAATCCCTTCTTCGATTGCTTCCTTGGTGAAGTACGCGGGCCATTCCCAGAGAAGGATCGCCACGTCGATCGGGCAGGCACGCGGGTCCACGCCCAGCGAATCGTAGCCGCGGTAGATCAGCGGGCGGATATAGCAGGCGCGGAAACCGTTGGTCTGAATGAGGCTGATCGTCGCGTCGGTCAGCGTCTGCTGGTCGTACTCCGGCTCCATCCGATAGATGCGGGCCGAGTCGAGCAGCCGCCGCATGTGAGCATCCAGCCGGAAGCACGCCGGCCCGTTGACCGTGTCGTAGCACCGGGCGCCCTCGAAGACGCCGCTTCCGTAGTGAATGATGTGCGAGGCGATGTGAATGTTGGCGTCCTTCCAGTCCACCAACGTGCCGTTCATCCAGATTTTGCCCGTGCCCGGAAACGCCATAGCTGAAAACTCCCAACTCCCAAGTCCCAACTCCCAAACGAGATGAGAGTTGCGTCGCGGAGTTCCGCTGATCGTAACCCGGAGGTCAGTCGATTGCCCAATGTGATGCTGACACTTGGGTGTTTTCTGCGTTGGAAGCCGGGAATGCGCAGTTCTCGTTATTGCATCTCGTTACAGAACGGACAGCGATCCGAGCGCGCGTGGAGGGGCTTCCGGCACTGCCAGCAGAAGCGGGCCTGGGGCGTTTCGCGGGCCTTGAGACGGGAGTGGATGTCAGCCACGTTTGCATCAACGAGATCGAGACCCACACCCGTCCGCTTCTTCGCGCGGCGGCCGGCAGGGACGCGGGCGGCCAGCAGATCCTCGAGCAAATCGGCGGCGCGCTGATACCTGAGGGTCAGATCCGGCGCCAGTGCCCGCATGATGATGTCGTTGATCGTCTTCGGGATCTTCGCGTTCCTGACCCGCGGCGCGGTGACCAGCTCACCGCGCATCAGTTTCTCGATGTCCGACGGCGCCGGCGTCCTGTACGGAAGTTCACCAGTCACCATCTGGTACATCGTCACGCCGACCGAATACACGTCGCTGGCGAACACCGCCTTGCCGTGAAACTGCTCCGGCGCCATGTAGGGAGGGCTGCCGATGACCGTGGTGCCATGCGCGGCGATTTCGAGGAAGCGTGACGTGCCGAAGTCGGTCACCTTCAGCAGCCCTGTTTCCGAGAGCAGCATGTTCCCGGGACGGATGTCGCGGTGGAGGACGCCGGCGCGGTGGGCGTGGTCCACGGCGTTGCACATCTGGCAGGTGTAGTCGAGCGCGCGTCCGAGTTCGAGCGCACCTTCGCGGATGATCAACTGTTCGAGGGTCTCGCCGGGCACGTACTCCATCACGATGAAGAACACGTCATCCAGCTTTTCCGCGGTGAGCATCGTGACGATGTTCGGATGACTCATCGAGGCGAGAAGACGCGGCTCCTTCAGCAGCTCGCTGAAATCGAGGTTCTGCTTGTGTGGAACCTTGATCGCGACGTTCTTCTTGATCCAGGTGTCTTCGGCGAGATACACGCTGCCGAAGCCGCCGCTGCCAAGATGCGACAGCACGCGGTACTTCCCGATGGTCTGACCCCGGAGGAACATGCGGTGGGTGGGCGGAGTATAACATCGCCGTTCGCCCGTCGCGTCCGCCTTCAGGCGGACGTTGCCGCGAGATAATGATTCCGTGCACGCGCGATTCTTCGCACCGGACGCGCACGCTGCTGGTGATGTCGTCTCGCTGCCGGACGACGAGGCTGAACATCTCTCGCGCGTGCTGCGCCTGAAGCGCGGCGACCCGATCGTGGTGATCAACGGGCGCGGGCGTGCGTTCGAAGCCACGGTGCAGAGCGCGCGCAAAGCCGGTGCCGAGGTGCTGATCGGCCGGCCGTGGGCCGCGGCTCCGGAGCCGCGTGTCTCCATCACGCTGGTCCAGGCCGTGCTCAAGGGCGACAAGATGGACGACGTCGTGCGCGACGCGGTGATGATTGGCGTCGCGGCGATTCAGCCGATCGTCACGGCGCGGAGCGAAATCTCCCTCTCGTCGCTTGCGCGCGGCAGACGCCGCGAGCGGTGGGAACGGATTGCCGTGTCGTCGGCAAAACAGTGCGGCCGCGCAGTGGTCCCGGTCGTGTTTCCGCCCGAGCCCTTCGAGGCTGTGTCGGCGTTCGCCGACGACCGTCAGCTGCCAGGGCCGATGCTGATGCTCGTTGAGCCGGGCGCAGGCACCGGGATGGTGGCTCTCGGTGAACTCGACGGCCAGCCGCCGCGGGAAGCCAGCCTCCTGATCGGGCCGGAGGGCGGGTGGACACCGGGGGAGATGGCGACTGCGTCGGAACGATGCCGCCTGGTGACGCTGGGCGGGCGCACGATTCGCGGCGACGCCATGGCGCTGGTGGCGGTGGCCGCGCTGTTCGCGAAGTGGGGCGAGTATTGAAGGACGTCGTGTCCGCCCTCAGGCGGACCTCAAGGGACTAACAGCGGCCGCAGCAGCGTCGTCCAGAGCTCGTAGCCCTTCGGCGACAGGTGCAGGCCGTCGTCGAGGTACAGCTCCTGGCGCGGCTTTTCATCCCATCCGAGCATCGGGCCGTCGACGTCGACGAACGCGACGCGATCGTCCCTGCTGCACACGTCCCGGATCATCGCGTTCGTTGCACGGACGCGATCGATGACGAGCCAGCGCTGCGGGCTCGGCTTGATGCCGACGACCACGATGCGCGTCTGCGGCAGCCTGGCGTGAATCGCGCGGACGAACCGTTCGAACTGAACGGTGACCTCTTCGGACGTGAGGCCGGCGTCGATATCGTTGTCCCCGGCGTAGACGACGACCAGCCTCGGCTCATAGGGGAGCACGAGACGGTCGACGAGGCGGACGGAGTCGACCAGCGCGGATCCCCAGAGGCCGCGGTTGATGATTCTCTGGTCGGGAAAGTATCGGGCCGCGTCCCAGGCGACGATCGTCGAGCTGCCGACGAAGACAATCTGGCCCCTGGGAGGAGGGCTCGTGCGATCGAGTGCCTCGAACGCCAGGACTTCCTTTTCGTATCGTGGGTCCTGCGCTGCCGCGGGTGTGGTCATTCCCAGCAGCGCGTAAACGATCGCCATCACGCGCACGCGTCAGGTTACCATCACCGCGCGCATGCCCGCCGGCGTGCGTGAACGGAGCTGCAGATGAAGGGCACGCCTTTTCCGGTCGTCGCCGCACTCGCCTTCGGCGGACTGTGCTGCGGACCCGCTGCTGCGCAGTGGCTCAATCATCCGACACCGGGAACTCCGCGCCTTCCCGACGGCCGGCCGAATCTGTCGGCGCCTGCGCCGCGTACGCCGGACGGCAAGCCCGATCTCACCGGCGTGTGGAGGGGCGCCGGCCCCCTCTATCGCTTCAACATCGCTCAGGACCTGAAGCCTGAAGACGTCCAACCGTGGGCCGAGGCACTCTTCCTGCAGCGCGTGCGCGACGCGCGCAAGGAAAGCCCGCTGGCGCGATGCCTTCCGGTGAGCGTTCCGTTTCACGACTTCTTCAACCTGGTGAGGATCGTGCAGACGGCGCCGCTGACGGTGATGTTGTACGAGTCGCCGAACAGCCCGCACCGGACCATCTTCACCGACGGCCGGGACCTCCCGAAGGATCCGAACCCGACGTGGCTGGGGTATTCGATCGGCCGCTGGGAGGGAGACACATTCGTGATCACGACCGCGGGCTTCAACGACCGTGCCTGGCTGGATAGCGCCGGCCATCCGCAGACCGAATCGCTGCGCATTACCGAACGCATGCGTCGACGTGATTTCGGGCACATGGATTTCGAGATCACCATTGACGACCCGAAGGTGTTCACGCGACCGTTCACGATCAGGACCGAGCGGCTGCTGGCGGCGGACACGGATCTGCTGGAAGACGTGTGCGAGAACGAGCGTTCTCTGGAGCGGATGTCAGGTGACGTCGGTGTCAGGTCGAGCCCCGCCCTCCTGGCGGCTTATGCGGGTACGTATGAGCTGGCGCCGGGACGCGAGTTTGCGATCGTCGCCGCCGGTGATCTGTTGTTCGTACAGGGACTCAATGAACCGAAGCTTCCGCTGCTGGCGCAGTCGGAGACGCAGTTCATGTCGACGGCGACTCCGAGCGGCTTCGAGTTCGTCAGGGACGAGCAGGGCCGGGTCACGCACCTGATTTTCCGCGGGCCGAACGGCGATCAGAAAGCCATGAGGCGGGGGCGCTAAAATCACCGGTATGCGCTACCTGGTCACCGCGCGCGTGAAACCCTGCCAATCGGAGGCGCTCGACCGCGCGATCGAGGACCGCACGCTCGGCGCCGGATCGATTGCGGGCGACGAGTACCTGCACAACATGGCCACGGCGCGGCAGCTTCCAGATGGTTGCGTGAAATGGGTTGAGACCTGCTTCTGCGCCACGCCGCTGGCCGAAGAGCGGCCGTACTGGGAGGCCTACTTCGATCTGCTCAGCGTCAAGGATGCGCACGCGCGCAGCCGCTGCCGCCACGAGACGGGCGAAGAGTACTGGGCATGCGAGGGGTGCGACTGCACGGCGAAACTGGAGCAGCGACTCGCGGGCACAGGAAAGCCGTTCAGGCCGTAAAAGCCTCGTCGCTTCCGCCAGAAGGCGGAAGCTACTTCGCGTTCTCGACGCGGTTGGTCAGCGTTCCCACACCCTCATACGTGCACACGGTGCGATCGCCCGCCTTCAGGAAGATCGGCGGTGTGCGCGCGGAGCCGACGCCGTCCGGCGTTCCGGTGGCGATGATGTCGCCGGCGCGCAGCGTCATGATGTTCGACCCGTATGCAATCAGCTCGTTGACCGTGTGGATCATGTAGGACGTGTTGGAGTCCTGCATCAGCGTGCCGTTCAGCGTGAACTTCACCGGAAGCTTCTGCGGGTCGGGGACGAACTCCTTCGGCGTGATGAAGGGGCCGAGCGGCGCGAACGTGTCGTGCGACTTGGCGATCAGCCAGTCAGAGGATCCGTAGCGGTCGTCGGCGCGGCCGCCGCGATCCGACACGTCGTGCTCGAGCGTGTAGCCGAAGATGTAGTTCTGGGCCTGGGCGACGGGAACACGGCTGGCTGTGCGGCTGAGGACGACACCAAGCTCGCACTCCCAATCGATCTGCGTGCGGCCGACGGGAATGCGGATCGACTCTCCTTCGGCAATGATCGCGGACGTCGCCTTCAGAAACAGGTACGGATTCCACCGTGTGTCGGTTGCGCTGCGCTCCCAGATGCCAGGCGCGCTTTTGGTGGCCGGCGTTGCGGAGCCGGCAGGAGCGCCGGCGGCCCGTCCCGTGCTCACGCCGGCGGACGTGGCAACGCCAGGGCGCGCCATTTCTTCTCCATGCGCGCGGTAGTTCACAGCCGCGTTGAGCAGCGTCGCCGGCATGATCGGCGGCAGGATCTTGAGCGCGGACAGTTCGTGCACGTACGCGGGTCGCGAGCCGGGTGCAGTGGGCACAGCTTTGAGGATGGCGTAGATGCGCGCACGGAGAGCGGAATCGTAGCGGGCGATGACGTCCTTCATGTCGCCGGCGGCCGGAGCCGTCCGGCCGGGGACCGCGCCGTCCGCCGCATTGAGATCGATGACCAGCGAGTCGCGGACGATTCCGACGAACGTACGCCCCTGCTGTTGAAACGTGCCCAGTTTGAACGGGGCGGGCGCCTGCGCGTGAAGGGCGCCGGCAGTCACAAGGGCCGCAACCGCGGCAATCAACAGACGTTTCATCTCGCGCCTCCTGCGAGGCGTGAGTATATCCGCAGGTCCGCCTGAAGGCGGACACTACGTTACCTGCGGGCGGACACTACGACTAAAAGACGCG
>JAICQE010000223.1 GCA_025938035.1 Vicinamibacteria bacterium
CTGACCCCAGGTCCCTGACCCCAGGTCCCTGACCCCAGGTCCCTGTTCCCTATTCCCTATTAAGATTCCCACTCAATGCCGGAGTTCATCTCCCACTACCGCATCGGGACCAAGCTCGGACAGGGTGCGATGGGCGAGGTCTATCGCGCCACGGATACCAAGCTCGGTCGCGACGTGGCGATCAAGATGATCGCTCCTGCGCTGGCGTCGGATCAGTCGCGCCTGGCGAGCTTCACGCGCGAGGCGCAGGTGCTCGCCTCCCTGAACCATCCGAACATCGCCGCCATCTACGGCGTCGAGGACCAGGCGCTGGTGATGGAACTGGTCGAAGGTCCGACCCTGGCCGATCGGATCAAGCAGGGGCCGATACCGCTTGACGAGGCGCTGCGAATTGCCCGGCAGATCGCGGAAGGCCTGGCCGCGGCGCACGACCGGGGCATCGTCCACCGCGATTTGAAGCCGGCCAATATCAAGCTCACCGCCGACGGCACGGTGAAGCTGCTCGATTTCGGGCTCGCCAAAGCAGCGGCTGTTGCCGCGGTCGGCACAGACGAGGCGGCGACGGTTGCCCTGAGCATGGTCGGTGCGGACGCCATCGTCGGCACGCCGGCCTTCATGGCGCCCGAGCAGGCGCGAGGGCTGCCGCTCGACAGGCGGGCGGACATCTGGGCCTTCGGCGTGATTCTCTACGAGATGTTGACGGGGACGAGGTTGTTCACCGGCCAGACGCTGACGGATGTGATGGCAGCCGTCGTGCGTGAAGAACCCGACCTGACGCGTGTTCCTGCTTCGGTGCGCCCCGTTCTGCGACGGTGCCTGGAGAAGGATCCGAAGCGGCGCCTGCGCGACGCTGGGGATGCGGTTCTGCTGCTGGAAACAGCAGGCGAGTCACCCGCGGTCGAATCGCGGGTCTCGGGCGTTCGCGGATGGCTGCCGTGGGCGTCCGCTGCGGCCGCGGTCGCCGCACTCGGCGCCCTGCTGACGATTCACCTGCGCGAGACTCCGCCGGTCGCGAACACCGTTCGCTTCAGCGTGACGGTGCCGCCGGAAGTGACGATCAACCAGACGACGCCGTTTGCGGTGTCGCCGGACGGCCGCATCATCGCGTTCCCGGCGGTAGGTGCGGATAACGTGTCGCGGATCTGGCTGCAACCGCTCGACGCGCTCGAGCCGCGGCCGCTCGAAACGACGGTGAGTCCGACCTTTCCTGATGTCGTCAAGTGGGCGCCGGACAGTGGTTCGATCCTCTACGCGCACGACCAGAAGCTGAAGCGCGTTGATATCGAAGGCGGTGCACCAACCGTCATCACGAGCCTGCCGCCAGGAGGGGTCCTGGGCGCAGCGTGGCACGAAAGCGGGACGATTCTCTTCGGCACGCTCCAGGGGATCATGCGGACCGACGAGTCCGGAGCGACGCCAACGCTGGTGACGAAGGCCGACGTGGAGAAGGGGGTCGTTCATGGCGTCTTCGATCTGCTGCCCGATGGCCGGCACTTCCTGTATTCCGTTGGCGCGCCGCGAGGCCAACGCACGGTGTCTGTCGGGTCGCTTGACGTGATGCCTGAGGCGCAGGAGACAACGGCGCTCCTGAAGACCGACTTCGGCGCCGTCTTTGTTCCGGCGGCACGCGGGTCGAACGACGGCCACCTGTTTTTCCTCGAGGGCGGCACGGCATTCGCGCAGCCGTTCGATGCCGGGGCGCGCAAAACCACGGGGGAACCACGTCCGGTCGCGGACAACGTGTTCAACTTCGATCGGCAGATCTTCGGCATCCCATACTTCTCAGCGTCCACGCAGGGCACCCTCGTGTATCGAACCGGCACGCTTGCCGAAAATCTCGCGCGACAGCTCGCCTGGATCGGACGCGACGGCAAAACGCAGACAACGCTCGGCGAGCTCGGACGGTACAACCAGGTCAAGCTGTCCCCGGATGCGACGAAGGTGGTGACGAGCCGCACGGTGCTCGAAACCGGAGCCACGGCCGATCTCTGGATCACCGATCTGGCCACCGAGACAAGCACCAAGCTCACGTTCGGGGGGGGCGCCAATATTCAACCGGTCTGGTCGCCTGATGGGCGTTTTGTCGCGTGGTTTGGCCGGCGCGGCGAGGATGGCGTGGTCTACCGAAAGCCGGCTGACGGCAGCGGCGGCGAGGAAGTCCTGTACCGGTACGCCAAAACGCCGGGCAACATCCAGATCTCCGACTGGACACCCGGACAGATGCTCGTGTATTCGCGGGGTGGCGACGTGTTTGCGCTGCTGGTGGGACCCAATTCGAACGCGAGCCGCGAGCCGATCCCCGTGCTGCAGTCGCCGGCCAACGAGTTCGGTGCCGCTGTCTCCCCTGACGGCCGGTGGATCGCCTACCTCTCCAACGAGAGCGGCACTCAGGAGCTCTACGTACAGCCGTTCGGCGCCGACCCGAAGAGCGCCGCGGATACTGCCTCACGGCCGAAATGGCTCATTTCGCGCGGGGGCAGCGCGGGAATGGCCCGATGGCGGTCGGATAGCCGCGAACTGATTTTCCTTGGCGGCGACGGCACGGTCGTATCTGTCGACGTGATCGGAACTCCGGTTTTCAAGGCGGGCGCACCACAGGCGCTCTTTCAGCTTCCCCGTGTGTTCACCGCGCAGTTGGCCACACCCGGCGCGCTCGCCGACGCGACACGGGATCTGCAACGTCTGATCGTTGCCGTTCCGTCGGAAGCCGGCCGGCGTCAGTCGTTGTCCGTCGTGCTGAACTGGCAGAACGATCGGCGCAATTAATCCGCGGCGCTCGTCTTCAGCGCAATCAACTCCTCAGCCACGCGCCGGCCAGTGTCGACGGCCGCTTTCGTATCGAATGCCACACCGCCATGCGAGGCATGGCTGCGGTATCCGATGCGCTCGTATTCCCGCCCCAGCGACTCGTCATCGACGATCGCCGGCGTGTCCGCGATCTCCGCTGCGTGCTGCAGTTCGTGGGCGAGCATCGCGATGGCCGCTGACCGCCGCGCCGGCTTCAGCCGGATGACGAGGTAGCGCAGGCCGCCGGCGGAAGCCATGAAATTCAGACGGCCCGATGCCTTCACGGCCGGACTGCGCTCGCAGGCGACGAACACCACGACATCGGACGCCGTGATCCGCGCGACGAGCGCGCGCACGGTGGGGGAGCTGGCGACGGCGTCGTCGATCAGCGCCCGCATCTGCGAATCCTCCGCGCGGACATGCGGAAAGGGAACTGCGACGTCGCTGGCATGAACCGCGCGCGAGGCAGTGAACACGATCGCCGCCGTCAACAGCGGCGGGAGAAGGAACGGTCGATGCGTCATGGGCAACTCGAAGGTGGCAAGCGGCGCGCCACTCGCCATGCACGGCCGGCGCGCGGAAACGCTCGCATTTCTGCGCCGATCCGGTACAATGGCCACGTTCGCAGACGGGTGTAAAAACCACAAACCCGTGGCGTAACATCGCCGTTACTACAGAATCGTATGAATAGGAGGGCTCATCACCCTCCGGCCGCAGGCTCCAAGACGCGCAGGCGGGGTAGAGGCGTCGCTCCCGGGTTCGAGTGACGACAGTTTTCGTGCGAACCCGGTTTCGCCGCCCAGAAATGTAGGAGGCCTGATATGCCTGCCGCCCGCTCCGGTCCCGATTCCTCCACCGCCGCCCGCGACGCGCGCCGTCTGTCGACGCTGCTCGAAGTCAGCCAGGCGCTTTCCGGCACGCTCAATCTCAAAGCGGCGATGCAGCGCGTGCTGCAGACGCTCATCCGCCATCACAGCGTCGTCCGCGGCATGGTCACGCTGCTGCGCGAGGGCGAGCTGCAGGTCGAAGCCGTCGAAGGCTTCGAGGATCGCGCCCGATCCATCCGTATCAAGCTTGGCGAAGGCATCACCGGAAAGGTGGTCGAGAGCGGCAAGCCGATCGTCGTGCCGCGCGTCAGCAAGGAGCCGACGTTCCTCAACCTCGCCCCGCGCCGCCTCGATCATCAAAAGCAGGAGCTGACGTTCATCTGCGTGCCGATCATGCTGAACCGCCAGGCGGTCGGCGCGCTCGCCGTCGATCTCAGGTTCAAGGCGGAACGCGACTACGACAGCTCGGTCAAGTTCTTCGGCATTGCCAGCTCGATGATCGGCCAGGCGCTGAACGTGCAGCGCATGGTGGAAGAGGAGCGCCGCCGGCTCCTCGACGAGAACACGCACCTGCGGCAGGAGCTGCGCGAGCGCTACGACTTCTCAAACATCATCGGCACGAGCGGACCGACGCGGCAGATGTACGAGCAGGTCGCCCAGGTGGCGCAGACGAACACCACGGTGCTCATCCGCGGCGAGTCGGGCACCGGCAAGGAGCTGATCGCGCACGCGATCCACTACAACTCGCTGCGCGCGAAGAAGCCGTTCGTGAAGGTGAGCTGCGCGGCGCTGCCCGACACCCTGATCGAGTCCGAGCTCTTCGGCTACGAGAAGGGTGCGTTCACCGGCGCCAACACGCGCAAGAAGGGCCGCTTCGAAATGGCGGAAGGCGGCACGCTCTTCCTCGACGAGATCGGCGACATCAACCCGAGCACGCAGGTCAAGCTGCTTCGCGTCCTCCAGGAGCGGGAGTTCGAGCGCCTCGGGGGGACCGAGTCGGTCAAGGTCAACGTCCGCCTGATCGCCGCGAC
>JAICQE010000012.1 GCA_025938035.1 Vicinamibacteria bacterium
AGAGCCCCTCCTTGTCCATCGTCGCGCCGGTGAACGCCCCCTTCTTGTAGCCAAAGAGCTCCGACTCGATGAGATCCTTCGGGATCGCCGCGCAGTTGATCTTGATGAACGGCCCCTTGGACCGCTTGCTGTTGTAGTGGAGCGCGTTGGCGATGAGCTCCTTGCCGGTGCCGTTCTCGCCCTGAATCAGGATGTTCGCGTCGCTCGCCGCCACGCTTTCGATCAGCTCGAAGAGATCCTTCATCTTCTTGCTCTGGCCGACGATGTTCGCGAAGCTGTACTGGCCGCGAATCTGTTCCTTGAGCTGCTGGTGCTCGGCCCGCTCCTGCGTACGGTCGATCGCCTTCCGCAGCATGTCCAGGAGCCCGTCCTGACTGACCGGCTTCTCGAGGAAGTAGAAGGCGCCTGCCTGTCCGGCTTCGACCGCGCGCGTGATCGTGCCTTGCCCGCTGATGACGATGACTTCCGGCGCCGGATCGATTTCCTTGAGCCGCCTTAGCAGCTGGATACCGTCCAGGTCGGGGAGCATCAAATCCGTCACGACCACATCGGGCCGCCATTGCTTGAAGATTTCCTCGCCGCGGGTCCCGATGAGCGCGGTGCGGACTTCGTATCCTTCCGCTTCGATGACCATCTTCAGCCACTCGGTCATCGCCGGCTCATCGTCTACGGCGAGCACGCGGCGGCGGCGTTTTGGAGGAGTCGAGGAGGTTGAAGCCATCAGGTCTCGTCAGCGGAGGGGTAGCCTACCACACGGTACTACATCCGTTTGCAATCAATACACCCCTGCCCGCTTCGAACTGGAAACAGACAGACTGTAGCTTTTTCATACCAACTTCCGCCTAAAAGGGCGGACGCTACCGTGGCTTCCGCGTCAGGCGGAAGACGACCCGCGGAAGACGACCCGTATAATCGGCCCCGCCCTCATGGAGCGCCTCCAGACACGCATTCGCGCCGATTCGCCGGACTTTCAGAAGAATCGCGACCGGCTGCTGGCGCTCGTGGCCGAATTGAAGAGCCGGTCCGACTTAGTTCGGCAGGGCGGGGGCGAACGCTACGTTGAGCGCCACCGAAGCCAGGGAAAGCTGCCGGTGCGTGAGCGGATTGACCGGCTGCTCGACGCGGGATCGCCGTTTCTCGAGCTGTCGGCACTGGCCGCCTGGGACATGTACGACGGCGAGGCGCCGGGAGCGGGTCTCGTCACAGGAATTGGGCGCGTGTCGGGCCGCGAGGTGGTCGTCGTCGGCAACGACGCCACGGTCAAGGGCGGCACCTACTATCCGATCACGGTCAAGAAACACCTGCGCGCGCAGCAGATCGCGCTCGAGAACCGGCTGCCGTGCGTCTACCTCGTCGACTCCGGCGGCGCGTTCCTGCCTCTGCAGGCGGAGGTCTTCCCGGACCGCGAGCACTTCGGCCGCATTTTCTTCAATCAGGCGCGCATGTCGGCGGAAGGCATCGCCCAGATCGGCGTCGTGATGGGGTCGTGCACCGCGGGCGGCGCCTATGTGCCGGCCATGTCGGACGAAACGATCATCGTCAAAGGCACGGGAACGATCTTTCTCGGCGGGCCGCCGCTGGTGAAGGCCGCAACCGGCGAGGAGGTCACCGCCGAGGAGCTTGGCGGCGCCGACGTCCACACGCGGCACTCAGGTGTTGCCGACTACTTTGCCGAAGACGACGCGCATGCGCTCAACATCGCGAGAACGATCATCTCGACGTTGAACCGGGGCAAGACGATGCCCGCCGACGTGACGTCTGCGGAAGATCCCGCCTACGACCCGGCGGAGATCTACGGCATCGTCAGCGCCGATGTGAGGAAGCCGTACGACGTGCGTGAAATCGTGGCGCGCATCGTCGACGGATCGCGGTTCGACGAGTTCAAGGAGCGCTATGCGCCGACGATCGTGACCGGCTTCGCGCGCCTGCACGGGTTCCTCATCGGGGTGATCGCCAACAACGGGGTCCTGTTCTCTGAGTCGGCGCTCAAAGTCACGCACTTCATCGAGCTGTGCAATCTGCGCGGTGTTCCGCTGGTCTTTTTGCAGAACATCACCGGCTTCATGGTCGGCCGGCAGTACGAGCGGGGCGGCATCGCGAAGGACGGCGCGAAGATGGTCCACGCCGTGGCCAACTCGGTCGTCCCGAAGTTCACGGTCGTGATCGGCGGGTCGTTTGGCGCCGGCAACTACGGCATGTGTGGGCGCGCTTACGACCCGCGATTCCTGTGGATGTGGCCGAACGCGCGGATCTCGGTCATGGGCGGCGAGCAGGCCGCGTCGGTGTTGGCGACGGTCAAGCGCGAACAGCAGTCACGCGAAGGCAAAGAGCTGAGCGCGGAGGAAGAGGAACAGATCCGCCGGCCGATCCTCGAGAAGTACGATCACGAGGGATCGCCCTATTACTCAACCGCCCGCCTGTGGGACGACGGTATTCTCGACCCCGCGCGCACGCGCGAAGCTCTGGCGCTGGCGATCTCGGCGGCGTTCAACGCCCCGATTCCGCCGCCGAAGTACGGAGTCTTCCGGATGTAACCACGAAGCGCACGAAGGGGGCGCGCCTTGTCAGGCGCGTCTACGCGGACGTGACAACGTCCGCGCCACGATCGGATCAAAGTTAAACTCATCGAAACGTGGCCCTGTTTAAACGGATTCTCATCGCCAACCGCGGCGAGATTGCCGTGCGCGTGATCCGTGCGTGCAGGGAGCTCGGTATCGAATCGATTGCGGTCTATTCGGACGCAGACAAGCGATCGCTGCACGCCGCGCTTGCGGATCACGCCGTTCATATCGGTCCCGCGCCGGCGGCGCAGAGCTATCTGTCGATTGACGCGATCATTGCGGCCGCGAAATCGAGCGGCGCGGACGCAATCCATCCCGGCTACGGCTTCCTGTCCGAGAACCATGATTTCGCCGCTGCGTGCGCCGCAAACGGCCTGACCTTCATCGGCCCGCCGGCCGCGGTGATGGCGACGATGGGCTCGAAGGTGGCGGCGCGCAAGCTGGCACGGAAGGCCGGCGCGCCGGTCGTACCCGGCGAGACTCCCCGCGAGCAAAGCGACGAAGCCATCGCGGATGCCGCCCGCCGGGTCGGATTCCCGGTGCTCCTGAAGCCCGCCGAAGGCGGCGGTGGCATCGGGATGAAGGCGGTGCACGACGAAGCTGGTCTCGTCCCCGCCATTCAGCAGGCGCGGCGCGAGGCGCAGGCGGCGTTCGGCGACGGCACGCTCTACGTTGAACGGCTCATCGAACGGCCGCGCCATATCGAGTTCCAGATCCTCGGCGACGCGCACGGACGCATCCTGCACCTGTTCGAGCGTGAGTGTTCGATTCAGCGGCGCCACCAGAAGGTCATCGAAGAGACACCCTCCACGGCGCTGACGCCGGGGCTGCGTCAGCGTATGGGGGATGCGGCGGTCGCGGTTGCGCGCGCCGCCGGCTACCGCAATGCGGGCACGATCGAGTTTCTGCTCGACCCCTCGACTGCGCTCGGGGCAGGCGGCATGGACAACGCCAGCTTCTACTTCCTCGAGATGAACACTCGCCTGCAGGTCGAGCACCCGATCACGGAACAGGTCGTGGGCGTCGATCTCGTGGCGGCCCAGATTCGGATTGCTGCCGGCGAACCGTTGGCCTGGTCGCAGGATCGCCTCTCGCAGCGGGGGCACGCGATTGAGCTGCGGATCTACGCCGAGGATCCGCTGCAGCGATACCTTCCGCAGGCGGGGCCGCTGCTCCTCTATCGCGAGCCGGTGATGCCGGGTATCCGCGTTGACTCAGGCTTCATCGAAGGTGACGAGATCGGCGTCCACTACGACCCGCTCATCGCCAAGCTCATCGCGTATGGCGAAAGCCGTGAAGCGGCGCGCCGCCGCGCCCTCGCGGCCCTTCGAAGCTTCCCGATCCTGGGGCTCAGGACGAACGCGACGCTGCTGCTGGAACTGCTCGACCATCCGCGGTTCGTGAGCGGTGACGTGGATACGCACTTCCTCGACGCGGAAGCTGAGACGCTGCGCGCCCGGCTGGCGGTCGAACCTCCGGCGGAGGTAAGCGCAATCGCCGGCGCGACTTCCGGTGAAACGCGCGACGAACCATCGCCGGTCACGCGCTTGTCCGCCGAGGCCCGAAGGGCGAAGGCCGACGACCCGTGGTCGACGCTGCACCACACGCGACTGTGACCGTTAACAGCCTCGGCTCCGGACGCTATGAGCTCGTGACCGATTCCGGCAGGAGGCTCGCCTATTCCGTGCGCCTCGGCGGCACGACGTGGGTATTTCTGGAAGGGCGCGTGTTCGTCGTCCAGCCTGACGATGCGCAGGTTGGGTCCAGGCACCGAGACGAGGCGGCGCTTGCCGCGCCGATGCCCGCAACGGTGGTAGCCATCAACGTGACGTCCGGTCAGAATGTGAAAACCGGCGAGGCCCTTGTCGTCCTCGAGGCGATGAAGATGGAACTCGCCGTTACCGCACCCCACGACGGCCGGGTGCGGCGGGTGGCTTGCCGCGTGGGCGAGCTGGTGCAGCCGGGCGTTCCGCTCGTCGAAATCGAGTGAGAACACGGGCCACGGAGACACGGAGACACGGAGGTTCATTGAAAGGAGACGCCGTGCCTTCGTGCCTCCGTGGCTTCGACCCTCGAGCGATAAAATGACGCAATGAATCCGCACGAGGCCCGGCTGCTCACTGATTTCGTGATGATGGTCGGCCTGCTGCGCCGCGACATCCGGCATAACAGCGACTTCGACCGCTATTCAGGGCGCTTCTCGCGCATCGAGCAGAAATTCCAGACGCTCGCCGAGCTGATCTCGCGCGACGATCCGGAACTGGCGAAGACGCTCCACACCGCCTTTCAGCAACCCGCCCGTGCGCTGGCGTTCAAGAACGCGGAGCACCAGAAGGAACTGAAGCGGCGGGAAGAATAGGAGATAGGAGGTAGAGCTCCTACCTCCTACCGCTCCCACGCCCCCCTCGCCCACTCCAGGAACTTCTTCTCCGGCCAGTAGTTCACGATACGGTCCTGGGGAATTCCCGCCAGCCGCGCGTGCGCGATCGCGATCTCGATGAAGTCGAGCTCCGGGTGCGAGTGGGCGTCGCTGTCGAGCGCAAAGATGCAGCCGAGCGCGAGCGCGCGCGCCGCCAGCTCGTAATGCACGTCCTGGCGATCCCACGAACCGTCGATCTCGATCGCCACCTGCCGCCTGGCCGCCACCCTGAACACCTTGTCCCAGTGCGCCGACACGCCGGGCCGCACGTTGAACCGGCGTCCCTGCGGATGCCCGAGGATCGCCACGCCGCGCTGTTCGACCGCGCCTGCCATCCGCGCGGTCTGGTCGACGGTCTTGCGCAGCTGCGAGTGCGGCGACGCCACGACGAACTCGAACAGGCGAAGCTCGTGCTCCTCCATGTCCACCGTGCCGTCCTGGCGGATGTTCGCCTCGATACCCTTGAACAGGCGGAACCGGCCCTTATAGGTGCGGTTCAAGGCGTCGATCTCCGCGTGCTGCTCCTTCACCTGCGCCATCGTCATCCCGCCGGCAATCGGCAGTCCGTACGAATGGTCCGTGATACCGGCGCATCGATGGCCGCGCGCCAGGCACGCCTCGACGATGGACGGGAGACCTTCTGCGCCGTCGCTCCATGTCGAGTGCATCTGAAAGTCGCCGCGATACGCCTTGCGGGACGGCGAGCCGCGGCGGCCGAGAATGTCCTTCACCGCCGCGCGGCTGAGAAAGTGCTTCCGCAGCGCGCGGAGTTTGGCGATGGCTTCCTCTTGCCCGGCGCTATGAACCGACTGCTCGACAAACGGCGAGCCACCATCGAGGATCAGCTCGCGGGCGATGCGATCGGTGGTCGGTCCGATGCCGGAAACGGCCTTGAACGTGTTGGCTTCGACGAGCGGCGTGATCGCCTCGTCGATCCGCAGGACGGCTTTAGCGGCGCGCTTGTAGCCCCAGCCACGCTGGGACTCGCCGGCGAGAGCTGCCATGTCCAGCAGCAGCCCTGCCAGCTCGAGATTGACGTCTCTCAGTCCTTCGAACCCTCAGTCTGATTGGTCAGCCATCGCTCGTAGCCCATTTCCTTGATCTGGCCGAGCTGCGCTTCCAGCCAGTCGACGTGCTGTTCCTCGTCCCGCAGGAGTCGCGAAAACAGATCGCGCGAGGTGTCGTCGCCGGCGTCGCGCGAAGCCTTGACCGCGTCGTTGTACATCTTGACCGCGTTCACTTCGAGCTTGAGGTCGGCTTCGAGCTGCTGCTTGACGTTGGTGCCGACGCTCAGCTCCATGTACTCCATCTTCGGCGTCGCATCGAGGAACAGGAGCCGCTCGATCAACTCCTCGGCGTGCTTCATCTCGTCGATCGACTGCTTTTTGATGTAGTCGCCGAGTTTGTGGTAACCCCAGTTGTGACACATCTCCGCGTGCAGGAAGTACTGATTAATCGCCGTCAGCTCCTCTTTGAGTGCCTGGTTGAGCTGGGCAATGACCTGGTCGTTACCCTTCATGAACGCCGCCTCCTTGCCGCAGACGCGAGCGCGTCGGCGGATCTGCCTCCCGCTCAGGGCTCCAGCGCCCGGAGCAACCGCATCGTGACACACGACGTGGACAATCCTCAAACTTGCGACTGAGACGCGCTCGCGGCGACGGGCCACGGAGACACCGAGGCACGGAGGTTCTGAAGTACTAATCTCCGTGTCCCCGTGCCTCCGTGGCCTTCTTAAGTCCTGACGATCAGATGCTCGAAGCGTACGCCGGCTTCGACACCTTGCCCTTCCTTCAGTACCGCCCGATCGACGCTCGGAGGCCGACCTCCGTGATACGGCGTCCCGGGCTCGCCGGCGTCGATGGCGGACGTGGTCAGATAGATGTCCTGCACGATCTGCTCGTTCAGAAGGGCGGCCGCCGTTCGCGGCCCGCCGATGCAGGACAACACCTCGATGCCGCGGCGGAACAGCTGCTCCATGGCCGCGGCAAACGCCACCGGCTCGCCGGCGTCGATGACCTCAACCCACGGCCTGCCAGGGAGCTGGTCCTGGATCGTCTTGACCGCCCCGCTGCGCGTAATCACGAACACTCGCAGCGACGGCTCCTGAAACATCAGCCCCTCGGCGAACCGCAAGCTGCCCGCGTTGGTGACCACGACCTGCGCCGGGTGGCGTGCCCGGCCGCGCGCGAGCCGCAGCGCGACCAGCTGCGGGTGCCAGACCGAAAAGACCGTCTCCTTGCCGCGGGCCGTTGCTGCTCCCGCCAGCACAGCGTCCGCGTCGACACGCGACAGCCCTTCGTAGATCAGATGGAGGTCCGTGTCGCCGCCTCCGAGCGTCGAGGGATCGGCGGCGACCGTGTTGCCATCGCGCGACTGCACGGACACGTGGATCTTGATGGGATTGCCCGGCCGGGCAGCGGCGGCGCTGCGATAAAACGCGCCGTCGAACAACTCCGCCGACCACGGGTTCTCCAGCGCGACCAGACCACCGCAGTCCCGAGTTTCTGCGGTCACGTAGCCGGGAATTGCCGCCACCGTCGCGGCTTCCTCCTTACGCCGGCAAAACGCCTCGAAGCGGCCCGTCATCCCGTCTGCCTGCGCGGCGACGCCGCTGCGGCGGGACTGCCTTCGGCAGCTTCGGGCGAGGGAATACGGCCGCATGCCTCACCGACCTGACGAATCCGTTCGACGAGCGCATGCGCGAACACCTCGGCCTCCTCGTTGTCGGCACCGCAGGCGATGAGCGCCTCGTGGAACGCCGGTACGCTGATCCGCCGTGCGTATCGATAGAACCAGGCAGCGTGCTCGACGGTGATGCCGCGGGCGATTTCAGCCGTCCGCTGTCCCTGATATCCGAAGTTCACGTAGCCATCGCGGACGCCCGTTACGAAGTGGGCCGTCTGCTGCGCGAAGCCTGCCGGATCCCAGCGGCCGCGCGACACGATGTTCGATCCCCAGCGGCCCATAGCGCCGCCCCAGTCCGTAACCAGATAGCGGGCTTCGCGCCCCCACCGCGATCGCACTTCGAAGATGGCCGTGTTCGAGCCGCGCGCCACGTCGCGGCGGTCCTTCGTATCCCAGTTCGCCAGCAGCATTGTGAGGATTTTCAGGCCGCTCAGCTGTTTCGTCTCGACGAAGGGATTGTCGTTCCACGACCAGCTGTGCTCGCCGAACAGCATGCGGACGCTGCGATCTTCCAGTTCGAACCGGGCGTCGGCGAATGCGCCGTCCGCGTCAACGCACTGGCGGGCACGGGCCAGATCCTTCAGGGCCGTGATGGTGCCGGCCGGCACGTAGTGCGTGACCTCCGCGAAGTACCCGCAGGCGTGGGCTACTCGAACGGCAAAGGCTTCGGGCTTTACTTCATGCCCCCATTTGACGCGCCACAGCCGCTGCCGCGCATCGTGCACACCAATGCACGGCTGCGAGCCGGTGAAATGCTCCTCGACGAACCGGAACGGCGGCACCGGGACGCCATCGGCGCCACCCGGTCCGTAGCGCAGATCCGCCGCATCCGCTGTCGACGGCTCGCGCCAGATTCGGTGCCGAATGGCCACGAGCCGGCGGGGACCGGCACGCCGGATTTTCCATTTGCCGCGGAGATGCCAGACCAGATACACGGTCCACAGGCCCGCCACGAATCCGGCCGCCGCCACCACCCCGTACCAAAGGAACTCCCGCCACGCCACTTCGTCCGTTTATGCAAGAACGTGTTACATTTGAACGACTTGTCCCTTTCCAAGCCGCTCGACGTCACGCTCGAGTTAGCCCCAAAAGCTCGGTTTGATGTCGTCGACCTACGGTCGCGTTTCGCGGCCGAGCACGAGGCCCTCGAATCCTTTCCGCGGTGCCTCTACTGGTCCTTCCACACGACGGCCGGGTTTCTCGATCGCAGCCTGGCGGCCAGGCTGAGCGCTCAGCACATACCGACGTACGTGGATGCCTTCCGCACGCTGTTTCCGGAAGGGGCCGGCTACGAGCACGACCGCCTGGAGCGGCGGACCGACCTGGACGCCGACCAGCGTGCGATTGAACCGCGCAACGCCGATTCGCACCTTGCGTATATCGCCAGCGGCCTGCGGACTTGTGTCACTCACCCTAATCGGGCCGGCGAAACGGTTTATTTCGTCGATCTGGACGGCGTCTACGCCGGACGGCCGCGCCGCCGCACGACCCGCGTGATCGGATTCAGCCAGGAACGTCTGGTCGCCGCAACGCGGATCGAAGTTCCTGTTTCGGGGCATCCGATCGATTCGGTGAACCTCAAGGATCCGCGGCTGAGCGTCTACGCGCAGCTGTCGGAGTTCGTCAAAGAGGCCGGCGTCGGCAAGGGGCGCCTGCGCGTGTCGCTGGATCCATCGGAGCGGCACTCGGCGCTGACGGTCAACGAGTATGAAACGCTGCTGATGCAGTACGACCTGGCGGAGGTGTTGAAGAACCCGCTTCGCTTCGTCGCCGAGAAGTACCGCCACGCGATGGCGAACCCGCGCGCGGTGCCGGCCAAGACGCTCGGCTACGCGAAATACGATCTCGTCCGCGTCCTGAACCAGAGCCTCGACACGCTTGGCCTCCGCGGATCGATCGTCGAGAAGATCATGGCGAGGACGCTGGCGGTGCCGGCCGCGCGCTTCTTCCGCATGCGCCGTTCGGTCAGCCTCCTGGTATCAGACTGCCAGCACGGCGTCCCGGGGATCATCGAAGGGACCTACCAGAGCCCGATCCTCGTGCAGTGGCAGCACGCCCCGCGCCAGTCGCGCGTGCTGAACGTCTCGCTCTCCGAAATCCGCTAGAACGAAAGCCCTGCGCCACGCAGTCGGACCCTCCGGCTCTCCTTGCCATTTGCACCACCGTCGCCAGCAGGTGAGCCTCCAGCGCGATTTTACGGACTTCCGCGCTGACCAACACGCAATCTCGGTCTGGTTAGCGCCGACGAGCGCTTGACAGAATTAGCGACCTTGCCGGAAACTGCCGGGCAGTGCGCTCTGGGGCGCCTCCTGTCCGCGGCAAGGGAGTTTGCTCCCACCCAACGTGCCTCTTCACAACTCGAACCTTCTTCCGGCCTGAAGGTAAGCGGACACCAGGCATTTTCACGGAAGGAAGGTTTCATGAGCGCTCTCGAAAACCTCAGGAAGTCTGCGAGGCGATGGCTGAAAGCGTTGCGCGCGGATGATGCCGATGCGCTTGCTCGGCTGAAACGCGCAGATCCAAACGCCCCCTCCAATCCTGCTCTGCGCGACGTTCAGCACGCGCTCGCACGGGAGCACGGCCACAGGAGCTGGGTCGATCTTCGGCGGGCTCTCGACGATGGCAAGCGCCGCGGAGCCGCCACACCCGATGCCGACCAGTACGACACTTTAGCCAGGGACATCTTGGCGGCATACCACACGGGCGACGCTGCAGTGATGCAGCGTCTGCAGGAGCGATTCCGGAGTCCGGTAACCTGGGAAACCTTGCGCGCCGAAGTCGACCATCAGCTCGAGCGGCTGCCCGATGCGGTGAGGCCCAGCGCTGAGTTATCCCTGGCGGACATCAGGCACTTCATGGCCCGGTCGGCTGGATTCGAGAGCTGGACATCGTTCTTGGACGCGTTGAGGCTTGACGGTGAGGAGTCAGAGGCCAACGCACGAGTGGCTGTCGTCGTGCCGCCTCAATCCGATCCTGGACCGTCCGGTACCCTGCAGCCCGTGGAGCTCCGAATTACGCTGCCGATGGAACTTCAAGGTGGCAAATACACAACGACGACCGACGTGTGGAACATGCTTGCCGCAAGCCGCGCCGGTGATCTCGAAAGGGTCAACTCGCTGGTGGCCGTTACGCCTCGGCTGGTTCGCTGCGAGCATAACTACATGCCTCCGCTTCACTTGGCGGTTCGCGAAGGTCATAGAGATCTTGTGCTTTTTCTACTGGAAAGAGGTGCCTTCGACCCCGAACACGTGACGTATCCGTACAACGAGAAGCTGCTCACAATCGCCGAGGATCGCGGCGACACCGAGATCACCCGGCTGCTGCGCGAGTATGCCGGCAAACCACCGACAACGCGCGCCGACGGTAAGGCTGTTCACGGCGTTGGCACGATTCAGTTCCCAGCCGATGACGACATGAATCGGCTCGAGAAGCTCGTTGGTGCGAACGCGCTCAGCGCGGTTGAGAAGCTGCTGGACCGTCGGCCCGAACTCGTTCACTACGAACTTGCGTGTTGGGCTGAGGGAATTCTGAGCACGCCGGCGAACCGCGCGCTTCGGCGGATGCTGGAACTGCTGCTTCGCCTCGGAGCCCGCGTGCCGGACATCGCCAAGTGGGGCCGAGCGTATTACTTCAAGCACTACGACATCGCAGCGTTTCTCTTGGAACGGGGCATGAATCCGAACCATATGAACTGGCAGCGCACGACGTTGCTGCACGACATGGCTTGGGAAGGAGACATTCGCAAGGCGGTGTTGCTGCTGGATCACGGCGCGGATATCGATGCCGTCGATGACGAGTTCCGGTCGACACCGTTGGGTATTGCCGCGCGATGGGGACGACGCGAGGTCGTCAAGCTGCTGCTGGATCGCGGAGCCGATCCGAACCGAGCGGGGGCGTCTTGGGCGACCCCATTGGCTTGGGCGGTGAGGAAGGGACACTCCGACCTCGCCGCCATGCTGCGCTCAGCTGGAGCTCGGTGACCAGGTTCATCGAAAATGCTCGAAGGACTACTTCGGTAACCGTTCCGGCATCTCCGCGACGGCGTAAGTAACGATCGCGATTGCGGCGGCCGCCTTCGAGACTTCCTCGGGCGCAATTCGTTCGACGGTATCCGCCGCCGTATGGTGGATGAGAAACAGGCGTGCCGGATCTCCCAGATACGCCATCGTCGGCACATTCCCGGCCATGGCGATTGGGCCGATATCCGCTCCGCCTCCGCCAGGCACAATCGCCGGGAAGTTGAGCGGCGCGAGCAGCGCACCTACCCGGAGCATGACCTGACGCGCCGCTTCGGTTCCGGTGAATCCCAGCGATGCCGGCGCGAACAGTCCCGAGTCGGCTTCCAGCGCGAACACGTGGTTCGACGCCTGCGCCTGATAGCGCTCGGCGTATGCGTTGGCCCCGCGCAGCCCGTGTTCCTCGTTCTCCCACAGCACCAGGCGGACGGTTCGCCGCGGCCGGATGCCGAGCGCCTTCATCAACCGCAGCGCCTCCCACGTCGCGATGCACCCTGCCGCATCGTCCGATGCGCCCGTGCCGACGTCCCACGAGTCGAGGTGTGCGCCAATCAGGACGATCTCGTCGGGCTGTTCGCGGCCACGAATCTCGGCAACCACGTTCGCCGATTCGACTTCGGGGCCCATCGCCCCGGACGTCACCAGCCGGACGCGAACCTTTCGACCCGCAGCCGTCAGCCGGACGATGCGGCTGGCGTCTTCGGCGGCAACTGCCGCGGCGGGAATCCGCGGCTGATCGGCGGCGTAGGTCACGCTGCCGGTATGCGTCGTGCGCAGACCGGTCGGCCCGATCGACCGCACGAGCATGGCGACCGCCCCGTACAGCGCCGCGGTGCGGGCACCGCTCGTCCGGTACGTCACCGTCTCTTGGTAATTCGTATACGGAACGTCGAAGAGCACGATCCGGCCGCGCGCTTCGGCCTGGCGCGCACGCAGATCGTCAAAGCTGGTCACCGCCAGCACTTCCGCTTCGATGCCGTTCGGCGGTGTGGCCACGGTTCCGCCCAGGCCAAGGATCGCCAGCGGGTGGCTGGGCGGATCGACAATCTCGGCGTACTCGCGACCCCGAATCCACCGCGGGACGATGACCGGCTCTGTCCGGACGTTCTCCAGGCCGTCGGCCTTCATCGCGGCAACCGCCCATTCCATTGCGCGGCGCAGATTCTCTGACCCGCTGAGGCGATGGCCGAACGTGTCGGTCATCTCCGCCAGGCGCCGCCACGCAAAATTGTCCGCCGTGGCGGCCGCGAGCAGACGTTCCGCGTTGGGCCGCAGCTGCGTGAGCCACGTCGGATCGGACGCCGTGTCGGTCCACGACGTCGCGGGGAGCGCGACGATGACGAGCGCGAGCAGGAGGCGACGAACGGACATCGTGAGCACTAGGATGGCGACGGCTGGAAGTACGCTGGCAGGTCCTTCTTCGTCGCGCGCAGAATCTCCACGATGGCGCGGCGATCGACCGCCGATAAGCGGGTGGCATAGGGCGCGCGCTTCTCGCGGCCCGAAAGGATCTCCCACATCCGCGCGTACACCGCGTCCTTGGCCGCACGCGGCAGCGCGTCGAACGCGTCGGTGTAGATCATGTAGCTGCAGGGGTACTTGAACAGCCGGCGTCGGAGGTCGAACTCGCGGAGTGATCTTCCCTGCGCGTCCCGTGGTCCCTGCGTCACGAAAAGCTCGGCAAAGCCCGACGACCCCTGCATGGGGCCGGTGAACGGCGCTTCGTCAACGAACAGCAGGTAGTCCACCAGGTCGGACGCCGCCTCCTTGACACGCAGCGACGCGTCCGCGCTCGGCGCGGCCGCTGCCAGACGAGCTTCCCAGCCGGCACGGGTGATGACGTTCGTCATCCGCACCTGGTGCGCCAGGACCATTTGCGCCACCACGTCGCTGAAGGGTGTCGGATACCCCTTGAGGTCGAACTGACCGTCCACGGTTTTCAGGACCTGCCGGGGATTCGCAAGCTTTGATTTGCCCTTGTCTTCCGGCATCACCGGGATGTTGCCCATATGACGGGCGCCGCCGTGATTGCCGGTCACCCACCATCCGCCCCATCGCTGATCGAGGGGACTGGCGTGCACCGTGTTGTACCCGTTCACGTACGAAATCTCGTCCGGCAGCGGATGGACGCTTTCGACCATCAGTCCCGGAACGCCCAGGGTCTCCCACGACAGGTGACAAGCCAGGCAGTCGTTGTTGCGCTCCAGCCGCGGCGATGCCGCCTGGCGCTGTTCGAGCTGATAGAAGACAACCCCTTGGGAACGGTCCTGGGCGGCGATCTCGAGGATGTCGCCGCCGCGAACCCACCCCACCGAGACGATGTCGTTGAAGTAAACGGCGCGCGGGTTGCGGAAATTGATGTGAGAGGCCTGGAAGCTCGTCTTTGAAAACACCAGCGCCTGCGATTCAACCGGCACGCCCAGCGCCTCGAGCAGCGACCGCAGATATCCGTTCGCCGGATCGAACGTCAGTTTCGCGTTGCCGCTCTCCAGCCGGCGGTTGAGCGCGGCCGCGGCGTTGTTGGTCTCGCCGGCGGAATAGCGGATTGCCGCATGGTCCCGGGAGCCCACGAACACGTCGCGACGCTGGGCGGTCGCCATGGCGCCCGCGCAAATGACCGTCAAAACTGTCGCCGGGAACCGGTATCGAGGCATCCGCAACACTCACTAATTGTAAGGGCGGCGATATGATTCAGGTTGCCCTTATGAGCACCCTCGTTACCAGTACGGTCCAGGACGGGATCGCGGTCATCACCATCGACAATCCGCCGGTAAACGCGCTGAGCCAGGAAGTGGCGGATGGCATCGACGCGGCGGTCGCGCGCGCCCAGGCGGACGCCTCGGTCCGCGGCATCGTCATCGCCGGCGCAGGCCGGACGTTCGTCGCCGGTGCCGACATCAAGGGATTGGAAGAGCTTGCGTGGGGCACGGGTCCCGGGGCTCCCGACATGCACGAGAGCTTCAAGCGCATGGAGGCGGGACCGAAGCCGGTGGTCATGGCCCTCCACGGCACCGTGCTGGGCGGCGGGCTCGAGCTGGCCATGGCCGGTCACTACCGTGTGGCGGCCCCAGGCGCCCAAATGGGACAGCCCGAGGTGAACCTCGGGATCATCCCCGGCGCTGAAGGCACGCAACGGCTGCCGCGCCTCGTCGGCGTAGAAAAAGCGATCGAGATGTGCGTCACCGGAAAACCGATCAAGGCTCCGGAGGCGCTGCGGATCGGCCTGGTCGATCGGATCATCGACGGCGATCTCGTCAGCGGCGCGGTGCAGTTCGCGCGCGAGGCAGCCGATCGTGGAGGCGCGCACCCGAGGACGAGCGAGCGCACGGACAAACTGCCCGCACTCGACGCTCTGCCGGCGATGGTCGCCGCAGGGAAGGAGCTGGCAAAGAAGACGCGCCGCAATCTCGAGGCGCCACGCGCGGTGGTCGATGCGATCGAAGCGGCGGTCACCCTGCCCTTCGACGAAGGCTGCGTCCGCGAGCGCGGCATCTTCGCCGACTGCGCGAAATCCGAGCAGTGCAAGGCGCTCATTCACGTGTTCTTCGCCGAGCGCGGAGCGTCGAAGGTTCCCGGCCTGCCGAAGGACGCGCCGGTCGCTCCCATCAACACGGTGGCAATCATCGGTGCCGGCACGATGGGCGGCGGCATCGCGATGGCCTGCGCGAATGCCGGAATCAACGTCGTGATCAACGACACCGGGAGCGAGCAGCTCGATGCCGGCCTGGCGCGCATTCGCTCCAACTACGACACGTCGATGAAGCGCGGGCGCTTCACACCGGAGGACGTTCAACAGCGGCTCGGACGGATCCGCGCCGAGACCGGTTACGCCGGCGTGGAAACCGCCGATCTCGTCATCGAAGCGGTGTTCGAGAACATGGCGTTGAAGAAGGAGATCTTCCAGACGCTCGACGCCCGGGCCAGGCCGGAGGCGATTCTCGCCACGAATACCTCGACGCTCGACATCGATCAGATTGCGGCGGTCACGCGCCGGCCCGACAAGGTCGTCGGCCTGCACTTTTTCAGTCCGGCGAACGTCATGAGGCTGCTCGAAATCGTCCGCGGCGCGGCGACCTCGCCGGCGACGCTCGCCTCGGCGCTGGCCATCGCCAAGCGCCTCGGCAAGGTGGGCGTCGTCGCCAGCAACGCGCCGGGATTCATCGGCAACCGGATGATGTTTCCGTACATGTACGAGGCGCAGTTCCTCGTCGAGGACGGGGCAACGCCCGAGCAGGTCGATCGTGCGCTGACCGACTTCGGCATGGCGATGGGCATCTTCGCCGTTGACGACATGGCGGGCGTGGACATCGCGTGGCGCGTCCGGCAGGAGCTGAATCAGTTTTCCGAACCGGGCGCGCGCAAGCCGCTGGTAGCCGACAAGCTGTGCGAAATGGGGCGGTTCGGCCAGAAGACGGGCGGCGGCTGGTACCGCTACGGGGACGATCGCAAACCGCTGCCCGATCCCGACGTCCTGGCGCTCATCGAGGAGACCACGACGGCCGCGGGAATCACGCGGCGCTCGTTCACCAGCGAGGAGATCATCGAGCGAACGATTTACGCGCTCATCAACGAAGGCGCGCGCGTGCTGGAAGAAGGCGTGGCGCTGCGCGCCGCCGACATCGACACCGTCTACGTGAGCGGTTACGGCTTCCCTGCCTATCGCGGCGGTCCGATGTTCTACGCCGACCGCGTCGGGCTGGCGAACATCCACGACCGCGTCGCGGCACTGCACCGCGAGCACGGGCAACGGTGGGCTCCGGCGCCGCTGCTGGCGCGGCTGGCGCGCGAAGGCTCGAGCTTCAAGGAGTGGGACGCCGCGCGAACCGCTCCGGCGGGCGCCAGGTCCTGACGGGTGGCGACCGAGACGCGACGCATCCGCCCGGTGCGGCTGGGCCCCATCGATGCCGTTGCTCGCCGCGGCGCGAGTGGCGTCGTCTACCTCACGTCGAGTCAACCGCTTGGCGGCTACCCCACACGCATCACGGATTGCCTCGACCGCTGGGCGCGCGAAGCACCCGATCGGGTCTTCCTCGCAGAGCGTCCCGCCTCCGACGACTCGGACGTAGTGTCCGCCTTCAGGCGGACCTCCGACTACTGGCGCCGCCTGACCTACGCCGACGCACGGGGTCAGGTCCGCAGCATCGCGCAGGCGCTGATCTGCCGGAAGCTGTCCGCCGATCGCCCTATCCTGATCCTCTCCGGCAACGGAATCGATCACGCCCTTATGGCGCTTGCGGCGATGTACGTCGGCATCCCGTACGCGCCGGTCGCGCCCGCGTACTCGCTCCAGGCGCAGGAGTTCACCGCGCTCCGGCAGGTGTTCGAGCGCATGCAGCCCGGCCTGGTGTTTGCGGCCGACGGTGCCCGCTTCGAGCGCGCGCTGCGCGACGTGCTGCCCGAGGGCGCCGAGCTGGTCGTCACACAGTCGGCTCCGTCGGGCATGCGGGCGACTCCGTTGCAGGCGCTCTGTGCCACAACGGCAACCGCCGCAGTTGACGAAGCGCGCGACCGTGTCGGCCCGGACACGGTCGCGAAGGTGCTCTTCACGTCTGGATCGACCGGCCGCCCGAAGGGCGTAATCAACACGCAGCGGATGCTCTGCTCCAACCAGGAAATGATCCGCTCAGTGCTGGCGTTTATCGGCGACGCTCCACCCGTGCTGTGCGATTGGCTGCCCTGGAACCATACTGCCGGCGGCAACCACAACTTCGGCCTCGTGCTCTACAACGGCGGGACGCTATACATCGACGAGGGCAAGCCGGCGCCCGGCTTGTTCGACGCCACGCTGCGCAACCTGCGTGAAGTGCCGTGTACGGCGCACTTCGAGGTGCCGCGGTTCTACGAGATGCTGATGCCGCACCTGCGGACCGACGCGGTGCTGCGCAACACCTTCTTCCGCGATCTGAAACTGATCTTTTACGCCGCGGCAGGACTGGGCCAGAAGTTCTGGGACGAGCTGCGCGAGGTCGCGCTGCAGGCGTGCGGCGAAGAGCTGTTGATCATGACCGGCTTCGGCTCCACCGAAACCGCGCCGTTCGCGTTCACGACAGGGCCCGAAGGCGCGTTCGCCGGCATGGTCGGCTTCCCCGCGCCCGGACTCGAGGTCAAGCTTGCCCCCGTCGGTTCGAAGCTCGAAGCGCGCGTCCGCGGCGCCAGCATCACGCCCGGCTACTGGAAAGACGAGGCGCTGACGGGCGCCGCCTTCGACGAAGAAGGCTTCTACTGCCTTGGCGACGCGATGCGCTTCGTCGATCCCGGCGACCCGTCGAGCGGGCTCGTCTTCGACGGACGGCTGGCGGAGGATTTCAAGCTGTCCACCGGCACGTGGGTCAGCGTGGGACCGCTGCGCGCGCGGATTCTTGCCGCCGCGGCGGGGCTTGCACAGGACGTGGTCATCACCGGCCACGATCGCGAATTCGCCGGCGCGCTGGTATTTCCGAACCTGGCCGCGTGCCGCGAGGTGGCCGGGCTGCCGGCGGACGCGCCGGCGGCAGACGTCCTGGCACATCCCGCAGTGGCCGGCAGATTCCACGACGCGTTCAGCGCCCTCGCACGCGAAAGCACCGGCAGCTCGACGTTCGTGGCCCGTGCGCTGGTGCTCGACCGGCCGCCGTCGCTCGACGCGCGGGAGATCACCGACAAGGGTTCAATCAACCAGAAGGTCGTTCTCGAGCAGCGCGCGGCGCTCGTCGACGAGTTGTACGCGCCGGCTCCGTCCGCGCGCGTGCTGATCGCTGCCCCACTTCGCACATGACCAATCGCATCGACACACACAAGATCGCCGCCTTCGACGTGCACGTTCATCTCGAACACCCCGGTAGTGACACGGACGCCGACAAGCAGGCCGCGGCCTATTTCAAGGGCGGCGGCCCGCGCGATCCGGCGGCGATGGCCGAGTATTACCGGTCACGCAACATGGCCTTCGTCGTCTTCACGGTCGATGAAACGCTGAGCGGGATGAAGCGGTTCACGAACGACGAGGTCGTCGACTTCGCCCGGAAGAACGCGGATATCGCCATTCCGTTTGCGAGCATCAATCCAATGCGCGGGAAAGACGCGGTCGCCGAAGCCCGGCGGCTGGTATCAGGTGGACTGGTCAAGGGCCTGAAGCTGCACCCGCCGATCATGGAGTTCTATCCAAACGATCGCGCCGCGTATCCGCTGTACGAGGTCTTCGCCGAGGCGCGGCTGCCGGTGATCTTCCACACCGGACACAGCGGCATCGGCACCGGGATGCGCGGCGGCGGCGGCATCCGCCTGAAATACGGTCACCCGATGCCGATCGACGATGTGGCGGTCGATTTTCCGGACATGCCGATCATCATGGCCCACCCGTCGTTCCCGTGGCAGGACGAGGCGATCTCCGTCTGCCTGCACAAGTCGCAGGTCTACATCGATCTGTCCGGCTGGTCGCCGAAGTACTTCTCGCCAACGCTGGTGCAGTACGCCAACTCGCTGCTGAAGCACAAGGTGCTGTTTGGATCGGACTATCCGCTGCTCACGCCGGACCGCTGGCTGGCGGACTTCGAGAAGGTCGCGTTCAAAGACGACGTGCGGCCGCTCATTCTCAAGGAGAACGCCGTTCGGTTGTTCGGCCTGGCCTGAACTCCTAGTGTCCGCCTTCAGGCGGACGTCCGGCCGCTCAAAACAGAACCAGGCCGACGAGCATATCCACCCAGCAACCATCAACGGAGGCATGCCGCGGGCACGCCTGCTCGCGGCTCCAGGTTCGCGACGTGCAAAATCAAGCCCTCCGGCATGAACTGACGGATACGTCGTCGCCTTGGGTGATCCGTGCGACAGCCTTCAAATCGTGTGAGGTAGTCGGGCGTATCGACCGTCATTGGCAACAGCAGCGGCGCCGACGCAACCACGCCTCCGGGCTCGATTTTCTTTCTTCGCTATCACGTCGCTCACAAGTCGCTCGCGCTCAGGCGTGCCCGCGGCATGCCTCCTGAGCCCTTGCCCGCCTGTTGTGGGTCGGGCAGGACTCGTCGGGTGATCCGCGGACACAGGATGCCGTGTGGCGCACCATAGCGCGTGTGTCCCGGCGCTGGAAGGACGGTCGCGATCATCTGGCGATGACAGGAGGATTAGTCCGGTCGTGCCACAGTCCTCTCGCACTGCGAGCGGTGTTGAGAGCCGCAACGGTTACTGCTAGGCCCGGCCCGTCGCGCCTGCTGACACAGGTTGCCGAGGCTGAATCGCCAGCGCAGCTCGAAGGCTGGACTGGCGTGTCGCTCGGAAGGGTCGTCGGCGCTGTCAAGGCGTTCGTCGAAGTCGATACTCGGCATACCGGTGTCGGCCAGACGATCGAGTCCATTAACTGGCGACCAATCAAGACGCTATGCTCTGCGAGGATCCCGACGAGACGGTGCAATACGCCGCGGCCTCGGCCTTGATTGATGCAGGTGCTCTGCAAGACGCAAGTGAAGTGGTTGAACGACTGGCGATATCAGGCGGCGATGCGGCACGACATCGCGCACTCTTAGTGGGCCAATTGGTCGCCGTTGATACGGAGCAACATGTCGAGGCCGCTCGCGCGATCATGTCGTCGGAGGGTGACCTTCTCCATGATGTATTGGATGGCTTCCAAGTCGGCCATCGACACAAAGAGCGTTCTCTGCCGACTGCTCTGGCCGATGCGGTCGTCGCTCGTGTGAACCGCGACGAAAGTGAAGTGCGATCCGACGCGCCGCTGTTGGCCGATCTTGCGGAACTGGCGCCCGGTCGAATCTTGACCGAAGCTTGGCCAGACGTGTGGCACCGGTGGATGCCGCAGTCTAGATGCGTGCTTGCCGAAATTCTCCCAGCAGCGGTGCAGCGCGTTCCACGCCTTCAGCAGGAAGGTATTGAGCTGCTGACACGTCTCATTCAAGATGGCTCATTCGCCGTGCGCCGTTCGGCGGCCCGCTCGTTGAGCCGCGTGCGGGAAGCGACGCTCTTCGAGTGGTGTGACGAGGCCTGTCGGAGTGGCTCCATCCATCTGCGCCGACTAGCGATTGAAGCCGCCGCCTGGCTTCCAAGCGATTCGGAAGTGTCCGTGGACAACGCCGTGGTCAGGATGGGACGTGCTGATGCGGAGCGGACGGTGCGCGACGCAGCAGAGAGAGCGGGACGTGACATGAGACGACGGTCATGGGCTCGGTCCTTGCTGGCACCACGTCGCGGATCTGTACTTGTGGCACCGACGAGGCAAAGGCGCTGAAGGGGTCTCCGGATGGGGAGGAGCCGGCCAAGTGGAGAGCATGGGCCACGCCTTGCACCTGGCATACGCCCGAGACGACGTCGTCTTGACAATCGAAGGGCGACGGCCGGCTCGAGCGCTGGTCGTCAGCGTCACGAACTCGGAGATCGTGCTGACGGGAAACGGACCGTATCCATCAGGTAACGGGGGATGAGCAGGCTGCAGAACAGCACCGGTCGCAATGTATCGGCTAACACGCATCCATCTCGACGCCGGACTGCCACGAAAGCACGCAGCAGAGGCATGCCGCGGGCAAGCCTGCGCGCGAGCGACTTGTGAGCGACGTGATCAGCGAAGACCGAAAATCGAGTCTGGAGGCGTAGCTGCGTCGGCGCCGCTGCTATTGCCAATGGTGGTCGATAGGCCCGACTACTTCAAACGATTCGAAGGCTGTCGCACGGATCACCCCAGGCGACGACGTAGCCGCCAGTCCTTGCCGCAGGACGCGATTTTCCACGTCGCGAACCCGGAGCCGCGATCAGGCTTGCCTGCGGCATGCCTCGCGAGAGCTTCGCGCAAATCACGCAACCGCGCGAAGAGTGCGGCGTCGGGCAAATAGAAACGGATGGCCGCAGGTCACGCAGGCGTACTCGCTGAAGTGGCCGCGCGGGCGGACGAACGACACCCAGTGTCCGAGCAGCACGCACGCCATCGGATGACGGACCAGCGATGTGCGGTCGGGCTGATGGACGAAGCTGTGACCGCAGTGGCAGGCGTACTCGACGCCGCCGTTGCGTTCCGCCACACGATGCACATGGTGTCCGAGCAGCCCGCACAGATACCTGACGCGTTTCTGAAACCGTTTCCGGGCGTTGTACGGATCGGCAGCGAGCGGAAACAACAGCGGGTGGCCACACTGCACGCACGCGTATTCCATATGCCCGTCGCGCGCGCCGACAGGTTCGTAGGTGTGATGGCTCAGGAAACAGGACAGCGTGTGGCCGATGCGGACGGGCGCCGGATCGTCGAGCAACAGCGTTTTACGGCAGCGCGTGCAGGCACGGCCCGCGTCAGCGAACACATGATTGTCGACCGCGTGGCCCCAGATGAGGCAGACCAGCCCGGACCTCATTCACACCTCCTACCACTGAAGGTGTAAACGGCGGTCGGAACGGCTCAGGGCCGCGTGAAAACGATGAGGTGCTGGCGCGGCAGATCGTCGTAGACGCGCTGTTGCTTGAAGCCTTCGTGCTCGACCTCGAGCTTCACCTGAGCCTTGGTCATCTTGTGCTCACGAAGAATCGGGACATCGGGATCCTCCGCCCGATACTCGAGCAGCACCAGGCGACCGCCGGGCTTCAGCGCGCGCTTCAGGTGCCCCAGGGTCACTTGCGGCGCCGCCAGCTCGTGATACACGTCGACCATCAGCACGAGGTCGAGCGACTCTGCTGGAAGCCGCGGATCGTCCGGCGCGCCAAGGACCGGGATGACGTTGGTGAGCCGCTGACGCGTCACCGCCTGCTGCAGAAGCGTCAGCATCCCTGGCTGGATATCCACCGCGTAGACCTTGCCCTCGTTGCCGACCGCGCGCGCCAGGCGGACCGTGAAATAGCCGGAACCCGCGCCGAGATCAGCCACCGTGGAACCGCGCTGGACCCTGATCAACCGCATCGCGAGATCAGGGTCTTCCTCCAGTTCGCGCTCCCGCCGGTCGAGCCAGGGAGCGCCCGCAACGCCCATCGGCAGCGCGTAGACGCGCCCGCTGACGGGATGAACGCCCGGCTGCTGCGCGGCCAGCGGGAACAGAACGAGGGTAAGCGTGACGATTGCACAAGCCACGAAAGCACGGAGACACGGAGAAACATTCCCTCCGTGCCTTCGTGCCTCCGTGGTGGGGGGCGTCGCGCTGGGCATACCGCGTAGATTACCGCTTTTTCGAACCCGCCTTCCGGCCGCCCTTCCGCATCGGCTCATGGTTTTCCGCCTTGCCATAGCCGCCGCCACCGCGTTTTTCGCCGCCGCCGTGAACGGCATTCACCGTGGCCCAGGCACGCCGCTCCGCTTCTCCTTCGCAAAGGCCGCGCTCGCGGTAGCCCTCCTCGATATGCGCGGCCTGACGCTTCTGCTTGTCGGTGTATTTGTCCTTGTCTCCGCGTGGCATGGTTGGCTCCTTGAGGTCCGCCGTAGCTTCAGCGAAGGCGGAAGGCGGACACTGCGTGAATCCGGCTGAAGCCGGACTCCACAACGAGAAGCAGACGGCATGCCCCAGGGAACCCAGACAACTCAGGCAACCAGGCCACCCAGGCAACCTCGATACAATCCACTCATGTTCAGGGATGCGCCTGCGGCACTGGCTCTCGCCTCGGCCATTGGCACGATCGCCATCGGCTGTGGGAAGACCGGACCGCCCGCGGAAACGGATCGACCCGTGACGACCACCTCAGCACAGGAACGCGACATCCACAGCTACGCCCGGCCTGAAGACGTGCGCGTGACACATGTCGCCCTCGATCTCGACGCCGACTTCGACGCCCGCGTCCTCAGCGGAACCGCAACGCTGACCCTTCACCGGAATGCGTCCGCTAACCAGGTCGTGCTCGACACCAAAGGACTGGAGATCCAGCGCATCAGCGGCGGCGGCAGCGATCTGAAGTTCGCGCTCGGCGGCGAAGACCGGATCCTCGGGCGCCCACTGACGGTCGATCTGCCGCCGAACGTCTCCGAAATCACCATCGCTTACCGCACGAGCCCTGAAGCGGGCGCGCTGCAGTGGCTGCAGCCGTCGCAGACGGCCGGTGGCAAGCGTCCCTACCTGTACTCGCAGGGTCAGGCGATCTTCACGCGCACGTGGATCCCGACGCAGGACTCGCCGGGCGTGCGCCAGACCTACTCCGCGCGCATCACGGTACCGCGCGATCTGCACGCCGTGATGAGCGCCGAACAGCTCACGCCGAAGGGGACGGAAACCGCGACCGGCCGCGCCTTCGAATTCCGGCTGACGCATCCCGTGCCTCCCTATCTCATCGCCATCGGCGTCGGCGACCTTGCCTACCGCCAGGTCGGGCCGCGGACGGGTGTCTACACCGAGCCGGCCATGCTCGACGCGGCGGCAAACGAGCTCATCGATCTCGAGAAAATGGTCACCGCCGCGGAATCGCTGCTCGGACCGTACCGCTGGGGACGGTTCGACGTGCTCGTCCTGCCACCCTCGTTCCCGCTCGGCGGCATGGAGAACCCGCGTCTCACCTTCGCCACGCCGACGATCATTGCCGGCGACCGTTCGCTCGTCTCGCTCATCGCCCACGAGCTGGCGCACTCCTGGTCGGGCAACCTCGTGACCAACGCCACGTGGAGCGGATTCTGGCTGAACGAAGGCTTCACCACGTACGTCGAGAACAGGCTGATGGAAGTGCTCTACGGCGCCGACCGCGCGCGGATGCTGCAGGTCCTCGACCGGCGCTCGCTCGACACCGAGATCAAGCGCCTCGGGCCCACGCACAAGGACACGATCCTCAACCAGGATCTCGCCGGGCGCGATCCGGACGATGCGGTGACCGACATCGCGTATGAGAAGGGCGCCACCTTCCTCCGCACGATCGAAGCCGCGGTGGGACGCGATCGGTTCGACAGCTTCCTGCGCGGCTATTTCGACCGCCACGCCTTCCACTCCATCACCACCGCGGAGTTCTTCGCGGATCTCCGCCAGCACCTCTTGAACGGGGATCGGCAGCTCGAAGAACGGTTGAAGGTGCAGGAGTGGCTCTATCAGCCCGGGCTGCCGGACAACGCCGTTGTTCCGTCATCAGACACGCTCGCGCGCGTCGAGCAGGACGTCAAGGCATTTGCGGCGGGCGCGCCAGCCGCCACCATCAAGAGCGCATCGTCGTGGAGCACGCAGGAGTGGCAGCACTTCGTCGGGTCGCTGCCCGACAAGCTGACGCCCGCCCAGCTCGCCGATCTGGATCGCACGTTCCGCCTCAGCGACCGGCGCAACGCCGAAGTGCTGTTTGCCTGGCTGCGCGTCGCGATTCGAAACCGGTACGAGCCAGCCATGCCGGCGCTCGAGCGGTTCCTCACCTCGCAGGGGCGACGCAAGTTCCTGAAGCCGCTCTATGAAGATCTGATGAAGACCGACTGGGGCAAGGAGGACGCGCGCCGCATCTACGGCCGCGCGCGCCCGCTCTACCATGCCATGTCGACGAACACGCTCGATCCGATCGTCTCCGGCTCCGCTGCGAAGGGCGGTTCCTAGGCGGTTTCTACACGACCGCGCCCCTCAGCTTGTCGCCGTGAGGCGCCGTGAGCGTCTCCGGATCCATCGGGTCGCGGTCTTCGTGGGTCCTCGCCTCGTGCCGACACGTCGCCATGCCGACGATGGCGCCAACGGTTCCCGCCGCAACGGCGCCCAATGCGATCCATTCGGCATAGCCTGCCTGCCGGCCCGACGGACGAGTCTGAATAGGAATAGGGTCGTTCAGCTTGTCCACGTTGCCTCCTTGGGTAGCTGAGTGGCCTGGGTTGCCTAGGTTGCCTGGGGTCGATGCAGGAATCAGGCCTCAGGCGCCAGGCCGTGGGAGTAGGCGATCTTGAACCGCTGTTCAGTCGTCTTCGCGGACACACCGCGGGCTGCGGAGTATGATCGCCAGCCGTGATTGCTCTCGTACTCGCTCTTGGTCTTGCCCTGCAGGGTGCACCCGGCGGCCGCGGCGCCGTCGCTCCCGGTGTCGTCACCGGCCAGATCCTGACTCGCGATGGCGCCCCGGCCACGGCGGTCCGCGTGGCCGCGATTCCCGCGCCGCCTGCACGGGCGCGTGAGGGTCTCAACTACTACGTGCCTCCGCCGCCGACGCGCGTGACGCAGACCGACGATCAGGGGCGCTACCGCCTGACCAACCTTCCCCCGGGCGACTATCTGATCGCCGCGGGTCTCATCGGTGTCGGCACCTACTACCCCAACGAAACCGACTGGCTGCGCGCGTCCGCGGTGACGGTGACGGCCGATAAGCCGGCCGCCGTCGACATCAGGATGGTCACGCCCACCGGCGCGCAGGTCAGCGGGCGCGTGACCCCGCCGCCGGCCGCCGATGCGGGCGAAATCGCCGTGCTATCGGGAATCAGTCTCGCGGAAGTCGCCGAGATCGCAGTGGGAGCCGACGGCCGATTCGTGTTCGGACGCGTTCCCGCTGGACGATATCTCGTCAGCCTCTTCCCCACGCCGCCCGGCCTCGGATCGCTGGCGGTCGACCTTCGCGACGCCGACGCGACGGCGCTGGAAATCAAGCGCCCGCCCACATACGCCGTCAGTGGACGTGTGATCACCTCAGGCGGCCCGGTGCCCAAAGGACTGCTCGCGCTGGTGACAGACAGGAGCTACGTGCCGATCGCGATCAACCCCGATGGCACGTTCACGGCTCGCGCGCAGCCCGCGCGCCATCGGTTCGAGTTCAACGGCATGCCGGCCGGTTACCGCCTCAGCGCGGCACGGCAGGGATCGCAGGACATCTCAACGGGGCTGACCGTCGGCAATGCAGATATCACCGGCGTCGTGCTGACGGTCGATGCGCCGCGCGACCTCCCGCGCGTCAGAGGCACGATTGCCGGGCTCGGAAGACCGGCAACCGTGGAGATGAGAGGGCCGATCGTCGGCGCATTGACGACGGCGGTTGGAGCAAATGGGTCCTTCGAGTTCGCCGCCGCCACGCCGGGGCTGTACTACCTGCGGGTGCCCGAAGCGCCGGAACTCGGCACCGTGCCCGTCGTTGTCAGCAGGCCGGGGGCTGAGATCCAATTGAGAGTTCCCAGTAAATAGGTCCGCACCTACTGCATCAACTCTTTCACACGGGCGTGAATCGCGTCCGCCCAGATCTTGTAGCCCTGGGCGTTCGGATGCAGACCGTCCGGCATGATGTCCGCCGGCAGCGTCCCATCCGCGGCGAGGAATCTGTCGCCGATGTCCATGTAGAACACGCGCTGGTTGTCCGCGATCGTCGCGAGCTTCTCGTTGATCGCCTTGATCGACGCGCGGAACGGGTTGTCGGCTGCGGGCCCGCGCGGGAAGACGCCGAGGAGCAGCACCTTGGCCTGCGGCTGGCGCTTCAGGAACTCGTTGACGATCGCGCGATCGCCCTCGGCGATGTCGTCGTTGGGGTTGCGGTTGATGTTATTGGTCCCGAGCATCAGGACGATCAGCTTCGCCTGAAAGCCGTCGAGCTCGCCGTTCTGCATGCGCCAGAGGACGCCCTGTGTCGTGTCGCCGGCAATGCCGAAGTTGGCGGCCTTCAGCGGCGCGAAGTACTCGTTCCATACCGGCAGGCCGCGCTGCTCCTGACGCCACCAGTCGGTGATCGAGTCGCCGACGAACAGCAGGTCGATGTTCCCGCCGCTGGCAACTTCCAGGAAGCTCTTATGCCGCGCATCGTCTCGTGGCCGCGGTTCGGTTGCGGGACCGAGCGGGGGCAGCGGACCACGCCCACGTCCGGGTCCGGCGGCGGGAGCACCCGGCGCCCCCGGTCCGGCGGGCGTCTGGACGACTGGCGGCGCAGCCGGCGCCGGCGCCGGCTCCTGCTGCGCGGCAGCAACGGTGGCACCCAGTGCGAAGACGATGGCGGTCAGAGCGGTCAGCATTCTCTCGAGCATCACGGCGTTCCCCCGGCGAAGGTTATACCTTACTATTCCGACCGGAGGAACTCACAATGCGCGTCGTCATTGCCGCCTCGCTGCTTCTCGTTGCCGCCGCACCGGTTGCGGCGCAGCCGTTCGTCAACGCGAAGAGCTCCCTTGCCAATTTCACAGTGGCCGCCACGGCACCGCAGAGGACGTGCGACAGCCTGAGCGCCTTCAAGAGCGACGGCGTCACCACGATTCAGGCGCGCGTCGTCGCCGCAACGGCAGACACGCCGCAGCATTGCCGCGTCGTCGGCCTCATCGCGCCCGAAATCGCGTTCGAGGTCAATCTGCCCGACCGCTGGAACCGGCGCTTCTACATGACGGGCAACGGCGGCCTGGCCGGCGACGCGGTGGACACACCGAATAACGCGGACCGCACGGCTGGTCTGAGCAACGGCTTCGTGCACGCACGGACGAATACCGGGCACGACTCGCGGAAGGAGCCAAGCGGCTCGTTCATCCTCAGCAACCCGCAGAAAGCGATCGACTACGCCTATCGCGCCGTGCACGTGACCGCCGAGCTCGCCAAGAAGGTGGCGGACTACTACTACGCGCAGCCGGTCCAGTTCTCGTACTGGAATTCGTGCTCCAACGGCGGCCGCCAGGGGTTGCTCGAGGCGCAGCGGTATCCCGACGACTTCGACGGGATCGTCGCCAACGCACCCTGGGTCGATCAGACGGGATTCACCATCGGCGCGATGTGGAATCAGAAGGCGATGACGCAGGCACCCGTCTCGCCGGCGAAGATGCTGATCGTGGCGCAGAAGGTCATGGACAAATGCGACGCATTGGACGGCCTCAAGGACGGATTGATCGACGATCCGCGCGCGTGCCGCTTCGACGCGGCGCGCGACGTCCCCGCCTGCGCTGCCGGTGCCGACGGGGCCGACTGCCTCACCGCCGCGCAGGCGGCAACCGTCAACGCGATCTACAGCGGCCCGCTCAGCAAGGGGAAGCCGTTCATGTCCGGCTTCATGCCGGGAAGTGAAGCGGTGACGACGGCGGCCAACGGCAACACCAACAGCGGCTGGGTGGGCGCGATCGTGCCGGCACAGGCGGGCGCCAAGCCCGCTGATTTCAACCTGGCGGAAGGCGTCATGAAGTATCTGATTCTCGATCCGCCGCAGGCTGAGTACGACGCCATGACGTTCAACTACGACGCCGACACGGCACTCGTCGCGCGATGGAGCAAGCTGGCCGACGCCAAGGAAACGGATCTCTCCAGATTCCGCAGGAGCGGCGGCAAGCTGATCATGACCTACGGGTGGGCCGACCAGATCCTGCAGCCGATGATGGGCGTCACCTACTACGAAGGCGTCGTCGCGAAGAACGGCAGGAACACGTCGGATTTCGCCCGGCTGTTCATGATGCCGGGTGTCGCACACTGTGGTGGCGGCGTCGGCCCGGATCGACATGACGCGGTGACGGCTGTCATCGACTGGGTCGAGAAGGGCAAGGCTCCCGACACGCTGCTGGCCAGCAAGGTCGCCAACGGTGCCGTCGTCCGCACGCGTCCGCTGTGTCCGTATCCGCAGGTCGCGCGTTACAAAGGACAAGGGAGCATCGACGATGCGGCGAATTTCAGCTGCGTCGCGCCGCCCGGGCGTTAGGGAACGCCGCCGAGCGAGTCCGTACATCGCGCGGATGCGAAGCGCAGGCTGCGCTCGCGTATCTCGCGTACGTCGACGATCTGGAAGCATGTGCCGGCGAGGGCGCGATCCAGCGCTTCACCGCCCTCCTCCATCGTCGTCACCAGGGTCGCCTTGTCGATGTGGGCGTCGGTCAGCTCGCGCAGGATTCCCGTCGTGGTCTGCTGACTGTCCGCATACAGAAAGGTCCGGGTCCCGTATAACGGCGCCGTAATCTGATCGAACCACCAGACGTTGCTGAGGAGGACGTCCCCTGGCGACGTAACAGCGGCTGTCGTCGACACGATGCGCGCATACGCGCGCTTCGACCCCCGGAGTTCCCTATACGCGGCACGGCTGGTTGCCAGGCCCGCGATCAGGATCAGGGCGACGATGGCGATTCGTGCCGCTCGTCCGTAGCCAGGACCTAGAGCCTCCGAAGCGCCGTGCGCAGCAAGGACGATGACGACGGGGGCGGCCACGAGCAGGAATCGGGGTCCCCATTGCGCGCCACCGTCATGAGCCGCCGTCAGCACGATCCCGAGGATTGACACCGCCGCCATCACATGCAGCCAGCGAACGCGACCGGCCGACGGGGTCGTCGGGACGAACGCCAACAGTGCCAATGGAAAGCCCTGCCACAACGATTCGCGCGGCAGCTCTTGGCGGGCGGCGAGCACGGAGACAAGCGCCACACCAGCTAACGCGATTAATTGCCGCCTGGCCAGGTCGAGGTTGACGACTGCAGTCAGCCAGGCAGCCGCAACCAACGCGAACGCCACCACCGCGGCGGCGGCGTCAGGCACGAACCACGCATCGATCCGCTGCCATCGCGCTGAGAGGTAGTCGTCTGTCAGCGACACGAGACTCGCCGACGCGTGCGTGCCCATCACGGTACCGGCGTGAGCGTAGTTGGCGAGCGCGAAAGGCAGCAGAATCGCCGCCGCCCCGGCGCCGAATGCCGCCCACCATCTGAAACCGAGAACGAGCCCCAGGCTACCGACGTACCAGACGGCTTCCGGCCGCAACAGGACAGACAGGCCGCCCAGTACGCCGCTCGCCACGATCCACGGCGCGGGACGGCCTCGATCGATGCCGGCGAGCGCGAGCGCAGAGCTGCCGGCCGCCAGCGCAACAGCCGGCGCGTGCTCCCAGAACTCGAGCGAATAGAACAGCAGTGGATTCGCACCCACGGCGACGCAGGCAAGCATGCCGATCGACGTGCGCGGCGCAGCATGCCTACGCATCACGTTCAGCAGCGGCATCAACACGATGAACGCGATCGCCGGCAGCACATACGCGCCGCGCAGGCCGAGACTCGCAATCAGAGGAGCAGAGACGACCGGGAAGAGCGGCGACTGAATGACGTGCCCGTGATCGCCGTGAACGGCAACCATCGTATCGACATGACGCACCGGCCGGCCGGCGATCTCCGGCAGGTCGAGCGCAAAAGGTCTGAGCGGATGATCGATCGCGTTGAGCGCGGCGATGAGCTTCAGCCCGGAATCGCCGCTGAAGAAGCCGTCGGGCGGCAGGGACACGGCAAGCGACACGATGCCGGCCGTCGCGATCGCCATCGCCCCGGCGATCCATCCCCTACCTGAGCGCATAGGTACCCGTCGCCAGCATCGTCGCGTAGCCCTCGGCAACGAGCGCACGGTTTCCGCGCCCCGCGTCTGGCCGCGACAGGCCGGTCACACGGGCGAGCTCGCCCGGCACCGTCATGCGCGCGCCGGCGAGAAACGACCGCGCGATCTGGCGCAGCGCCTCGTCGCGGCCGATGCGGTGGCGCAGCAGGTCGGGAAACCGGCTGATGGCGAGCGTCCAGAGATAAGTGAACTTCGGCAGGTACACCGCTTCACTCGGGAGCACGATCATGGCCGCCTGCAGCTCGTCGAGCGCGCGGTTGAACGCAACACGATCCGTCACGCCCGATTCGCTGCGCAGATCGGACGACGCCATCTCCCATTCGCGCCGGAGCACTCTCAGCACCGCACGGGCGGCCGGGCTCAAACGCGTGCGTTCCCGCGAGGGCCGCACACCCCACACCGCGTGGAAATACGGAATCAGCCGCGGGGCAATGAACAGCGGCCGGCCGCGGGCCAGCTTGGCGTAATACATCCGGCCACGGCGCACCATCTGATCCTTCAACGTCCATGCGAGCGACGTCTCCGGGTCTTTCTGGACGTTTCGTGGCAGCACCGCGTCCCGCCGTCCGCAGACCGCGACGTACAGCGAGGGTCCTGGCCGCCGGGAATCGGTCAACGCGGCCGCGAATCCAACCTGTTCGACGAACCGCTCGGCGTCGCGGACCGTGGCGACGCACCGAGTCGCGTCGCGGCACCACCGCTCGTCGCGGTACTCTTCGACGTCCGGCGGAAGCTCGCCCTTCAATGCCCAACCTCGTATACTCCGGCCTGGAGGATTACAGGATGCGCCCGACACTGTTCGCCCGGGCAATTGGTCTGGCCGCGCTGCTCATAATCACAGGCGCCGTTCTTGGTGGCCAACAGGCTCCGCAACCGGAGCCGAAGAACTGGACGACAGCAGAAGACCACCAGAACATGATGGCGCAGCTCGGCATCCGCAAGCTGCGGCCCGGTCCGAGCGGCAACGCCAACGCGCCGAATCAGGCGAACTACGACGAGGCGCTCGCCAATCCGTACCCGAACCTCCCGGACGTTCTGACATTGAAGAATGGCCGCAAGGTGACCTCCGCCGACACATGGTGGAAGCAGCGTCGTCCGGAAATCGCCGAAGAATTCGACCGCGAAGTGCTCGGCCGCGTGCCGAAGAACGTGCCGAAGGTCGTGTGGACGGTCACGAGCACCGCGCGCGCCACGATTGCCGGGCACGAGGTGGTCGGCAAGCAGCTCCAGGGCCACGTTGACAACAGCAGCTACCCGGCGCTGAACGTCGATATCCAGATGACGCTCGTCACACCCGCCAATGCGAAGGGCCCTGTGCCGGTGATGATCATGTTCGGCGGCGGTGTGCTCCCCGTCGCCCTTGGCGGTCCACCGCCGCGCGGACGCGGTCCCGCGCCTGCCGCGGCCCCTGCCGCAGGCGCACCCGCCGCGGCTCCCGTTGGTGATCCGCCCGCGACCGAACAACTGATTGCGGCCGGATGGGGCTACGCATCGCTCAGTCCCACGAGCGCGCAGGCGGACAATGGCGCCGGCCTCACCAAGGGCATCATCGGACTGGTCAACAAGGGGCAGGCGCGTAAACCCGAGGACTGGGGGTCGCTGCGCGCGTGGGCCTGGGCCGCATCGCGCGGTCTCGATTATCTCGAAACCGACAAGGCCGTGGACGCGAAGCGCGTCGGGATCGAAGGCGTCTCGCGCTACGGCAAGGCGGCCCTCGTGACCATGGCGTACGACGCGCGATTCGCCGTGGGCCTGATCGCATCCTCCGGCGAGGGTGGAACGAAACTGCACCGGCGCAACTTCGGCGAACAGGTCGAAAACCTGACCGGCGCCGGCGAGTATCACTGGATGGCCGGCAACTTCATGAAGTACGGCGCGGCGGAGGCGGATTTCGGCAGCAAGAACGCCGGTGACATTCCTGTTGACTCCCATCAGTTGATCGCGATGGCCGCGCCGCGGCCGATGTTCATCAGCCACGGAGTACCGGAGCGGGGCGACGCCCATTGGCTCGATCATCAGGGCAGCTTCATGGCGGCAATCGCCGCGGGACCTGTGTACCGGCTGCTTGGCGCCAGGGACCTGGGCCGCTCGGACGACTACAAGACCGAGAAGATGCCCGCCGCGCTCGTCAACATGCTGGACGGCCACCTGGCCTGGAGACAGCATGAAGGCGGCCATACCGACGGGCCGAACTGGAAGTACTTCATCCCGTGGGCCACGAAATTCACCGCGCGTACAAAGTAGATGCGCCTGCAATGCAGGATGCAGAATTCAGAATGCAGAGGGCTCGCATCGGCTTTCGCTCTTTTGCCCTTTGCCTTTTGCCCTTTGCCTTTTTGCCGTTTGCCTTTGCATTAACCGCATCCACCGCCTCTGCTCAGGCCGATCGTCCCACTCCCCGCACTGACCGCAACTCGCAGATCGCGCACGAGCGGCTGCTCGAGAAGGCCCGGCGCGGGCGCATCGACGTCTACTTCGCCGGCGATTCGATCACCCGGCGATGGGGAGCGACCGATTATCCGGAACTGCTGGCCAACTGGCGGAAGAATTTCTTCGGTTGGAACGCGGCGAACTTCGGCTGGGGCGCCGACACGATTCAGAACATCCTGTGGCGCCTCGAAAACGGAGAGCTCGACGATGTGCACCCGAAGGTGATTGTCCTTCTCGGCGGGACGAACAACGTCGGCGGCGCCGCGGCGACGGGCAACGAGGACGCCAGGGTCGACGACGTCAGCCGCGGGATCAAGGCGGTGCTCGACGTCATGCGCGCCAAGGCACCGCAAGCGACAATCGTCCTGACGGCCATCTTTCCCCGCAACGACAACATGGCCGTGATGCCGGCGATCAACAGGATCAACGCCCGCATCGCCACGTTTGCCGACGGAAAGACAATCCGTTTTCTCAACATCAACGATCGGCTCGCGGACGCCGAGGGGCGCCTCCTCGACGGGATGATGCACGACCGGCTGCATCCGACGGTGCAGGGTTATCAGGTGTGGGCCGACGCGCTGAAGGTGATCCTGACAGAAGTGCTGGGACCGCCCGCTGCGGAGGATTCCGCTCCGCCGCCTACTGGTGATCCATCGGCGAGCCGCTGACCTCGCGGATTTCGTGGGGCAAGCCTTGCAGGCTCGCCTCGCGAACCCGAAGGGTTCGCGCCACAGAAGTGAAATCCGCGCTCGCGATCAGCGCGAATCAACGCTCGCGATGGACCAGGCCTCTCCCGTGGCCTCCAGCGTAAACGTCCACTGGCGGCTCTCGGTACGCATTCTTCTGCTTCCCATCCGCGGCGTATAGCGCGCAGTGCCTCTGCACGACGCTACGGCGCGCGGCGCTGTTACCCTGATTTCACAATCGCCGAGATCGAACTCCTGCTGCTCGAGGCTCTCGAACGCGCGCGCGAGGTTCCGCTCGTTCACGGCGGGCCACACGGCCTTCGCACGCCTGGCATCGAGCGCGCTGAAGGCGGACGCGTATCGCTCGAGCACAACCTCGATGAGGGCGGTCGCCGGCACGACGCGGGTGGTAGATGCAGCCGCCGGCGCTGCCGCCGGGGGCGGTGGCGCCGATGACACTGGCGGCGACGCGGGAGGAGGGCTCGTCACGGCTGCCGCGACGGGCGCGGCGGCCGCCGGGTTGGGCACTGGAACCGGCGGTGGATCAATCCTCGGACTGGAAACAGTGTCCGTCGGCCGCACCCCGGTCGTTGCCGTTGCCGCTGCGGGCGCCGATGCCGACGCGGCATCGACAGCGCGCGTGGCCACAGGCGGGGGCGCCGCTGCCTGCACCACGGATCGCTCTCGACTGGGTGGAGCAACTGGTCGCGCCGGCTCGCTGGCACGCTGCGGCGGCGGCGGCGGCGGTGTCTGCGCGGTGCGCGTGACAGGCGATGGCTTCACTGCCGCGGGAGGCGCCTCCCGAGCCGGTTCGACTGCGCGTTGTACCGGCGGACGCGCGGGCGGAGGCGACTCGATCGCCCGTTGAGCGGGCGGCGGCGCGGGCGGAGCGGCCGCAACGACGACGTCTGCAGGCCGCGGAGTGTCCGGTGCGACGCGCTCCGTGAGCGAGTTCAGAATGGCGACACTGATGATCGCTACCGCGGCAAGCGCGACGAGAGCGAAGAGCGTGCGAGGGGTTCGATTGGCGTGAACGGTTCGAACCGGCGGAGGGGTTCGCTGCGCACGGAGCGTTCGATACCTGCGAGGGAGGTCAAGAGGTTCAAACGGTTCAAACGGTTCAAGAGGTTCAAGCGGTTCAAGCGGTTCAAGAGGTTCAAGCGGTTCAATAGGTTCAAGCGGTTCAACGGGTTCCAATATGGGAACCGCTTGAGACGGCGCTGGCTCCGCCGCAAACTCGGCGAGCGCGTCCTGTCCCGACGGCAGATCGACGAGCGACAGCCGGGGACCTTCCCTATCGAACGGATCGCGCGAATCGTCGCGTAGACGGCTTCCCACCACTCACCTGCCGAACGAGTATTCCACGCCGAACGACGGGATGACACGCGCCGTCAGCCCAGCCGGTGTCATCGGCCGCAGGACGCTGGCGGAGAGGAGCCAGGTCTGCGTCACGTTCCATTTCACGCTGCCGACGGCGAGCGCGCGGTAGGTCGCCTCGGGCACGCCCGTGAGCCGGATGGTCTCTACACCCACCAGTGTGGGATGCGATGCAACCGTCTCGACAATGCGTCCGCCCGATTCGAACCGCCGGCCCAGCAGTTCCCCGATGAAGGTGACGCGGTCGCTCGCGGCAACCGTCACAGCGCCGGCGTAGTCCAGCGCGCGCGAGAGCCCGCCGAACGAATATCCCAGCTCGCTGTGCAGCGACACGGCGCCGCGCTCGACGGATCCGATCAGCCGCGGCCGTAAGGACACTTCGCCTGCACCGAGCAGGTTCTCTTCCTCACCCGTCGGGAGGCGCGTTTCCGCGCCGATCGCGATTCCGGTTCCGCCGCGGCGCAACGCGTTGTACTTGGCGCGGATCACCAGATCTCCCACGCCCGAGGCATCGACGCTCGCCGTCGCCTGCAGGAACGGCGTCCCGCGCAGCGTATCCACGCGCGCACCGCTCATCGTCAACCGCACGATCGGCAGCGCGGCTGAGACGTCGAGACGATCGGTGACGCCGACGTTCGCCGACAGCGTCAGCGTCCGCGTGCGCAGCTGAATCGACACGGTCTCCACGTCGAACGGATCGGCGGCACCAGTCAGCCGGGCCGCGGTGGCAACCAGCGTTCCGTCCGACAGCGATCGGCCGTCGATTCGGTTGAACCGTGTTTCCTGGTAGGTCGCTCCAAACGCGGGCCACAGGGTTCCGGCCGTGAGTGAGCGCTCGACGAACAGCGGCCCGAAGCTCTCGCTCGATCGCACGACCGTTCCGCCGAGATCGCGGTCCATGCGATAGATGAAACCGGTGGACGAGGAAATCGTCGGCAGCGTCGCCAGCTCCAACAGCAGGAACCGCGCGATGGTGTCGCGCGTCGCCTCCGCCGCCGCCTGGTCGAGCGCCGCATCGTCTGTGGGAATCGACCGGTTTGTGAGGAGAAACGACAGGACATCGGTGACGGAGCGCTGCGCGAGCGCCGGTCGCGGCGCGAGCACGGCCACCCACAGGACGACGATCGCCGCAAGCCGGACGCGCGTCACGGCAGCACCGCCGCCTGGTTGACGGTGAGCGTCGCGCCGGCAATCGAAATATTGCCACTCCTGGCGCCGGCGACGTTCGGAAGGACGGTGTAACTGACGGTACCGCTCCCGGTTCCGCTGCTGCCGCTGGTAATCGTGACCCAGCTGAGACTCTCGATCGCCTGCCATTCGCAGCCGATCTGGGTGGTCACGGAAACCGTGAAGCTCCCTCCTAACGCGCTGACCGGCTGGTTCTGCGGTGAGAGCGTCGCGGAGCACCGGACCTGCGTGACCGTGAACGTCTGGCCGGCAATGGTCAATGTCCCCGTGCGCGTCGATCCGTTATACGACCCCACATCGAAAGTGATCGACCCGCTACCCGTGCCGTTCCTCGCAGACTTGATATCGAGCCAGCCCACGTTCTCGCTCGACGACCATTGGCATCCCGCGCCCGTGGAGATCGCCACCGTCAGACCCTTGGCGCCATCGTCGCCGACGGTCATAGAGGTGGGATTGATCGAATATGTGCACGTCGCGGCGGCACCGGCCTGATTGACCGTGAAGGTCTGGCCACCGATTGTCACCGTGCCCGTGCGCGCTCCAGCGGTATTCGCCGCCACGTTCAGCGTGACGGTGCCATTGCCGCTGCCGCTGGCGCCGTTCGTCACCGTGATCCAAGTCGCGTTGCTGGTCGCCGGCCGCGAACATCCGCTCGGCGCCGTCACGGTGACACTGAGACCGGTGATCCCGGCCGCCGGCACAGATTGACTGGTCGGATCGATGCTGATGGTGCACGTTGGCGAGGCCGCGGCCTGATTGACCGTGAACGTCTGTCCGCTGATGTTCAACGTGCCCGATCGCGGCGTGGTCGCCGTGTTCGCAGCAACGGTGAATCCGACAGAACCATTGCCGCTGCCGCTCGGCGGCGTCGTCAGGGTGATCCATGAGGCGAGAGCGCTTGCGGTCCACGCACAGCCCGCGGCGGCGGTGACCGCGACCGTCCCTGTTCCACCGGCGGCCGGTATCGACGTCGAGGTGGGCTGCAGCGAAATGCTGCATGCGGGTGGCGGAGACGAGAGGCCCGACGTCTGTTGGATCGTGACAGCCAGCCCGGCAACAGTGATCGTGCCCGTCCGCCCCGTTCCGGGATTAACAGCCACCGTGAAGTTGACGGTGGCGTTGCCGGAACCGGCCGCCGGCGCGACCGTGATCCAGCTGACCGTGCTGGATGCAGCCCATGGGCAGCCAGCCGGAGCCGCGACGGTCACGACACCCGCACCACCGGACGCAGAGAACTGACTGGCGTTGACGCTGATGTCGATCTGACAGGCCGATGCGGCTTGCTGAATCACCGTGCGCTGGCCGTTGACGTTGATGGCGCCGCTCCGTGGCGTCCCGGCCGGATTGGGCGTCGCCTGAAAGTGAACCTGTCCGCTTCCCTGCCCTTCCGCCGGAGCCAGTTCCGTGATCCACGATGCTTCGGCGGTGGCTGTCCACGCACATTCCGGTTGGGTGGTGACCGTGATCGTCCCCGGGCCCCCGCCGGCGCCAAGCGATCCCTCAGGACCAGCGAGCGACACGCTGCACTTGGGTGCGGATGGACCGGTGACGGATTCGGTTGAGGTTGAACCGCACGCAGCAACGAAGACGGCGGCACTAAGGATCCAGAGATACCTGACCATGGGGGCGGCCGAATTGGAGCAAGCTCTGCGCCATCCAGCCCGAGCGTGGAATATCAATCGTCTCGCACGTACGCGTCGAAAAACTGTCGCACCAGTGTCGCGAAGCACGGCAGGCGTGTAATGAAGACTATACGTATGCTTCAATTCATGCCGTCATCTGGTGTTGCTTTGTCTCGCTGCCAGAGGAATTCGTCGGCAGAGGACGCTGAATCGAATCTGATATATAGACGGCTTCATGGAGGGTTACCGTCGTTCTGGCGCGTGGGGAGCGATTGCGGCGTGCGCGGCCGCTCTGTTCGCAGGTACTGTCCTCACACACGCCGCCGTTGATCTGGTGCGAACCGACGTTGGCTCCGTGACGGCCGGCCCGGCGGCAGGCGGAGTAACCGCGTTCCTCGGTGTCCCGTTCGCCTCCCCGCCTGTCGGGAACCTTCGGTGGCGGCCACCGCAGCCGCTCGTGCCTCGAAACGCGGATTGGAAAGCCGATCAATTTGCCGCGAGCTGCATGCAGCACCAGCCGGGCTCCCGCCTCCCGTGGACCGACGAGTTCATGACGCAGGGGCCGGTCGCCGAGGATTGCCTGTATCTGAACGTGTGGACGCCGGCGAAAAACGCGAATGCCAGGCTGCCGGTCATGTTCTGGATATACGGCGGGGCGTTCAACGAGGGCTCTGGCGCTATCGCCGTCTACAACGGCGCCGAGCTCGCAAAGAAAGGCGTGGTCGTCATCACCGCCAACTATCGTGTCGGGCCGCTCGGGTTTCTGGCGCATCCGGAGCTGACGAAAGAGGCGGGCACGTCCGGGAACTATGGCCTGCTGGACCAGATCGCCGCGCTCCGCTGGGTGCAGAAGAACGTCGCCGGCTTTGGCGGCGACCCGCGTCAGGTGACGATCTTCGGCCAGTCTGCCGGCGCGCTGTCCGTTGCTGCCTTGATGCGTTCGCCGCTCGCCAAAGGGCTCTTCGCGCGCGCCATTGCCCACAGCGGACCCGGACTTTTTGGGCGGAACGCATTCGGCGCCGGCTCGACGCTGCGTGACCGCGAAGCGGCAGGCGTCAAGTTCGCGCAGAGCCTCGGCGCCTCGTCACTCGCGGCGCTGCGTGCGTTACCGGCGACCGCGTTCTACGGCGCTGCGGCGCCCCCGCTCGCCGGCGGCCTCTTCAACGACGGCACAGTATTGCCAGAGCAGCCGCCGGCGGAGCAGGTTCCCTTGGTGGTTGGTTTCGTTGCCGACGATCTCGGCGTGAGCGGCACGACACCCGAGCAGAAGGCGGCAGCGCGCGAGCGTGCGCGCGTTGCGCTGCACGCATGGGCAGCCAGCCAGCTTCCGGCAAGCAAAAAGATCTACACGTATTTCTTCGACCGGGCGATCCCATGGCCCGAGCACCCCGAGTTCGGCGCGTTTCACAGCGCCGAGATTCCCTACGTCTTCAACACGCTGAGCCGGCTGAAACGCCCGTGGGAACCCGTCGATCGTCGGCTTGCCGATACGGTGTCGACCTACGTGACCAACTTCGCGAAGAAGGGCGACCCTAACGGGTCGGGACTCCCGCCGTGGCCCGCCTACGACCCGGCCAGCTACACGACGATGCAGCTGGGCGCACGCGTCGGCTCGATGGATCTGGCAGAGCCCTCGCGGCTCACTCAACTCCTGGGCGAGTTGAAAGAGTAGAATTTGCCGTCATGCGACTGCTGACTGCTGCAATCTTCTCAGCCTCGGTTCTTTGCATTGCCGGCCCGGCGGCAGCACAGGCGGCGGGATCCGCTGATGCGAAAGCCGCCAAGCGCGTCGATCCGAACTGGAAGGCGCCGCGCACGCCGTGGGGACATCCCGACCTCTCCGGTACCTGGACGACCGACGACATGCGCGGCATACCGATGTCGCGGCAACCGCAGTACGGCACCCGTCAACACCTCACCGATCAGGAATTCGCTGCGCGCGCAAAGCAGCGTCAGAACGCGCGCGCTATCGACGATGCGCGCACGGGCACCTTCCGTAACGAGGAAGGGACGCGCGACTTCAGCTACACGTCGATGGTGATCGATCCGCCGGACGGCCGTGTTCCGGCGACGACGCCTGCGGCGCGGGCACGGCCGCGTCAGGGCGGCTCCTTCGGCGTCGGCCCGTGGGAGAAGATCCAGGACTTCTCGCTCTACGATCGCTGCATCACCCGCGGCGCCATCGGCTCGTTCATGCCTGCTGTCTATGGCAACGGCGCGCGCATCATGCAGACGACCAACGCCGTCGTCATCACCTACGAGATGATTCACGACACGCGCATCATCCCTCTAGGGCCCAAGCCCTCGCTCGGCTCGAACATTCAGCTCTGGATGGGCGATGCTCGCGGCCACTGGGAAGGCGACACGCTGGTGGTGGAATCGTCGAACTTCACCGACAGGACGGCCGTCGGCGGCGCGGCACACAGCACCCAGCTACGGCTGACCGAGCGCTTCACGCGCGTCGATCCGGAGATGATCGACTACGAGATCACGGTGAACGATCCGCTGACGTTTACCCGGCCGTGGACGATGAGGCTGACCATCACGCAGCAGCCGGACTACGAGATCTACGAGTACGCCTGCCACGAGGGCAATCACTCGATGCGCAACGTGCTGCTCGCGGAGCGCGCCTGGGAGAAGGAAGCGGCCGACGCAAAGGCCAAGGGCCTGCCGCCACCTCCGCGCGTCTTCGAGCAAGTCAACGGACCGGACCGGGCGCGCTAGTCTCTGCGTCGTCGTCCGGCCGCGCGTCACCTTGCTCCTAACTCCTTTCTCCTGACCCCGCGTCACCCCATCTGATGTGGGGCGGCCACCGCTCCCTGCGGTGAGCGGGCGCTGTTGATGAGGGCCAGGTACCTGACCGGATCGTTCGCGTGGCGGGAAGCGTCGAACATGTTCCCGTGCTCGCGCGACGTGCAATATTGAATGTAGAGACACAGCCGGTACGTGCCCGGCTTGACCCGGCTGCCGAAATGCAGACAGCGTGACGTGTCCACCAGCGCCGCGCTCCCCTTCGGGCCATCCACGCTGATCGCCTTCTTCAGTCCCCCAACCGCCTCCAGCTCGTCGTCGGAATAGCGGCCGGCCGCCATCTGCGTGTCCTCGAGCCGGCGCTTCTTGATGGCGTTCACGATCCGCGTCGTCTCGGAGGCGGGGATGAACGTGAACGGGCCTTCGGCGGGGCCGACGTCCCGGAGGTTCATGAACAGCTTGGCCTGCCGCGTCCCCTCGGGATCGAGGTGATAAATCTGGCTGGAAATGGCTTCCTCCCCGCCGTGGTTCACCGAGTAGAGCAAATCGATGCGATTGAGGTGCGGGATCGTCCCGAGGTAGTTCGTGACGAGCCCGAGCAGGGAGTCCGACAGCGCAAAGTCGACCAGTTTCGGGTTACTGGCCAGATCCTGGTTGGTCAGGATACTGCGCAGGAACGCCCACTTCTTGGAGTGGCTCGATCCGGCGGCGGCCTCGAGTTGCCGCTGCTTCTCTTCGAACAGGCTCAGCGACAGCGCAATGATCTCATCGGTGTTGGCGACTGAACCGGGCGGCAGCATCGCGTAGCCGTCGCGCCGATCGAGGCGCATGTCGGCGTGTGTCCGGTTGTACGCCGCGGCCGCGTTCCGGCGCTGGATCGCGTCCCGCGGCGAGGTGACCGCCTCGGTGACCGCCAGCATCGCACGCCCGGCGCTGCTGTAGCGCGCCCGGTGCAGAAAGTGCCGGCGCGCGCGGGTCAGGTTCTTGCTCGTATGCCGCCACGTGCGGCCGGTGATGTTGCTCACCGCCATGAACGCCGACTTCGCGAGCCGGTGCGGGTACAACCGCTTCGAATCAACCATCCGGTGCCAGTCTACCGCGGTAGGTCACGGAGATGGACGGAGGGAACGGTTTCACAGGAGCAACGGAGGAACGAAGACGAACGGAGTCTTGTCGGTCTTTCACCACGAAGGACACGAAGATCACGAAGGCCACGAAGACACTGCGGCCGTTCGATTGGCCGCCGAAGGCGGCCTGCCGCGACGTGAGCGGCCCTCCGTTCGTCTTCGTTCCTCCGTTGCTCCTGTGAGGCCGTTACCTCCGCGCGCTCGGCCACCAGTCACAGCCGACGGGCTATCCCCGCAATAGCCTCGTAACGCTCCCCCAGCGTCGTTTGCAGCGTGGCGAGATCGTCAACGTGCAGTGCGACGTACGAGCCGGGCTGCAGGCGCGTGAAGACGCGGCGCGCCAGCTCGAGATGCTGCGGCGAGAACGAGCCGGGGTTGGAATAGAAGGACAGCGACTTGACCCCGTAGAACGGCGGCAGGTACGAGAGCCCGCCGTGCGTGCCGAGGAAGGCACGGGCGCGGGCGATGATCTGCGATTGGACGTCCAGGTTCGTCCGCGGCGACATCAGCGACGCCGCCGCGTGCACCCGGCCGCGCCGCGCGATGGGCAGATCCTGATGATCGTCGAGCTGCACCGCCGGACTCAGCACGACCACGTCGGTCGTTTCCGCAAGCGCGGTGACGAGATGCTCGACGAAGCGTCGGTTCGCCTCCGTATCCGGGAAG